>CACAXN010000011.1 GCA_902536455.1 uncultured Prochlorococcus sp.
GAATTGTCTGAAGATTTTCAAGCCAAAATGACAGTAGAACAATTAAAGACACAGTTAAGTCAATTTGGGATTACTCCTGATCAAATGTTCGATCAGATGAATAAAACCTTAATAAGAATGAAGGATGAACTTGATAAAACTTCTTAAATTTAAGGGTTAAAGCAAAATGTCTGATCAATTATTATTGCCATCATGGCTGTCAAGAGGAATAGAAGAATATTTTCCAATTAAGGGAACAGATCAAACTTTTTCGGAGATAATTGATAATGCGAAAAAAAATAATAAAAAATTAAGGGTTAAACTCGGAATCGATCCAACTGGAACAGATATTCATCTTGGGCACAGCATATTGTTCAAAAAACTTAGGGCATTCCAAGATAATGGAAATGTTGCAATTTTAATTATCGGAGATTTTACTGCTCAAATTGGAGACCCAACCGGAAAAAACAAAACAAGAGTGCAGTTATCGGAACAACAAGTTAAAGATAATGCAAAAACATACTTAACCCAACTAGGAATGGGTAAACCAGCTAACGAATCTATTTTAGATTTTGATTCAAAAGATAGAATAGAAATTAGGTATAACAGTGAATGGTTAAAAGGATTAGATCTTAATTCGATAATTGAATTAATGGGGAGTGCAACAGTTAGCCAAATGTTAGCTAAGGAGGAATTTAATAAAAGGTACACTTCACAATCACCAATATCTTTGCATGAATTCTTATATCCACTATTACAAGGTTACGATTCGGTGGTTGTTAAATCAGATATTGAGCTTGGAGGTACAGATCAGAAATTTAATATTGCAATAGGAAGAGATCTTCAAAGGTACTTTAAACAAGAACCTCAATTTGGTGTTCTATTGCCAATTTTGACAGGTTTAGATGGAATTAAGAAGATGAGTAAATCTGAATTTAACACCGTAGGTTTGACTGATGATTCTCTTTCAATGTATTCAAAATTAGAAAAAGTACCCGACAATATAATACCTTCTTATTTTGAATTACTTACTGAATTAGATTTAAATTTCCTTGAAAATTTAAATCCTCGTGAATTACAGAGAAGAATGGCTTTAGAAGTTACTACTTTATTCCACGGGGCTGAAGAAGCATTAAAAGCGCAATCAAACTGCGAAAAATTATTTCTTGGACACAAAGAAAAAGTTGGAGAAATTCCAGAGATTTCATTAAAAGAAATAGTTTTTCCAGTTAAGTTTTTTTACTTGCTAAGTGCCCTAAAACTTTTCAAATCAAGCAGCGAATCCAAAAGATCTATTAAAGGTGGCGGCGTAAAAATTGATAGTCAGAAATTAATAAATCCTGATTTAGTTTTTGATTCAAAAAATGATTTGGAAGGAAAAATTTTGCAAATTGGAAAAAAAATAATTAAGAGGTTTGAAAACTAAAAATTGATGCATAACAGATTTAATTCAGAAGATAAAATAATATTGGCAATTGATGGACTAAATGTAAGTCAAACAAAATTACTGCTAGAAAAATGTCCTAATATTAAGTGGGTGAAAGTGGGTTTAGAGCTTTTTGTTAGAGAAGGTCCAAGAGTTATTGAAATTTTAAAAAGTTTAAATAAAAAAATTTTTTTAGACTTAAAATTTCATGATATTCCAAATACCATGAGTGCGGCATGTTTCCAAGTTTCAAAATTAGGTGTTGATATTATTTCTATTCATGCTTCAGCAGGTCTAAAAGCTCTTATGGATTCGAAAAAAGCATCTTTAGAAGGAGCCACCTCAGTCAGTATAAAACCTCCATTTGTCGTAGGAATAACAGTTCTAACAAGCTTTTCTCTTAAAGATTTTCAAACTGATCTTGATAGAAATAATTCAATTGAAGAAAATGTATTGAGACTTGCAAAGTTATCTTTTGATGCTGGATTAGATGGATGTGTTTGTTCTCCTTGGGAGGTAAAAATGCTGAGATCTATTTATAAAGATAATTTTGAACTAATTACACCAGGTATCAGGTTAAAGATTGAAAATAAAGATGATCAAAATAGAATTATGACTCCCCATGAAGCTTTAGATAATGGAGCTTCTAAATTAGTCATTGGTAGATCAATATCAAAAGCTATTGATCCTAATAAAGCTCTTGCTGAAATATTTAAATCTATTAAGTCTAGTTAATTTTGGATTCTTCTCCCTTGAGCAGTCTTTTGATGTTTGTTCTATGTTTCCAGATTACTAATAATGCCAAAATTAAACTTATAAAAAAATAAGAGTGCATAAAATTGCCGAGGTAAAAAAACATAAAAATAGGTAGTAAGATTGCAGCTGAAATACTAGATAAAGAAACATATTTAGTTTTTGTTAGGACTATTAAAAAAATGCCAAGTGATGCTAGTCCAACTTTCCAGGAAAGAGCTAAAAACATACCTAATCCAGACGCAACAGCTTTTCCTCCTTTCCCTCTGAGCCATATTGGCCAAATATGTCCAGAGATAGCTGATATGCCTGCTATAACTTCTATTAATCCTTGAGATGTGTAATATTGAGCAATTTTTACTGCAAGAAGGCCTTTCCCAACGTCAACGATAAATACAAAAAGTGCTGGCCATTTTCCAACATTTCTTAAGACATTTGTGGCACCTGTAGATCCAGAACCTGTAGTCCTTAGATCTATATTTTTAAGATATTTTCCAATTAAAAAACCTGTAGGAAATGATCCTAAAAGATAACTTGTAAAAATTATTAAAATATTCATATAGATTAGTTTAATTCAAGATCATCGTAAATTTCACTATCTGAACCAGCAAATGCAACCCATAATGGGAATTGAAGTATTGGAATTTCAACAGAGGTTTCTGCTGCATCAATGATAATAAATGGCAATTCTTCATTGGCTTCTAATCTATCAGCTCTTTCGATGACACCTTCAGGCCTTTCAAAAAGAACAATCCCACTATTAGGTCCAAAGTCATCCCTTGTGAGACCAAGCGAATCTTGAAGAATTCTTCTCCATTCACCTAATCGTTCAGGCTGCGAAGCTAAAATAAGGGTCTGAAACTGATCTCCATATAATTCGCCAAGAATAGATATTAAACCCGCTGATAGCAAAGCATTTTTTTGTCGAGATCCTCTACTTTCAAGAGAACCTCTACCGCCCATGTTAAAGAACCAATCATCCATAATTTCTATATCTGATGGATCAAGGCTCCTTCTTAATTTCCAAGGCTCAGCATAAAAATCAGGTTGTTCCGCAAAACTTGAAAAGCAACTTTTTATAATCTTCTCATCTGGCTTAAATGTTTCTGAAAGAGCGAGGACATTGACCACATTATTTGTGCTATTGTCTTGCCTTTTCTCATCAAGGGGAGATGGCTTTACGATTATTGGTTGAGAAACTAATTCAAGTCTCTCTACGTTTTGTGAAAGATTCTGCAAAGATCCAGTTAAGTACTCTTGAAATCCTTTAACTCTTTTAGCAATATTATCTGACTGTCCTTTGAAACTTGAATCAATATCTTTTTCTAACTCATCTTTTTTTGTTTCCAACTCTTTTATTTCTTTCATTAAAGAGTCTTTTTTTATAACGAGATCTTTAAAAATTTCATTAGAAATTTCATCAAAAGATTTAGTTGATTTGACGCTTTTTGGTGTAATTTTTTTATTTTGCGTTGTATCTTTCTTACTAATTTGTTTAGTTTTATCATCTGAAATTGACTTATTTATTATTAATTCATTTTCAGGATTATTGTCGGAAATTTCTTTATTGGTCATTTAAATAATTTTGATGATTAGGCAAAGTCTGAATTTTAAGAATTTTTAATTTCCAGGGAGTCAACTTTTTTTATGAGCTCATCTTTTAATTGCTTTGGATTGAATAATATTGGTAATAAATGAGGACTGGAATTTTCTCTAAAATAAAAAATTCCTGGGATTATAGGGAAAAAGAATTTCCATGATATCCAGTTCTTGAATGGAAAAGTTCTTATTTCTTTCCCTAATTGTAAAACGATAAAATCATCATTTGTTATTTTTATTCTTAAGGTAAATGACTGAAGTAATAAAAAAAAGCTAAAGGAAGCAAAAACTATTGTTGGCAAAGAACCAATTTTCAAAAACAAAAGCATAAAACTTAAAGCTATTAGAATGATTGGCAACTGAAATGATGGAGATATTATTACTGGTTCATCTTTTTTTGATTTAGTGTTAACCATAGAATCATCCAAATAAAATTTGTGTTAATAATACATCCATTAAAGATACAGTAACGAGAGTCATTACAACTGCGCCTGTTGTACTTGTTCCAACTTCTTTTGGACCACCTTTGGTTGTGAGCCCATATCCACAAGCAATGATTGAAATAAGTAATCCGAACACTACAGATTTTATTAACATTGAAGTTAAGTCTGTACTGGTTAAACTCACATTACCTGATCTTACAGATGTCCAAAAAACTATTGGAGGAACTTTATAAAATATCGTGCTCCAAATTTGTCCACTCCATAAAGCTACAGATAAAAACAAAAGACACTGTATCGGAGACATTATTACCATAGATAGTAACCTTGGAACCACCAAATATTGGACTGGCTCTGTCCTTAACATTGTTATTGCCTCAATTTGTTCTGTGACTTTCATAGTGCCCAGTTGAGCAGCATAAGCAGTGGCAACCTTACCAGTCATTAAAGTCGCAGTTAGAAGAGGAGCCATTTCTCTCGCCATTCCTACGGCTAATAACCCTCCAATTTCACTTGAAACACCCATACTTGTAAGTTGTGATGCTACTTGAATATTGAATACTGTACCTGCGGCAACTCCTGTAATTAATACAATTAATAAACTACCAGGACCTGACTCCATAAGTTGTTCAAAAAGATCATTTTTGGAAATTTTACCCTTTAAGATAAAATTAATTGCTTGCCCGCCAATGATTAAGCTGCTAAGAAGTCTTTTAAGAAAGTTAAGGTAATACATATCTTTATATTAGTTCGTAATTAATTTTCGATCCCATTCCCTCATTATTAAGAGACCAATTATCACTAATATTGATGGTATAAAACCTATACATAATCTAATAGTTAATTGTGCTGATATGCATTGTTCAATAATATTTGAACTATCTTTATCAACAAAACATGATTGATAACCTGATAAATACAACAAAAATCCTAATAATTGAACACTGAATGCAATGCCAATCTTCTGAATAAGAACCATCCAAGCGGTATATAGTCCTGCTGGTTTCTCTGGATCTTCATCTATTGCATCAGGAAGTAGTGACCAAGGGATAAGAAAAGCAGTTGAAGCTCCAATACCAATAAGACAGATTATAAAAATTAAAAGAATAAACAAAATTATATTTCCTGAATTTAGAAATAAATCATCCCCAACTCCTGAAACCCTTGATAAAGAGGGTAAAAACAAAGTTGCGGTACATGAAAGAATCCAAATCATCGCTCCATAGTTTAAAGCTGAAATCCTATTCAATTTATTTGATACTCTGGCCCATATTTGTAAACCGACTAAAGCGCTAATTTGGAAAGGTATCGGTATCCACTTAGCAATATATGATGGAACATTCAGTACATCTTCTACATAAATTAAAGCTACAGTTTGCATCAATTGTAAGGCGCACCAGAGAAGAATATAAAGCGTAATAACTTTTAGAAATTTTTTATTTCTGAAGATTCTTTTGAATTGAAGTGTTATAGCTTCCACTTTTCCTGAAGGCCTTCGTGCTTTTTTTGCAAATGGAGCTAATCCCCAACAAGAAATTAATGTAGCAGCAACTGCAATACATCCACTTATTTTACCCATTAAAAAATATTCATTATTTTCTGATCCTTCAGAACCTAATGCAACTCCAGCAATTATTAAACCAGTAAGTCCTGCAATTATTGAGCCAGTAAATCTAGATGCGTTTAGTCTTGTTCTTATTACGGTTTTTTCAGAAATTTCAGTAGATAGAGCTGCAAAAGGAAGATTAATACTTGTATAAGCAGTCATTACGACTATAGAAATTATGGCATAGTAAATAGTCTTGGTAAGCACGGAACCAGTGGGCGTCCACCATATCGCAGCTAAAGAGAAACCAAGAGGAACAGATGCTGCCACCATCCAAGGGATTCTAGGCCCCCATCTTGATTTGGTACGATCACTTAACCATCCAATTAACGGATCATTTACTGCGTCCCATATCTTTATTAACATTAATAATGAACCTGCAATTATTACTGGTAAACCAGCAGAAATAAAGAATTTGAACAGAAAAAAACCAAATTGCGTTGCGACCAAACCCGTGCCTGCATCTCCTAGTCCATAAGAGAACATTAATCTTGTTGTTGATTTAGTAATATTTTTTTTCGAGTGTGAATTTTCCAATCTTTTTACTTTGTTGATTGTTTGATAATGTATTATTGCAATGGTAATTCTATTACTTAATGCGGGCGTGGTTTAGTGGTAAAACCTCAGCCTTCCAAGCTGAAGATGCGGGTTCGATTCCCGCCGCCCGCTTTTAGAATATATTGTTTTTTGACCCAAATACCTCTTCTGAAATGATTAATAAAGAGCTTCTACTCTTTATTGAAACAGATTTTTTATTAATAGTTAAGGGTTCAAAAATCTCAGACATGCTAGTGTCAATAACTTTTAACCAATTATATTTACATTCCGGTAAGGGGAAATCGATACTTTTTGAATACGCATTTAAACCTATCCAGACCAGCGGATTATTATTGTCTTTGTTTATGCTAAAGGTAACTGTGTGAGACCAACTACTCCAATCTGGGCTATCTATCTTTGTTCCATGCCAATGATATCTTGGAATATTTTCATTGGTTTGATTATTAGGGAAGAATGATGGATTAAAAATGTTTATTAGTTTTTTTCGGATTTTTATAACGTATTTAAAATATTCTAATAATTCCAAATCTTGTTGATCATGTTCCCAATTCATCCAGCCTAATAAATTATTTTGGCACCAAGAATTATTGTTACCGCCTTGGGACCTTCCTATCTCATCACCCATAAGTATCATGGGAACACCTTTAGATATAAGTAAACTAAGAATAAGATTTTTTTGTTGTCTTTTTCTCAAATCATTAATTAATGAGTTTGTAGTAGGCCCCTCTGTACCATGATTCCAAGAATTGTTATGGTTATCACCATCTCTATTTTGTTCTCTATTGGCAAAATTGTGTTTTGTATTGAAAGTTACTAAATCTTTTAGAGTGAATCCATCATGTGAAGTAATAAAATTTATTGTTTTTGGGAAAATACTTTCTTCTTTATAAATAGATGGTGACCCTTTTATTTTATCGCTCATATTCCAAGCTGTATCTTTATCTCCCTTCCAAAATCTCCGTAAGTCATCTCTAAAATGACCATTCCAAGTGAAAGTATTCTTAGATGGGAAATCACCTAATTTATATAAACCTCCACAATCCCATGGTTCACTTATGAACTTGATATCAATAAGTTCTGGTTCACATTCTATATCTTCAAAAATTGGAGGATTATCAAGCGGTGAAAGATTTTCTCCTCTTGATAGGGCAATTCCTAAATCAAATCTAAAACCATCAACTCCTAATTCACTCGCCCAACATTTTAATGATTCAATTATTAGTTTTCTAACTAATCCTCTGTTTGCTGCAATAGTATTACCACATCCGGAGACGTCCTGATAATTTTTATCATTTCCAATAAAGTAATAAAGATTTTCATCTATACCTTTCCAAGATATTGCGGGCCCTTTTGTATCGCCTTCGGAAGTGTGATTGAAAACAACATCTAAGATGACTTCAATGCCTGCTTTATGACATTCCTCCACAAATCTTCTAAATTCCTCTCTATTGCTTTCCGCTGATTCATTCGAAAGATATTCATAATGCGGAGTAAACCAATTGATTGGACTATAACCCCAAAAATTTTTTAGACCATTTGGGGCATCAGTAGGATCAAAACAAAAAATTGGAAGTAATTCAATTGTTGTAATACCCAGTTCTTTGAGATAAGGAATTTTTTTTAAAAATTTCTTAAAACAACTTTCATCTTTATCAGTTGATTCAGTGAAAGCTTTGATATGGAGTTCATAAATAATTGTTTCTTCCCAAGAATGTTTCGGTCTTGGATAATCTTTAAAATTAAATAATTTTCTATCACAAACAACGCTTTTAAGACAAGAATTAGTATTTTCTTGCGTTTTTAATGCATTTTTTCTTTTATAACTCCCCCATCCGGTAATACCCCTTGAACATGGATCAAGTAATACTTTTTTTTCATAGTTATTATTAATTCCATTATTTTTTTGTTTTACTCTGAAAGCATAAATACACCCCTCATTTAGATTTTTTATTTCCGCATGCCAGTAAGGACCTTTATTATGATTCTGATCTAATTTGAATATACTTTTTGGGGAAATAGAGTCCTCTTTCTCAAATATTAAGATTTCTATATGTTCTGCATTTGTGGCTATTAAGGAAAAATTAACCCCTTCTGAAGTTATAGAACTCCCTAAAGGAAATGGTTTACCTTTATTGAGATGAATCACTTTCTCTTTATCATTGATTAGTTAAATATTGAGATAATTTATTTAAATTATTGATATTTGAATAATAGATGCAAAATTAAAAAAAAAACTTAAATTTAAGGCTTCACTAATTAACTTTATTAGATCTTGGAGAGTATTAATTTCCTAATTAATTACTATTTCTTCATCCATCTGCTCAGTGCATAAAACGATTTATAGAGAAAGTTCAGTGAAGAGAAAACCAGATTTTTCTTGATTTCAAAATACAAATTATGTTTTTTCATGTGATGAGAAGGAAATATATCTGAAAATTAATAAAACATAATAAATAGCTCAAATTTTTAATTTCATGCCCCTTTGATATTTTTCACCTTTGCAAAATGAAGTTTGCTTTTTTAACGATTAATCTAGTTACACCAACGGTTTTGCCTGTTTTCTACTTTTAAAAGTCATTTTTGATATAAGAAAAATGTGTGGCCATAAAAATAAATAATCTAGCTAAAAATGACCCTATGATTTGTATAAAGCTTTGCGCTGCCGGCATTTTCGGTTGCCGTATTTGTATTTGCTCCATATGATATGCAAGTTCGAGGTTTTTAGGCTTGATTAAAACTCTTGTCTTTAAATCTCTGCTTTACAAACAATTCAATGAACAAAGCTGATTTAGTAAATCTTGTTGCTGCTCGTACAGAGCTCACAAAAACGGATGTTTCTTTAGTTGTTGATGCAGCTATTGAAACTATTGTTGATTCAGTAGTGGAAGGCAAAAAAGTCTCCATACTAGGATTTGGTTCTTTTGAACCAAGAGATCGTTCTGCAAGACAGGGATTAAACCCTAAGACAGGCGAAAAAATAGCAATACCTGCTAAAAGAGTTCCAACATTCTCTGCAGGTAAACTTTTTAAGGATAGAGTTCAAGGGTAATCTTTTTAATCTATTTCTTCCTTGCACAAAAGGGTGCTCTTCTAGGGCATCTTTTTTTTTAGTAATAAAATGCAATTAGCTCAATGATCAAAACTACTGCCGAAGTATCCAAAATTTTGAAATTTTAAAAAGTAATGAAATTTTTAACTATTTTATTCTTGAAATTTTTATTATTATCAAATTTTCTTATGGCAGAAACAATACCAACGAAGACTAAGATTCTAAAACAATCTAATGATTGTTTTAAAGATACTAGAATCCAATCATGTAAAGAATTAGTTTCTGAAATAGAAAAACTTCAATTAGTGGTCTTCGACCAAAATAGATTCAAATGTCAATCTAGTTTATTGGGGCTGCAAACGGAAATTATTGAAGCTTATTTTTTTAATAATTCCTCAAATGAGAAAATTTCAATAATGGTCCCATATGTGATTAAAAATTGTTAATTATTAAAAAAATTTATTTTTTTGGAATATTATAAATTTGATATTGAATTTGTAATGGTAAAAGGTTTTTCTGATAATGAAGTTAAGAATAATAACCAAAATACTCAAGTAAAAGAACAAAAAAAAGAAAAAAAGGGCTTAGCTGGTTTTCTTAAAGGCAAGAAATTTACTTACACTTTGCCTGGTAAAAAACAAATAAATATTTTTGGATCAATAGTAATAGGATTAAATATGATTTTAGTATTGCTAATCATCCTTTATTTAAATAATCAAGAATTTCATGACTTTGTATTTAATGTTGGTCGTTAGATATATTTTTAGATCGAAAAATTTTATTAGATGATATATTTAAATTTTAGAATATTTTATGAAAGTAATTAATTTAGTTTCTCAAGTATTTTTTTTGTTAATAACTCTTCTATTTTTGATATATTTTCTAACAGGTTATGACTCTGCTTTTGAGGCAGACCAAAATTGCCATTCATATCTTTCAAGTTACGATAACCTATCTGGAAATTATAGTTGTGATCATGATACTGAGACACATCAGTGGATACTTTACGAGTCCAAAGACAGTAAAGAACCAGCAAAAATTATTAAGAAATTTAGGTACAAGTTTTTATAAATCAATTTTCTTATAAAAAAACTTTGCAAATATAATAGAAATAATCGCTGTAAATGTGAAAGTAAGATATTGGTATATACTTCCCTCTAAGTAGATTTTATTTTTATAGAGAGGATAATCTATCAAAGAACCTAATGTTCCCCAAATTATTACCCATATAGATATGTATAAGAATACCTTTATTGGATTAGATTTTTTTGCTTCCATTTTTAATTGATACCAAAAATTGAAGAAGTAACAGGTCTTCCGCTAAAAACTAACTCGGTTAAAATGAGCATTAAGAATCCGATCATTGCTGCTCTACCATTTACAAGTTCAGCACTGCTATTAAATCCAAAAACATTCTTTACTTCATCTCCCTGATTGTCTACCCATTTTGAGTATTCTTTTTCAGTTGATGAAGTATTAGTAAAATCATCATTTTGATTTTCTATTGGAGAGCCTTTTTCTTGCATAGAGTTTTTATTTATTTTAGTATTTTTAAAACTAATTTATTATGAAATTAAAGTCGAAATTATAAAATAAATAAATAAAAAAATTATTATCCATAAAAATTGTAATCTCAAAATTAATTGACAAATTAATTTAATTTTCTCTCCAGTGCAATTATCTCCATTCGAATTGATCATTGGCTTTTCAATAATCTCATTTTTATATTTACTTTTCCCACCCAATCTTATACCAGAAATATAAGCAAATATAGCTTCTGAAATACCAGCATTAGGCGAATCATATTTTTTCCCATCAAGATAGCTTTTTTTTATGATTGATCCATACTCATTAATTTTGGGACTAACTAAAGGTAATGTGATTAAAACTAATCTTGAAGGAACAAACGTAAAAATATCTTCGATTTTTGCACTGAAAAAACCTAAATATCTAAAATAATCATATTTGTAACCTATCATTGAATCTAAGGTACTTATGGCTTTATAAGAAAAACCAAGTGATAAAGGCCCTGGCAGAAAAATTGAAAATTTCATAGAAAAAATTCCAACAAAAATCCAAAATAATGGCCCAAACACTCCATCAACAGAATTTTCGGTAAGACTCTCTGTACTTGATCTCAAAAGATGTTCTAAAGAAGATGAACTTACATCCCTACTTACTATCCTTTGTACCTTCTCTTTAATTATTCTTTTATTTTGGTCATTAATTTCTTTGTATTCTATTAGATCTGCGATCTCTTTCACACTTGAAATAAGTCCCTTAGTCGCAATGCAACTTGAAAGTCCAAAAAAAATCAACAATCCGCTAAAAAAATTATTCCCTAATTGTACGTAACTGAGTTCTATCAATTTTCCTAAACCAAAACTTATTCCAATAGTGGATATAGCTACGATGAAACCTCCCCAAAACAATATATTTTTATTTCCCCTAAAATTATTTATGAGGAAATCAGATATTTTTTTTATGTAAAAGCCAATTATTTGAACAGGGTGGATTAAAAATCTGGGATCTCCGGTCAATAAATCAAAACCAATCGATCCAAGAAATATTAAAAATAAATTTATTTCAGCCAACTGAACATCGAGCGCAGACCTTTACCTACTTTTTCAATTTCATGTTTTGAGTTCTCTTCTCTTAATTTTGTCATTAGGGGTTTGTTTTTATCGCATTCTTCTACAAAATTCTTAGCGAAAGTCCCATCTTGAATGTCTTTAAGAATTTTTTGCATTTCTTTCTTTGTATCGTTATTTATAAGTCTTTTACCACTTACATAATCTCCATATTCAGCAGTATTTGAAATGGAATCTCTCATTTGAGATAAGCCTCCCTTCACCATCAGATCAACAATAAGCTTGACTTCATGTAAGCATTCGAAATAAGCAAGTTCGGGCTGATATCCTGCCTCTACAAGAGTTTCAAAGCCTGATTTGACTAGTTCTGATAAGCCTCCGCATAAAACTGCTTGTTCTCCAAATAAATCAGTTTCTGTTTCTTCTTTGAAATTTGTTTCAAGTATCCCAGCTCTCGTTCCGCCAATCCCTTTAGCATAAGCCATTGCCAATGATCTTGCACTTCCAGAATAATCTTGCTCTACTGCGAATAATGCAGGGACTCCTTGACCGTTTTGATATTCCCAACGAACAGTATGGCCAGGTCCTTTTGGAGCAATCATCACAACATCCACAAAACTAGGAGGTTTTACAAGTCCGAATCTTATATTAAAGCCGTGAGCAAAACTTAATATCTTCCCTTCTTTTAGGTTTGGTTCTATATCTTCAAGGTAAACATCTTTCTGAAACTCATCTGGGAGGAGAATCATAATCCAGTCTGCTTTTTCGCAAGCTTCAGAAACACTAAAAACTTGTAGACCATCGCTAATAGCTTTGCTTTCAGACTTGCTTCCTTTATATAATCCTACAATTACATCCATACCACTATCTTTGAGGTTTAGGGCATGTGCGTGGCCTTGTGAACCATATCCTATTATAGCTATTGTTTTATTGTTTAAAAGGCTTAGATCTGCATCTGCGTCGTAAAAGAGTTGAGTCATTAGTTGTAGCTTCTTTGCATTTGACAATTAGTATTTTAGACATTAAACGTGTAAATAAACCAATTAATTATTAATTTAAAAAAGAAAATTAAAATATTTATTTAGAAAATTTAAGACTGATTTGCTTCGCTTGGATGTGTAATTACTCTATCTATCAGGCCATAGTTTTTTGCCTCTTCTGCACTTAGAAAATAATCTCTATCGGTATCTTTTTCGATTTTTTCAAATGATTGACCTGTCATATCCGCCATAGACATGTTTAACATATCTTTAATTCTTAAAATTTCTTTAGCCTCTATTTCAATATCACTAGCTTGACGTTGAGATGTCCCTCCAAGGGGTTGATGAATCATTATTCTGCTGTGGGGTAAAGCAACTCTTTTCCCTTTGGTTCCAGCGGCTAATAGGAATGCACCCATGGAGGCTGCTAGGCCTACGCATATGGTTACAACATCACTTTTTACGTATTTTATAGTGTCATATATTGCCAAGCCAGCAGTTACTGATCCTCCGGGGCTATTTATATATAGATAAATAGGTTTGGAATTGTCATCAGAATCAAGATAAAGCATTTGGGCAACAAGGCTATTAGCAATACCATCATTAACTTCTTGTCCCAGAAAAAGAATTCTTTCAACTCCTAGTCTTGTATATATATCAACCCATCTTTCGTATTGACTTCCAGGAAGTCTATAAGGCACGCTTGGAGTTCCTATTGGCATGATTTTAAAGTAGTTGTTTGTGAGGGTTAAATTTTGTTTGGTAAATCTTTTTGACTTGTGAGTATTCTATCGATAACTCCATAATCTAGGGCTTCTTGAGGGTTGAGATAACTCATCCTGTCTGAGTCTTTAGATAGTTCTTCAATAGTCTTTCCAGTATTACGAGAGAGAATTTCTAGCATGGATTTTTTATTTTTCAAAACTTCCTCAGCCCTTATTTGGATATCAGTTGCTTGACCTCTTGCTCCGCTTATTGGTTGATGTAAAACAATTGACGCGTGGGGAAGCGCAGCCCTTTGCCCTTTTGTTCCAGATGAGAGGATAACAGCAGCAGTCCCCATCGCTTGTCCTATACAGATTGTATGTACTGGAGGCTTTATGTAGCTTATTGTGTCACAGATTGCAAAAGCTTCTGTTTCGAAACCAACTGCGTCTCCTGTATACCAACTCGTACCTGTTGAATTTATATAGAAAAAGATGGGTTTTTCTGGGTCTTCAAACTCTAGATAAAGAAGTTGGGCAATAATTAGCTCAGTAACGTCCATTCCTAGTTGTCTTTTCGCATCGTCATCAGAAAATAATGGTAAACCAAGATAGACGATTCTCTCTTTTAGTAGAAGAGAGGGCAGATCAGGGGGCGGGGTCCTCATAACGGTATTTTCGCCGTAATAAGGAGCAGATACAGTCATTTGTATCACAAAATTAAGATTGATTTGATTCTAGCTAGATTTAGCCTTGTGTCGCTGGTGATTTAAAAGATTTGTTTGACTCAGGATTATTTATCAGTTTTCCAAAGACCATCCTTCCTGTGGGAGTTTGTAGTGCTCCTGTTATGACAATATCTAATCTGCTTCCCACAAAATTCCTTGCTTCATCAATAACAACCATTGTTCCATCATCTAAATATCCAATACCTTGCATTTTTTCTTTGCCTTCTCTAACAATTTTGATGTTAAGTGATTCGCCTGGCTGTACTTCTGGTCGTAAAGCAATAACCAAATCACTCAAATTCATAACTTTTAGTTCTTTAACTTCAGCAATCTGAGAGAGATTATAATCAGCTGTTATTAAAGTTCCTGTCATATCTTCAGTAATTTTTAAGAGTTTTTCATCTACTCCATTACCTTCGTACTTTGTTGGGTTTATTACAAGTCTTCTCCCGTATAGATCTCTTAATTCTTTCAACAATTTAAGACCTCTTCTGCCTTTCGATCTTTTTTCATTACTGCTTGAGTCAGCTAAAGTTTGTAATTCATCAATTACACTTTGGGCAACAATTAACTGCCCTTCCAATAAGCCGCAACTTAATAGGCCATTTATTCTGCCATCAATAATTACACTAGTATCTAGTATTTTTGGACTTGCAGCAGGGAGTATTCCCTCATTAACTAGATATGCATCAGTATTATTTGGATTGAATATTCTCAATAAAGTCCTCCCATGAGTGTCTGCCAACTTATAACCAAGTACACCAAAGAAAATATTGCTTAATATAGCTGCTAAAGGTTTTGCAAAAAATACTTCTCTCGGAAAGGGAATTAAGAGTATTGGAGCTAGAAGTAGATTCGCAACAAGTAATCCTAAAATCAATCCTACTGACCTGCTTATTAATAAGTCTGTAGGCATTGTCCTTATTTGATCAAGAAAAGTTTTTCTTAGTTGAAGGAATACAAAACCAGCTGCTAATCCAATAAAAAAACCTATTATTGCTAAAACAATTCTAAAACCCTCTACATTAGACACCTGTTTGAGTATGTCTACTGGCAATAAATCAACTCCAAGCCAACCTGAAGCAGCACCAGACAATACAAATAAAATTAATACGAGGATATCTGTCATATCTATAATCTACTAGGATTTATTAATTGAGTAAATAAAGATTTTATTTTTTTCGATCCTTATTACTTTTTTTGGGGCTTTAAAATATTCTTATATTATGAATAAGTTTCCAAGAAGTGCTTATGTACACATCCCTTTTTGCCACAGAAGGTGTTTTTATTGTGATTTTGCAGTCATTCCATTAGGAAAAAAAGTTGAGCCTTTAGGAGGGTATGGGAGCAAAACTATTAAGGAATATTTGCACTTTTTACATAAAGAAATATTGTCAATTAAGCATAAATCACCTCTTTCGACAATTTATGTGGGTGGTGGTACCCCATCAATTTTGGATCCCAAACAAATTAGGGAGTTAATTCATATTTTTAAAGAAAATTATGGAATTGACTATGGTGCTGAAATCACTATGGAGGTTGACCCAGCAAGTTTTAATGAAGAGGATCTTTATGGATTCATAAAAGCTGGGATAAATAGATTTAGTCTTGGAGTACAAAGTTTTAATAATCATATACTTCAAAAGTCTGGGAGGAGACACTTAAGAGAAGATGCTGAAAAATCTTGTTCATGGTTGAAAAGAGTATATGATTCAGGATTAATAAAAAGTTGGAGTTTAGATTTAATTCAAAACTTGCCACTGAGTGGCTTTAAAGAATGGCAAGATGACTTAAAAAAAGCAATATCATTTTCACCACCACACATATCCATTTACGATTTAAGTATTGAAAACGGAACTGTTTTTAAAAAATTAGTTAATATTGGAAAATTAAAGCTTCCAAGTGATGAAGAGGCTTTTAAAAATAGTGAATTAACTCATTTAATACTAAAAAACTCGGGGTACTCAAGATATGAAATTTCAAACTATTGTCTCCCTAGACATCAATCTAGACATAATCGCGTTTATTGGAGTGGGTTAGGTTGGTGGAGTTTTGGTCAAGGTTCGACTAGTTCACCTTGGGGAGAAAAGTTAACTAGACCAAGAGTTAGTAAAGATTATAAAGAATGGGTAATTAGACAATACAAATTTAATTTAGATTTTTCCCTAACTAATAAGGACTTTATCTACAAAGAACTTGATGAGAAAATAATGTTGGGATTGAGACTAAAAGAGGGTATAGATATCCAAAAAGTGTTTAAAGATCAAAACTGGGAAACCACAAAATCTGAAACTACCTTTAGTAAATTGATAGAGGAATGGGAAAGATTTCTTGATGATGGACTTTTAATAAAAAAAGGGAATAGATTCTTTTTAAGCGACCCTAGAGGAATGGAGCTTAGCAATCAAATTCTTATTTCCATGTTTAAGTGGTGGGATAAGATTAATTAAGTCTTTCAGAGTCTACCCATCCTTTTAATTTTTCCTTAAATAATTCCTTACCTTGAATAATCGGTTGGCAAAATGGTGGTTGATCGTCATTGAGGCCTAACAAATCTGCAGTAACTCTAACTTGCCCATCACAATAATTTCCTGCACCGATACCTATTGTGGGAATTGTTAAAGTCTTTTGTATTTCTTCAGCAAGCAAATCAGGAATATGTTCAAGAACTACTGAAAAACACCCTAATTTTTCAAGAATCGAAGCCTCTCTCTTGATTTTTTCCTGGCTTTCTAAGCTATCTCCTTGTTTCTTTAATCCAAGATTTAGATAGCTTTGTGGTGTAAGACCTATATGACCCATAACAGGTATTCCCATTCTTATTAATCTAGAAATAACTTTCTGTATTTCTGGTTCAGCCCCTTCTACCTTTACAGCCTTTGCATAAGTGCTCTGAATAATTTTCCCTGCATACTCCACAGCTTTGTCTTCTCCACATTGGTAAGTCAGAAAAGGCATATCTGCAACGACTAAAGGTTGTTCTTCAATTCTCTTTTTGAACCCTCTTGAAACAGCATTAGTATGATAAATTATGTTTTCTAAAGTTAATGGCAATGTCGATTTGTATCCTAAACAGACCATTGCTAAGGAATCTCCCACCAAGATGAGATCTACATTAGCTTGTTCTGCAATGGATCCTGATATGGAGTCCCATGCAGTTAATGCAATAATTTTTTGAGATTTTTTTTTATACTTAACGAGGTCAGAAGGTAACATAAGAAATTTATGTATCTTTTTTAATCAAGAATTGCTATTATTATCCTGACTCGGCCTTTCGCGGTTTTAACGCCTAAACCTGGTCAGGACCGGAAGGTAGCAGCCACAAGGGATGCTTGAGGCAGGCGAGATAACCGAGTCACTTTATTTTACCTTTTAACTTATATCTTTTTTATTTTGCCTTAATCTAAGAAACTCAGGAATACTTGCTCCTGACTCTTTATTTTCCGACAAATTATATAACGGTTGATTGGATAATCTGTTTTTTATTCTTTGCTGATTTAATGGTTGATTTGTTTCGAATCCCGTTGCAATAACAGTAACTTGTATTTCCCCTTCCATTGCCTCGTCAACCACTGCACCAACAATAATATTTGCTTCTTGATCAACTACATCGTAAATAATTTCAGATGCGGAGGTCATGTCTTCTAAAGTCATGTCTTTACCACCAGTAATATTTATAACGCAGCCTTTGGCGCCATCTATTCTCGCTGCTTCCAATAAAGGACTATTCATTGCTGCCTGGGCTGCCTCTAATGCTCGCGATCTTCCTGAACCTATACCTATTCCAAGAAGGGCCGTACCTGCCTCTGTCATGACCGATCTTATATCTGCGAAATCAACATTAACTAGTCCTGGGCAAGTAATTATGTCACTGATTCCTTTGACTCCCATCCTTAAAACATCATCAGCATTCCTAAATGCTTCTTGAAGGGGAGCTCCTGAAATTACATCTTTTAACCTATCGTTTGGAATGACTATCAAGGTATCTACATTTTCAGCTAATCTTGCTATTCCTTCTTCTGCTTGACGCATTCTTCTTTTCCCTTCAAAAGAAAATGGTTTGGTTACTATACCTACCGTTAACGCCCCACTTTGTTTGGCAACTTCAGCGACTACCGGAGCTGCACCTGTACCAGTTCCACCACCCATCCCAGCGGCTATAAAAACTAGATCGGAACCCTCTAATGCTTGTTGAAGTTCTTCTTTTGATTCTTCAGCAGCTTTTTGGCCAATACTTGGATTACCTCCTGCACCTAAACCTCTTGTAAGGTTTTGACCTAGTTGGACTCTACTTTCTGCAGAGGATTGTAAGAGTGCTTGTGCATCAGTATTAAGAACTCTGAATGATACACCCTCTAGATCACTATTTATCATTCTGTTAACTGCGTTACTTCCTCCACCGCCAACGCCAATAACTTCTATTTTGGCGTTTTGACTTGGAAGGATTTCACTCGATTGATCAAAGTTTGGATTGTTACCGAAGCTCATCTCTTAATAAGGATCTAATACTAGTCTTGGGTGCATTATGAACTCACTAAGCTCATATGTAGGAGTTTGTTGAGGAAAATCCTTAAAAATATTTATTTCATAAATATTTTGTTTAACTGCTAAACCCTCATCAACACTACAATAATTAAAAAAAATTATTTAAAATAAATTTCCTAATATTAGGGTTTGAACACTTTTATTTTTGGTTTGTTTGGGTCAGTAAGATCAAGATTATCTATTTTTTCAGAAAAATTATTTTTCTTTAATTCATTTTTTAGGTTATCGATTATTTGTAATTGATAGTTTATTAAATTTAGATTAAATCCTAAGTATATTGTTTTTAAATCTTTTTCCTCAAGAGTTAGAAAACCATTTGGTGAAAAAGTGATGGCAATCAATTCAAAATCATAATTCTTTTGGGCAATTAGAATTTCAGATAATACATTTTTAAATTTTTCTTTCCAACCAAAAACTTGTAAAGTTAGGTTGTCTAAATTTTCATAATCTATATTTTGTTTGCTGATAAAAATTCCTTCTTCATCAATAAATCCTGATATTTTTTTGTTATCTAATATTCTTTCACCGTAAGCTATTGGAGTTCTTGTATTAAGGTGAACCCTTAATCCAAAAGGTAATATTTGTCTGCTTACTGAAATATTCTTGAGAGATAAATTTTGTTTTAACTCTTTTTCTAAAAAATTAGTATTAATTAAAATTAATCTGATTGGAAGTTTTAAAGATGAATTTTTTAATACATCACTTTGCTCGAATAATTTACTTCCAGAGATTATGATTTCATGAACATTCACCTTTTTTAGTGTTTTTAGGGTTATAAAGCTTGTTGAAAATAAAAATACAATTAATAAAAAAAATCTTCTATTTTCGATTTTTTTTTGGTTTTTCACAAATCACATCTAGCTTTTTCCATTAATTGGTCCATCCATTTTCTCGCTTGCTCTGCATCTGAAAATGGTACATCCATCTCTTTCCCATCACCTACTAATCTTAACCTGCACTTACCTTGAGATTCGTTAGTTAAAGGCGCTTCTCCAGAAGTTAGTGCCATTAATTCTACTAATTCTAATTTCTTTATTGTAAAACTATCTTTTTCTTCAAATTTGCCAGCTTCAAATGCGCTCCACTTTAACTTTCCATCTTTTAAGGATGCTGCACCTGAACTATCTAACTTACACAATTCAGAATCACACGCCCAGCTCCTAAAAAGATTTTGCCTTCTCCTTTCTAACCATCCCAGGGCAGTTAATAAAATGAAGATTAAAAGTATTGGTAACCAAAGAAGTCCATGCAACATTTGATTTAAACTACAAATCTAAAGATACATCTACCAGTTTAGCCACAAGTTGTTCAATATTTAAACCTGAAGCTTTCCAAAGCATTGGAAACATACTGTTTTTTGTAAAACCAGGAATTGTATTTATTTCATTTAAAAAAATTTTATTTGAAGATTTTTCTAAAAAGAAATCTACTCTTGCAAAACCAAAAATATTTAGTGCTCTACAACTTTGTATAGCAATTTCTTTGATTTCTTTTGTGATTTTAGAATCTATTTGGGCTGGGATAATTATTTTATTATTTGAGTTGTATTTTGAATCGTAATCATACCAATCACTTTCGTACTTTACTTCGCCTATTTCAGAGGTTAAGAGCGTTGAATTCCCCATTATGCCGCATTCAATCTCCCTTACCTCTAAACCTTCCTCTATTATGATTCTTGGATCAATTTCCCTAGCCTTTTCTAATGCTGGTAAGAGGTCTGATTCATTTATAATTTTGGAGATGCCAAGAGATGATCCAGAGTTCGATGGTTTAACAAAAATAGGAAAATTTAATTTTTTTAAAATTTCATTAATTATTTTATTTTTTACTACCTTATCGTTGAGATCTTCATTTTGAAAAAATAGATAATTAACTTGTGGAAGTTTAAAATTTGAGAAAATTGTTTTCATAAATATTTTATCCATTCCAATTGCAGAGCCAATAATTCCGCATCCGACTAAAGGTTTATTTGTAAATCTAAGTAAGCCATGAATTGATCCGTCTTCACCATTAAATCCATGTAAAAGAGGAAACCAAACATCAACATTTTGAAATTCAATTCCGTCAAGGAAGTTAATTTTTTCTCGATTAACAATTTCTTGTTTTTTTGTTTTATTGTTTTCACTTTCATCAATTAGGATTTTTTCTGAACTATCGCTATCAAGCCAATCTCCATATTTGTTTATGTAAAAGGATCTAACTATAAAGCGTTCTTTGTTTATTTCTGAATTAAATGCTTGATAAACTGTTTTCGCAGAGGATATGGACACTTCATGTTCATTGGAATTCCCGCCAAATATTAACCCAATACTTTTTTTCTTGCACCCGATCATTTAGAAAAATATCATAAATAAAGTTCGCCTGTTAAAGAAAAAGGTCTTGCTTCATTTATCCTGACATTTATCTCATCTCCCAATGAAAAATTAAAGTTAATGTTTTTGGGAATCTCTACGAAAGTTAATCTATTTGTTCTAGTTCTACCCATAATTTGCGAGGAATTTTTTGGATTTAAACCTTCTATTAAAACGCTTTCGATATTATTGATGTATCTTTGGTTTCTGCTCCGAGCAGTTTTTTCGACCAAGTCATTAATTTCCTGCAATCTAGCTTTTTTTACCTCTTCCGAAAGTTGATTCGACCAAACAGCTGCAGGCGTGTTTGGTCTTGGAGAGTATGCAGCTGTATTCACTTGATCAAAGCCAATTTCTGATATTAGTTTTAATGTATCTTGATATTGTTGTTCGCTTTCTCCTGGGAAAGCGACTATTGCGTCAGCTGTGATTGATGCATCTGGCATTAATGATCTTATATTCTCGATAATATTTTTATACTTTTTGATAGTGTATCCTCTGGACATTTGCTTTAAAATTTCATCATTGCCACTTTGGAAGGGAATATGGAAATGTTCACAGACTTTGTCAAGATCATAACAAGCTTGAATCAACCTTTTTGAAAAATATCTTGGATGACTAGTAGCGAATCTTATTCTGCGAATGCCTTTAACATCATGAATATAGTAAAGGAGATCAGTTAAGGTGTTTTCTTTTCTCCCCTCTTTTGTAGTTCCTGGAAGATCTCTACCATAAGCATCAATATTCTGGCCCAAAAGAGTAATTTCTTTAAAATTATCATCAGCTAATTTTTGGATCTCACTTTTTATCGCATATGGATATCTTGATTGCTCTTTTCCTCTGACAGAGGGGACTACGCAATATGAACATCTTTCATTACATCCATAAATGATATTAACCCAGCCACAAATAGAGCTTTCTCTTCTTGCACTAGTTATGTCTTCAGAAATGAAGGTTTCTTCTGTTGCAGCAACTTGATTCCCTAAATCAACTTTTCCCAGAAGATTCTCAAGGTTATTTACATGTTGAGGTCCCATTACTAAGTCAAGTTCTGGGACTCTTCTTAATAAGGACTCTCCCTCTTGCTGAGCAAGGCAACCTGCGACAATAAGTTTCAGACTAGGTGTTTTGTGCTTTCTTTTTGCTTGTCTTCCAAGAAAGCTGTAAACTTTTTGCTCCGCATTATCTCTAATTGTGCATGTATTGTACAAGACCAGATCGGCATTTAGTTCATTATTTGCTCTGGTATATCCCATTTTCTCTAATGTCCCAGCCATTCTCTCAGAATCAGCCTTGTTCATTTGGCATCCAAATGTGGTTATCCAATAACTGGAAGTAGTTGAATTCTTTTGAAAATTTTTTTCGTCTGGTTTTGTTTTTAATAGCACTTTGCTAGTAATTTTTTTATGATTCTTAAATTCAAAATTACAATTTAAAAAATTTTAATGCAATTTTTTTGAGGGCGAGCGAGGGGATTCGAACCCCCGAATAGCGGCGCCACAAGCCGCTGCCTTAACCACTTGGCGACGCCCGCCTCACATTTATAAATTTAACAACTCAAGGGTAATTTTTCATAGTTATTTTTATCTTTTAGCTAAATTTGAATTATTTTCTAATTCAGTAAAGTTTTCTTATGATTTAAAATAAAAGAAAATTTAAAAATTTGAGTAATTCCGGCACAGCTGAGGTTCTTATTCCCAGAAGCCTTTGTTTAATAGAAGAAATTGATAACCTCATTATTGATGTAGAGGATTTATGTTCTGTTTCCATTAGTTGGGAGGATGGATTTGTCTCTGAGTTAAAACCTTTAAAAAATAAAGTTACAAAACCAAAAAATATTTTATTCCCAAGATTTGTTGAATCGCATTCGCATTTTGATAAATCTTTTACATGGGCGGATTTTCCTAACCTGGAATCAAACTATGAAGGAGCATTATCAGTAAATCTTGAAGAACATAAAACTAGAACTACAGATAAGGTTCTTGAAAGAGTTGAGAAATCATTAAAACTTGCTATAAGAAATGGATATCGAGCTATTAGAAGTCATATTGATACTTACGAAAGTCAATCAATTGATATTTGGATTGAACTTTTCAAATTACAAAAAAAATTTTCATCTGAGTTGACTTTACAATTCGTTGCTCTAGCCCCATTGGAATTTTGGGATACTTCTAATGGAGAAGAGTTGGCAAAAATATTTTCATCTTATGGAGGTATTTTAGGAGGTGTTATTGTTCCTCCTTTCAATAAAAAAAATACAAGCAAATTTATCGCAAATATGCTTCTTCTAGCGAGTAAATATAAATTAGAAATTGATTTGCACATAGATGAATCGATCATTGAGCCTGGAGCGGGAATAAAAGTTTTATTGGAGACAATCGAAAATTTAAAAATTAATAGTATTCCGATCACTTGTAGTCATTTGAGTAGTCTTATTTCTCTAAGTAATAGAGAGATTTTAAATTTAGGAGAAAAAATGGCTGAGAAAAATATTAAGGTTATTGCTTTACCCTTAACAAATTTTTGGCTGCTCAATCGAAGTAATAAAACTACTTCATTAAAAAGACCAGTTGCGCCAATAAAGCAATTACAAAAATCACATGTGGATGTATCGCTTGGTAGTGATAATGTTCAAGACCCTTGGTACCCATTTGGTAATTTTGACCCTTTTTACATGTTGTCTTGCTCGATGCCTATGCTTCAACTAAATCCCTGGGAGAGGATGACTCTATCTTCTATTTTTTTAGCTCCAAGCAGATTATTAAATTTAAAATGGGATGGTCTAATTAAAAAAGGTTGTCCTGCTGATTTTGTGATTTTAGATGCACAGAGATGGGCAGATGTTTTTTCGAGCAATTTAAAGAGAAAAGTATTTATAAACGGCGATTTATATTGCTAATTGGCTAATTTATATACAAAGCATAAAAATTTTCATTAATGATATCAAAACTTAAATTTATAGACAAATTTAGAAAAGTCAAAAACTTAGAGATCATTGAAAATAAATCCGATGTAAAAAGACTTTCAAAAGATTTTTATAACTACTCTCCAATCCTTACTGAAAAATTAGACGAATGTATTGCTGATTTGGTGGTAAGACCTAGTGATCACAAAGCGGTAAAGGAAGTTGCAGAAATTTGTTGGGAATTATCTATCCCACTTACTTTAAGGGGTTCAGGTACAGGTAATTATGGACAAGCTGTCCCATTATTTAAAGGAGTTGTAATGCAGATGAGCCTCTTTAATAAGTTAGAAGAATTTGATCCAGATACAGGCTTTGTAAAAGTACAGTCTGGCTGTGTTATGGGAGATTTGAATAAACAATTAGAGAAATATGGTAGAGAATTGAGGTTACTTCCTAGTACTTGGAAAACTGCAACAATTGGAGGTTTTATTGCAGGTGGATCAGGAGGTATTGGTTCCATTAGATGGGGATTTTTAAGAGATCCAGGAAATCTTATTGGTTTAGAGGCAGTAACTATGAATGAAAAACCTGCATTATTAAAATTTGATGCTGAAGAATCCGAACCTCTTAATCATGCTTATGGGACTAATGGAATAATTACTTCTTTATTACTTGCTACTGATATCAAACGTAAGTGGTACTCATTAGTTATCGACTGTATTGAATTTGAAAAAACAATAGAAATATTAAAAACTCTTACTAGCGCAGCAATTGATCTGAAATTAGGAGCAATTCTTGAAGAAGAAATTGTAGATCAAATGCCAAAATGGTTTAAAGGCAAATCTAGAAGTCACAAGATATTAATACAATCTACTCTTGGAGGAATAAAAACCATCGATCTAATTTGTAAAAAATTTAAAGTTGAATCTATCCTATTTGGGGAAGAAGAAAAGCTCGTGAATGGAATTTCTGAAGTCGTATGGAATCATACAACTCTTCATATGAGGTCTAGGGACAAAAATTGGACGTATTTACAGATGCTTTTGCCACTTAATAATGAACTAGGATTAATTAATTCTATAAGAAAAAAATGGGGTAAAAAAGTTCTTTGGCATTTAGAGGCAGTTTCTCAACAAGGATCACCGCGATTAGCGGCTTTGCCTGTATTAAAATGGAATGGGGCAGAAGAATTAAAAGAAATAATGGAAGATTGCAAGAAACTTGGTGCGTTTATTTTTAATCCTCATGTTTTAACAGTTGAAGGAGGAGGTCTCGGAGTGGTGGATGCAGATCAAGTAAAAGCGAAATTAAGATTTGATCCTAAAGGGCTATTAAATCCAGGAAAATTGGAAGGTTGGGAAGTGAAAGAACAATTTAAAATTTAACATTTCTGTTTATTCGCAAATTTAATAAATTCAGCAACTAAAAAAATAGAACCTGTTAGAACAGGATGATTAGTCGGCCATTTTTTTAAAGAAAATAAATACTCAATGGCAAGTTCAAAAGTTTTAAATTCAATTGTTTTTTGGAAGTCAATTTCTTTTATCTGATAGAGATCATTTAATTGCCAACTAGGTTGGTTTGGAACTGGCACAAGTAATAAGTGATCATTTTTCTTTAGAAGTGTTTTTAATATTGCGTAAATATCTTTTTGTCTTTGGACACCTAAAATCCAATAAATTCCTTTATCTTCATTCTCCCAATTGCTTCGCTCATTAGAGAGTGCTTTTGCAGCAGGATAATTATGCGCACAATCTACAAGAATTTCTTTGCTTAAATAATTTATTATTTCTAGCCTTCCATTCCAAGTTGTCTTTTTAAGACCTTCAGATATGTGTTTTTCTTTTATATTAAATCCCAAATTATTCAGCGCTTCAATTGCTCCAACAGCTACTGAAGCATTTTGCTTTTGAAAAATTCCTTTTAATCCAAGCTCATAGCTGTTTGAAAATGAATCTTTCCATATAATTTTTGCTCCAACCTCTTTAACTTTTTTGGTTATTAAATTTTCAACTTGACTATTTTGTTTGCAAGAGATGACTATTGAGTTTTTTTCAATAACTGCTAATTTTTCTTTAGCAATTTTTTCAATCGTATCTCCAAGAAATTCTTTATGGTCTAAGCCAATATTCCCAATAGCAATTATTGGTCTTGATTTATGGGCTGTTGTCGCGTCTAATCGTCCCCCTAAGCCAGCTTCAAGAATGAGTAATTCAACTTTTTTATTGTCAAAAAAATTTAGTGCGCAGCAAATTATTTTTTCAAAAGGAGTTAATTCAAATGTTGAAAAATTTTTTTCTATTAATCTATAGATTTTTTCAAAATCACTTTTGCTAATATTTTTTTTATTAACTCTAATCCTCTCGCATATTTCCAAAAGATGAGGAGATGTCGTTACACCAAAATTCCTTTTAGCTTCAAAAAGTATACTTTCTAAAAATGCCGCGATTGATCCTTTCCCATTGGTTCCAATAATTTGTATCGCAGGGATATTTTCGCAAGGATTACCAAGTTTTTGAAGTGCTTTTTTAATTCTTGATAAACCTAACTTGATATTATCCCTTTCATATTTAGGTGATAATAATTCAAAAATTTTTAAATTTGCATTTTTCAAAATTTAAATTGCTATAACTCTTCAAAAATCGAATTTAGCTTATTCAAAAGAATATTAATTTCTCTTCGAGATATAACTAATGGTGGGACAATCCTTACAACGTTTCCTCCTGCAGGAACTACCAGTAATCCTTTATCAAAAGCTTTTAATGTAATTTTTTTTGCATCAGCATAATCATCATTAATCACAAGGCCTTGTATTAAACCTAAACCTCTTTTCCCATTAATAATATTTGGAAATTTTTTTGACAATTCTTCAAACCCAGCACTTAACTGTTCCCCTCTTAGATAAACATTATTGATAAGATTTCTTCTATTTATTTCTTCTAATACAGTTAGGGCAGCTTTACAGGCGAAAGGGTTTCCCCCAAAAGTGCTTGCATGATCTCCTGGAGAAAAAATGTTGGCTTTCTCATTTACCAATAATGCTCCAATTGCATGACCTCCTCCTAATCCTTTAGCAAGGGTGAATCCATCAGGTTCAATTCCTACATTCTCATAACCCCACATTTTCCCAGTTCGACCTACTCCACTTTGGACCTCATCTAAAATGAGAAGAGAATTATATTTATCACATATATCTCTCAGGTTTTTAAAAAATATTTTACTTCCAGGAATTACGCCACCTTCTCCTTGTATTGGTTCAACTAAAACGCCGGCAATTTTTTGATCATTTTTTTTACACTCTTCAAATAATTTTTTTACCGAATCAAAATTGTTAAATTTAAAAAATTTGAAACCTTGAATCATTGGTTCGAAACCTTTTTGATATTTGGGCTGCCCAGTAGCACTCAAGGCTGCGAGCGTTCTTCCATGAAAGCTGGATTCTGCTGCGAGAATAATTGATTCTTTACCGTTATTTGTTGTATTACCATATTTTTTAATTAATTTAATTGCTGATTCATTTGCTTCCGCACCACTGTTGCAGAAGAAAACGCTTTTGGCACAACTCATATTCGTTAAAGTTCTACTTAATTGTTCTTGTTCTTCAATGTTGTAGAGATTGGAAATGTGCTGAATCTTTTTTAGTTGTGTTGATAGCCTTCTTCTTAAAACTCTATCGCTATGTCCAAGACTACAAGTTGCTATACCAGCGACTGCATCAAGATACTTTTTACCTGTTTTGTCCCATAGCCAACAACCTTTTCCTTTTTTGAAAGATATATCGAATCGACTATAGGTATTCATTAAAGTGGGAGCGGTCGGACTTGAACCGACATACCCGAAGGTGCCGCATTTTGAGTGCGGTGCGTCTACCAATTCCACCACGCTCCCAAGGCTTTTGAAAAATTTAACTTTTTTCATTATAACAAAAATCACCTTATTGACTATTGTTTTGCTCAAGGAACAGTGATCAAGATAAAGTTTTTTAATAGTTAAATTTTTGGATATAAATAAAGAATTATATTTATTGAATTTGCTGACAAGAAGTGAGTTAAAAAATGAAAATTTAAACATTTATGATACATTTTTGTAATTAAATGCGAGTAAAAGTCTTTTTTTTTAAGATATAGCTTCATAATTAGTAATATTGTGTTATATTTAGTAAAAAAAGTAAATGTCTAAAACTCAAGTAAAAAAATTATCTTTTAAATTTGTCCCTTATCTTTTTGTAGCAGTGACTATATTGACTGCATTTGGAACTTATAATGGAACCTGGGTATGAATGAATTTAAGTTTAGTGGTTTGAATAAAATTTGGTCTAATCGTTTTTTAGTTTTGTTGCTATTGTTTTTGGGTTGTATTTCACTAATCAATATTGCTTACGTTTGAATATACAAATAACTTACTTAGTTTAAGATTTTCTTAAGTAAAAACTAAGCTACTTTGAGTTTTGAAAGTTTCTCAGATTCAGGTTTAATTTTATATTTATTCTCTTCAAAAGTACTTTTACTAATCTCTCTAATAATTTTAATACCTAAATTTTTTAGTTTTAATTCAAAATTTTCATAACCTCTATCTAAATGTTCTAATCCATAGATCCTACTACTACCTTTTGCGATGATTCCTGCAATTATTAACGCAGCTGATGACCTTAAATCTGAGCCAACTAGATTCATCCCATTTATTGTTTTAACACCTTTGATGTGAGCTACGTTCTTGTTTAGTTTTATACTGGCACCCATTTTATTAAGAAGATAAATATGATTCATTCTTTTTTCGAAAATTGTTTCGGTTATCTTTGATTCACCATTTGCGATTGTCATTAAAGATGTAAATGGTGCCTGCAAATCAGTAGGAAAGCCTGGGAAAGGAGCTGTTTCAATATCTACTCCTTTAATCTCTTTACTCTTGATTGAAATCGAATTGCCTTTAATCGTAATTTTACTACCACTCTCTTGAAGCTTATTAGTAACAGCTTCAAGATGATGAGGGATTACTGGCGAAATTGTTATTGAAGAAGAAGTTGCAGCAGCAGCTATTAGAAAAGTTCCTGCTTCTATTCTGTCTGGAATTACTTTATGGGTACAACCGCATAGCTTATTAACACCATCAATAATTATTGTTTCTTTACCGGAATCATAAATTTTTGCCCCCATTTTATTAAGCATTTGGCATAAATCTTGAACTTCAGGCTCTCTAGCAGCATTTTCAATAGTAGTTCTTCCTTTGGCTAAAGATGCTGCCATTATTAAAGTTTCAGTTGCACCTACACTTGGGCACTTTAATTTAATGTGAGTGCCATGAAGTCTATTTTTGTTTTTCCTTATTTTTGCCTTGACAATTCCCTCTTCAATAATAATGTCTGCTCCTAATGCGATTAGTCCATTAATGTGCTCGTCTATTGGCCTTGATCCAATATTGCATCCACCTGGTAAGGGTACTTGAGCTTCTCCAAATTTAGTTAATAGTGCACCTATACAAAAAAAACTAGCTCTTAATCCATTAACAAGTTCATATGGAAGTTCTTTAATGGAAATAGTTTTTGGATCTATTTCAAGTTTGTTGTTTTTATGAACTAAATTCACTCCTAAATTTTTTAGGATATTCCCCATTTTTTCAATATCAGTAAGAAAAGGTACGTTTTCAAGAATTATTTTTTCATTAGTAAGCAGTGATGAGGCTAATAAAACTAAGGCCGAATTCTTCGCACCACTTATCTTAACTGTTCCATTTAACTTGCCTTGGCCAAGAATCTTTAAATTTTGCGATTTAAGATATGACTTCTTTTTGCTTCCGCAAATCATTAAGACTTAATTTATTAGGTTTATCATGACAAACTAATAATATTAAGTCCACCTTATGTAACGTCATGAATATTAATTAAAAGTGAAAATATATTTTTTTGATTTCTTGGGAAATAAAAATTTAATAAATAATTGATCAAAATGTTTATGTAATTAAAATATAATTGATAACGAATTTTTTAAATTACTCATAGAAAATACTTTTTTAAAAATAACTAGTAAAAACAATAATCTAGTTAAAAGATTTAGATCATTTAAACGAGGATCATCTCCAAAAGATCAGGACTTTTTTTGCATAGAGGGTACACATCTCATTCAAGAGTTGCTGAAGTCTGGTAAAAACCCCTCTAAGATTTTAGTTACCGAGAAATGGCTAAGAAAGAATCAGAATCTAAGCAAAAAATTTCATAAGTCATTAATAAATATTGTCTCAGAGGAGGTCTTGGCATCAGCGATTTCTACAATTAATCCAGATGGGATAGCAGCTTTAGTAAAGATTTCAGTAATACCTAATTATGAATTTAATAGAAAAGATGATTTTGTTCTTGTACTCGACAGGATTCAAGATCCTGGGAATATGGGTAATCTTTTTAGAACTGCTTTAGCTGCTGGTGTTGATTCAATTTTTTTAGCTGGAGGTGCGCATCCATTAAGCCAAAAGGTATTAAGGGCATCTTCTGGTGCAGTTTTTCATCTGCCATTTTTAAGATTTAGTGGAACTGAAGAAGATATATTAAATTCTTTACTTAAGTCTTTGTCTGAATTATCAAATGTTGGATTTAAGATTTTCTCTACTAGTAGCCATAATAAAAGTTCCAAAAACCCTTCAAAACCATACTGGGAAGTTGATTGGTCTAGACGTACTGCATTAATCTTGGGTAATGAAGGTCAAGGAATACATAAAAAAATCCAAGAAGCTTTTAATGAAACAATTACAATTCCGCATAGTGAGCTTGTAGAATCATTAAATGTGGCTTGTGTTGCAGTTCCATTATTACTAGAACGGAAAAGAGTCGCATACAACTCTAATTAAATAAATAAAAAGTGACTGATTCAAATTTTGATTTTGATTTAATCGTAATAGGAGCAGGGTATGGAGGTTTTGATGCTGCTAAACATGCTGCTGGTAAGGGACTGAAAGTAGCAATAGTAGAATCTTCTGATATGGGAGGTACTTGTGTTAACAAGGGTTGTGTTCCATCTAAAGCTCTTTTGGCTGCAAGTGGAAAAGTTAGAGAAATAGCTGATTATGAACATTTAGCTAAATTTGGTATTCATGCTTCCCCAGTAAGGTTCGAGAGATCAAAAATTGCAGATCATGCAAATAATTTAGTTTCAAATGTTAGAGAAAATTTAACAAAAACTCTTAAAAGGAGTGGAGTTGAAATTATTTTGGGCATTGGAAGAATTGAAGGAAATCAAAAAGTAGGTGTAAGAGATAAAAACGGAATTGATAAAATTTTCTCATGTAAGAATATTGTTATAGCAACTGGTTCTTCTCCTTTTGTGCCCCGTGGAATCACTTTAGATAATAGGACTGTATTTACAAGTGATGATGCGGTTAAACTTGAGTGGCTTCCAAGATGGATAGCAATTATTGGCAGCGGATATATCGGATTAGAATTTGCGGATGTTTATACCGCACTTGGTTGTGAAGTTACTATGATCGAGGCTCTGGAAAATATTATGCCAACATTTGATCCAGACATCACTAAAATTGCTAAGAAGAACCTTATTCAAGCAAGAGATATAGACACAAAATCAAATGTCTTTGCGACAAAAATAACACCTGGATGCCCTGTAAAAATAGAACTGACAGATGCAAAATCTAAGGAAGTTGTAGAAACTTTAGAAGTTGACGCTGTATTAGTTGCAACTGGTAGAAGTCCTAATAGTATTAACTTAAATCTTGAGTCGGTTGGTATAGAAACATTAAAAGGATTCATTCCTGTAGATGATCAAATGAGAGTTAAGAATGGTGATGAAATAATACCTAACATTTGGGCTGTTGGAGATGTAACAGGCAAACTAATGCTTGCCCATACAGCTGCAGCGCAGGGTACCATTGCTGTTGATAATATTTGCGGTGGTAATGTCGAAATAAACTATAAAAGTATCCCTGCAGCAACCTTTACTCACCCTGAGATAAGTTCAGTTGGTCTCTCTGAGGCTGAAGCTAAAGAGATATCTGCAAAAGAAAATTTTACTTTGGGAGTTGTCAAAAGTTTCTTTAAGGCTAATTCAAAAGCATTGGCTGAATTGGAGAGTGATGGATTGCTTAAGTTGATTTTCAATAAAGATAATGGGAAAGTTTTAGGAGCTCATATTTTTGGGTTACATGCAGCTGATTTAATTCAAGAAATTTCGAACGCTATTTCAAGGAACCAAGATGTAATTGAATTATCTAAAGAAGTTCATACTCATCCCACTCTTAGTGAAGTAGTTGAGGTCGCGTATAAACAAGCGGCTTCTCAAATAAAATAATTTCTAAAATTTATGGAGATAAGACGCAGGCCACCAAATCCAACAGTAAGGGTAGAAAATTTAGAATATGCTGTACCTCATAGAGAAGCACAAGCAAAAAATATTCTGGAAGAAATTGTATGGTACAAGGATATTGAAATTAAGAATTTTAAAAAAATAGTTTCTTTAGAAGATCTCATCAAAAAGATTGAAAACCTTCCTGCTCCCAAAGATTTTTATAAAAATATCTTGGAGTCAAAAATAAAACCAGGAGTAATTGCTGAAATAAAAAAAGCTAGTCCGAGTAAAGGAGTGATTAGAAAAGATTTTAATCCTGAAGACATAGCAATTTGTTATGAAGGATTAGGTGCATCATGTATATCAGTACTTACCGATAAAAGGTTTTTTCAAGGGAGCTATGAAATACTCGAAACTGTAAGGAAATCAACTAATCTCCCTCTCCTCTGCAAAGATTTTATTATTTCTGCTTATCAGATTTATAAAGCAAGGGTATCTGGTGCTGATGCAATATTATTAATCGCTGCGATTTTAAGTGATGATGATTTAATTTATTTAAAGAAAATAGCTGATAATTTAAAGATGAATGTTCTTGTTGAAGTCCATAACTCTAATGAATTAGAAAGGATTCTAAAGTTAAAATCTTTTAATTTGATTGGAATAAATAACAGGGACTTAAAGACTTTTAAAACGGATTTAAAAACATCAATAGAATTGATGCATACATATGCAGATATATTTTTAAAACAAAATATTATTCCCATAAGTGAATCCGGAATTCATTCTGCCGAAGATTTAGAATCGCTTAGATCTATTGGAATCATGGGAGTATTAATTGGTGAAACTTTTATGAGAGAAACTGATATTGAACAATCTTTCAAGAAATTATTTAACTCAATTTAATTTTGACCTCAAATCGTGCTATAAAATTGAATAAACAGAGTTGTACTGAATATATATGCAGGCTGTAATTTTAACAGGTATAGTCGCAGGTTTTGTGCATGTAGTTAGTGGCGCTGATCATCTAATTGCTATGGCACCGGCAGCGATTAATAATCCTCAAAAAGCTCTTAAAAATAGTTTCTCATGGGGCTTGGGACATTCTTCAGGAGTCCTCTTGTTAGCTTTTCTAGCGATTTTTATTAAGGATATTACGCCATTAAACAAATTTTCTAGTATCGCCGAATTCCTAGTTGGAATTTCACTTCTAATTGTTGGAGTATTTGCTATAAAAAATTCTTTTCAATTAAGTATTCACTCGCATTCCCATAAGCATGAGAATGGAATTGCCCATCGTCACTTTCACTTTCATGTTAAGGAACAAAAAAATAATAATAAGCACTCACATGCTTTGACTGGTTTAGGCTTGCTACACGGTATAGCTGGAGGTTCACATTTTCTTGCAGTTCTTCCTGCTTTAGCACTACCTCTAACAAGCGCTTGCCTATATTTGATTTCATATTTGATTGGTTCACTCATAAGTATGAATCTTTTTACTTGTTTAATATCTTTTACCACCTTTAAAGCAAGTCAAAAATTTATTAAAAGATTAATAGCTGCAGCAGGAGGGCTTTCCTTTTCTTTGGGATTATTTTGGATTCAAAGAAGTGCTTCTGTTTTTTTGAATTAAAAAATTTTTTAATTTAGGAATAATTAATTTAGAGGTGACAATCCCAATTATTTTTTCGTTATTGATTAATCCAAATTTATTACTATCTTCGCTGAATTTAATATTGTCTCCTATAACCTCAACGTTATTTTGATTTACTGAATTTATCCTTTTTATTAGATTTTTATTTTTAAATGGATGATTAAATATAACTATTTGTCGATTTTTAAGTATTGATTTATTCTTTTTATATTTTTTAAAAAATACAATATCACCTTCTTTTAGGTAAGGAAACATCGATTCACCACTAATAATCGCGGTTTTTCTTAAACCTAAAAAAAATAAAATAAAATCAAAAAAACTTTTGAAAATAACTCTGATTAACTAGCTTTTACAAAAGCGTCTGATCTTCCTTTTGAAGCCCAGAAGATATTATGAATTTTTTCTACATAACTCATGAGTTCTTCAGCTTGGGCTAAGTCAATATTAACTTTGCATGCACTGCATAATTTGGCCGCTTTCCAAATGGTTTCATGTAGGTCTGGATAAGTTTCTAAGTGAACTGGTTTAAAGTAATCTGTCCACAAAATTAGAATCTCTTTCTTTGTTTCTTTTGCTTGCTCTTCTTTAACTGCAACATATCTAGAAAATGTATTACTGTATGCGGCCCACTCTGCTGAATCAGTGCTAGAAGGAGCTTCTAATGCAATAAGTTTTTTTGTCATTGATAAAACTGCTTCAGCTGCAACCCTCGTAGATGCTGGGTCGTAAACACCACAAGGACCATCGCAGTGAGCATGGACAGTCATTGGGGATTTGTTATCTAGAAAAGAATTGATGAATTTACTTAACATTTCAAATATTTGGTGTTGTATATATATTACTTGGAGATTAACTAAATTGAAAAGTCTTAGATATTTTTCTTACTTAATTTAATTGACTTTTAATAATTCAACTTCAAATATTAAAGTCGCATTAGCAGGTATTACATTTCCAGCTCCTCTTGATCCGTATCCAAGTTCCGGAGGGATTGTTAATTTTCTTTTGCCTCCAACTTTCATGCCTGCTACACCTTCGTCCCAACCTTTTATTACTCGTCCGGCACCCAAAGGAAAACTGAAGGGAGCTCTGCCGATACTGGTATCAAACTGTGTCCCGTCTTCTAGAGTTCCTGTGTAATTTACAGTAACTGTTTGCCCAGCACTAGCTTCATCTCCTTCCCCGTTTACGATATCTGCAATAATTAGACCACTTTCTGTAGTCATTGAATTGTTGTCTGATGGTGTTTCTTCTGCCATAGCGAAAAGTATAGGATTTGGATCTGATGGGTCTAGTTCAAATAGATTATTATTTGAGACATTTGATGATTTTGCTACAGGTGTTCTTTGAACTGACTGAGTTTCTGATTCAGCAGCATTAACAACTTGAGGTGAATTAAATTGACTGAAAAGAGTTAATGAAACACAAAAAACAAAAACTGCAAAACTAATAAAGACTTCTTTCACTTAAATTTTGAAAGTTACTAAAACTTAGTCTACAGAATGAAGGTACAATAAATGGGTGATTATAAATTTAATTTCGAAATTTTAGATTGTTAATCCCAACTCAAATTAAAAGTCTAAGACAATATTTTTACCCTTGTTTAGGAGGGATTTTAGGAGGAATTTCAGTTTCAACTCATTTTTGGCTGATTTTTATGCCGATATCTTTATTTATTTTATGGAAGGGAAGTGAAAGGAGATTAGCAAATTTTTGTTGGGGTTTTTTCTTTATCTTGATAAGTCATTCTTGGCTTTATGATCTTCATCCATTGACATGGCTTGGGTTTTCATGGCTAGCAAGTTTAATAATTACCATTTTAATATTATTATTTTGCGCTTTTCTTGGTGGGATATTAGTTTATTTATGGGGATTGTTAGTTGAAATTATTCTCTGGAAAGAGGATGTTTTCAAAATGAAAATATTATCTTTAACAGTAAAAGTATTTTTTTTATCCTTGACTTGGGGTATTGGTGAACTGATACTTTCTCAAACTCCTTTTTTTTGGATAGGTTTAGGAGAGAGTCTTATCCCAGGTGATATTTATCTTGCTGGTTTAGCAAGATGGATTGGTGCAAGTGGTTTATGCGTATTACAAATATTGATTGGATTTTGGATTTTTTATATTCAAGGTAGATGGGAAAGAAAACTTCACTTTAAAAAAATATTTCTTTTAGGACTTTTAGTTTTTATTTTCTTACATTTATTTGGAGGTTTAACAAGTCCAGTAAAAAGAAATTATGAGTATCCAGTAGCTATTTGGCAAACTAATATACCAACAAGAGAAAAATTAAAAATAAATGATGAATTTATTGAAGAAAAGCTATCCATCGCTCAAAAATATGCTTTATCAAACAAAGCGAAACTTCTTGTTGCGCCTGAAGGAACTCTATCTAATAATTTTTATTTTTCTAAAGGCATTAAGGTTAATACCTTGTCAGGAGGTTTCAGAAATTCAAATAATGAGTTAAGAAGTTCTTTACTCGGATTTCAAATTGGAGATAAATCTTTTACCACATTTATAGATAAAAATAGACTTGTTCCAATAGGTGAAAAAATACCTAGATTTCTAGATATTTTCTCAAGAGGATTATCTGCAGTAGGAGGAATTCAACCAGGCTCTAATTCAAGATTTTTTGATACTAAATTTACACCCCCTCTCGCAGTAGCTATATGTTACGAAATTAGTGATGGACTAGAAATAAGAAAGGCTATTAATAGCGGTGCAAAACTAATAATAACTGCAGCAAATTTAGATCCATATCCAGCTAAGCTTTATAATCAATTCCTATCTTTGGCTAGATTAAGAAGTATTGAAAATAAGAAAAATAATTTACTAGTATCAAATACAGGCCCTTCGGGCTTAGTTCAAGATGATGGAAAAATAATTAGACTTTTAGATTATGATGTTGAGCGAAATGAAATAGTGTTCCCTAACTTTTCATCCGAAAAGACTTTCTATACAAAATTTGGAGATAAACCTATTTTGTTTTTGTTTATATTTTTTATGGGATTAAATATCTTTTGGAAAATTAATTAATTAACCCTCCACCTAATAAAATTTCTCCTTTATAAAAAACTGCAGCTTGTCCGGGCGTTACCGAACTTTGACTATCTTCAAAAATTAATTTAAATGTTTTAGTAGGATTATCTTTATTTTTTAAAGGGATTAAAGTTCCTTTTACTGGATGACTTCTATATCTGATTTGTGCTTCTACTTCAATCTCTTGCTTAGGTTCTTCGATTGAAACCCAGTTAACCTCACTAATTATTGCTTCTTTATGAAAGAGATCACTTTTATCTGCTACATAAACTATGTTTTTTTCCCTGTCTAAACTTTTTACATATAAAGGTTCCGGCCAAGCAATGCCCAACCCTTTTCTCTGGCCTATAGTAAAGTGCTGAATTCCATTGTGCGTCCCAAGGACTTTCCCATTTACATGCACAATTTCTCCTTCTTTGGGTTCTATGTGTTTGTCGATAAATATCTGCATTGAACCATAATGCTCAACTAAACATAAATCTTGACTTTCTGGTTTTTGAGCAGTTCTAAGGCCTAATCTGAGGGCTTCCCTTCTTGTATCTTCTTTTTTCATTTCACCAAGAGGAAATTCTAATCTGCTTAGTACTTCTTGAGAAAGAGAATA
>CACAXN010000012.1 GCA_902536455.1 uncultured Prochlorococcus sp.
CTGCATACAACATATTCATTGAGCTTTCAAACACATCATTAGCTGTTCGGGCTATTTTTAAGGCTATTACATCAGGCAAACAGGTAATATTACTAGCACCCACAACAATCCTAGCTCAGCAACATTGGAGAACAATAAATAATAGATTTTCACCTTACCCAATAAAAGTATCATTACTCAATAGATTCAAAACCATTCATGAAAGAAAGGAAATCTATGCAGGTTTGAAAAATAACAAAATTGATTTAGTTGTAGCAACGCACCAAATTTTAGGAAAAGAAATGGAAATAAAAAACTTAGGATTACTTGTTATTGATGAAGAACAAAGATTTGGAGTAAGGCAAAAGGAGAAAATTAAAAAAATCAAAACCAACATAGACGTTTTAACTCTCTCGGCAACTCCTATTCCAAGAACTCTTTATATGAGCTTATCTGGACTAAGACAAATGAGCTTACTAAATACTCCTCCTCCATCAAGAAGATCAATAAAAACATATTTATCTGAAACAGATATGGATGTTATAAGAACTGCAATTAATCAAGAACTTGATAGGGGAGGTCAAATTTTTTATGTTCTTCCAAGAATTTCTGACATTGATCAAGCTGTAGACAAATTAAAAAATATGTTTCCTATCTTAAAATTTATTGTTGCTCATGGGCAAATGAACGAAACAGAGCTTGAAAATGCAATGATTGCTTTTAATAATGGAGAAGTAGATCTAATGATATGCACAACGATAATTGAAAGTGGATTAGACATCCCTAAAGTAAATACAATCATTATTGAAGATTCTCACAAATTTGGCCTTTCACAACTTTATCAACTTAGAGGAAGAGTGGGTAGAAGCGGTGTACAAGCACATGCTTGGCTATTTTATCCAAATATAAATAAAATTAATGACGCTGCAAAACAAAGATTGAAAGCGATAAAAGACTTTTCAGAACTAGGAAGTGGATACCAACTTGCAATGAAAGATATGGAAATAAGAGGTGTTGGTAGTTTACTAGGAGAAGAACAAAGTGGAAAGGTTAATGCTATTGGATACGATTTATATATAGAAATGCTCCATGAGGCTATTACAGAAATCAGTGGGCAAGAAATACCTGAAGTTAATGACACACAAATTGATCTTCCAATAAATGCATTTATACCTGCAACATGGATATTAAACAGGGAAGAGAAGCTAGAGGCTTACAAATCTGCTACTGAATGTTCAAATAATGATGAATTAACTGAATTAGCTACAGACTGGGTGAATAGATATGGAAACTTACCCAAACCTGTTGAGTCCTTAATTATGATAATGAGACTAAAATTACTAGCTAAAAAATGTGGTTTTAATAAGATCAAGCTCAAAAAGCCAAATATCCTTATAGAGACAAAATTAAAAAATTCTACTTTTAAGATTCTTAAAAATTCTTTAGCAAGTAGTGTTCAAAATAAATTTAATTTTAATGAAGGCGAACAATTATCTATCATCACTATAAGGGGTTTAGGTGCAACTGAAATTCAAAATCAAATTGATCAACTAATGTTGTGGTTCGGATCTTTTGAAAGAGAAATAAATAATTTCGATAAAGAACTTATTAAAAGAGAATAAATTATTAAATAATTATTTAAAATTCGCGAATCAGTATGATTTCGGTTAGGTTGATTAAAATTTATTTATTTTATGGGTGAATATATAGACGTCGGGATACAAACATCGATTTTACCCTTATCAATTATTCTTTCATCAATTGTACTTGGCATATTTGCATTATTTGGAGAAGAAACAGAAAATGATGATGATGATTCTGATTCAGGAAGTGGTGGCCTAATGCAACCTATTTGAAATTATTTATAAATAATTTGTTTTGACTTTCTCTTGGAGACTCTAAATAACCTATAAAAAGCACCTATCATTAAAATAAGAGCAATGATTGAAGAGGCAAAAATAAAAATCACCAAAAATATTTCATAGAGATACGAAAAGAGATCAATTAACAATAAAAAAGATTTATTAAATGTAGAAGGTAAATTTTGTAAAAGCAAATTTTTATTAGGAATTAAATAATTTATATAAACTAATAAAACACTCAAAATAAATAAAAAGAAAGATTCAGTAAAAAGTCTTCTTTTAGATTTTCTTCTTAAATTTAATTTTTTTTTAAAAATATATTTATCAGATTTAATATTTAAATTTGGGATGTTTAAATCTACCATAAATCAAAGCTCAAAGAAAAAATTTGAATAACTCTGAAAAGAAATTAACCTATAGTATCGTGTTTGTGTTTAAGATGCTAATTGCTCTTTATTCAGGGTTTATTAGTTCTTTTTTTTCTATATTTTCGAAAGGACTATAAAAATAAATAAAAGAAGAAGAGAATAGAATTAAAGAGCAAATCGCAATAAACGGTGGAATGAAGAAATTGAAAAAATTAATTTTTTTATCTAACCCAAATCTTAATTTTTCAGGAATCTTAGTAGGTATATAAGTTTTTTTTATTCTTACTTTTGGCGATTCATTTAACTGATCAAAACAATTTATAGTGTCTGAAAGCAATGAATTACCAATTTTTAAAACTAAAGGCTTTACATTTGGTTTAGAGCTCTTGAGAACAATATTATGCATGTGGAGATTATCGGCTTTTATATCGATTAATTTAGACTTGTATATTGGAATTTCGTTTTTGATTAAAAGATTTGAATAAATATAAAAAGCGTTCATTATAGGCCCTAAATGTTCAAATTTTCCTTCAATAAGTGGTTTATCAACTATGGTTAATTTCCATTGAGAAATTATAGATATTTGATCTTTATTTTCATTATTGGAATAATCTGGCAATCCGATTATTTCGAGACTTGCTGAAGATTGATGAAATGATAATTTATTTTGCATCATATTAAAAATCGTATAAAAAATTCTTCAACTTTTGATAGCCCTGATTTGAAATGCAAAAAGATAAAGTTAGCAAGGATTTTATAATAATTTCATCATTTTCAGCTTGATTTAAAAGCTTTTTTACTCTCATACTATTTATATTAAATCTCTCTTTAATCAACTCATTAAATCTCTTATTAAAATCATTCCAAATAACTGTATTCTCTTCAATATCTTCTTTAGATTTCATTATCTCTCTTATGTAAGGATATAAATATTTAGACATTTCAACTGTAATTCTTATTAAGGCATCGAATTCGTTTTGTTTAATGTTGTTAGTAACATAAGATTTTCTCAATGGATTATTGTTCCTTAATTTCCAAATAGTCACTTTATTTGGTAAAACATTATTTAGATTAAGTTTATTTGATAAGGCGTAAAGTGACTGGATACCATTTAAATCAATAGTTTCAAGTATTAATAATAATAAATCAAGCTTCTCTATAGATTTTCTTGATACCCGATTTCCTCTAGTTAAAACTCTAATTGTTCTTTATAAGAATATTAACTAATTATAACAGAATTATTAATCCATTTTTTGAAATAAAAATGAATATAACTTATCTAATTCTTCAATAGTTAGCATTCCATAACTCCATAATAGTATTGGTAATGGAGTTTTATTTTTTATAGATAATTTAATGCCTAGTTCAATAGTAGATTCATCTAAACCTAATACATTAAATAAATAAATTATCATTTCTCTTGATACATAATTATTCATGATTTTTATTTAATTCTTGAGTAAATGAAAGATTTAGTCATTTGATTTAGGACTAATTTTCTTGTAAAAAGAAATTTATTTAAAAGTAAAAATGAAAATTTCCTAATTGGAAATAAAAAAACGTTTCTATTAGCAAAAACTGATATCAATGAGTCAGTTATAAAAATAGTGAAGATAATATCTAAACTCCTGCTTGAAAAATACTTAAATTTAAATAATATCAATTGCATTTTAGTAATAGCAGTATTTTTATTAAAAAGATCATAAATAGTATTAACATCTCTCCAACAAGTATTTAGACCCTGACCCCCAACAGGATGAAATGTATGAAATGCATCTCCTACAAAAACTAATTTTTTGAAATTTAAAACTGGTAAATTTAAGGATAATGTAACAGGAAAAATATTAAATTCGCCAATTATTTGGTCCAACTTAAATTCATCTGGCAAGATTGTTGATAAATTATCCATTAAAAAATTCTTGTCAGAATTTATTCTTTCAATTGCCTTTAATGTACTGGATGTCCAAATTACTTGATATAAGTTTTTTTCTAGAGGTAATAATGCAAGTGGGCCTTCTTTTCTAAAAATTTCATAAGCACGATTTTCACAATGACCTCTAAGAGAGACTTTAAAAGTTAAACAAGACTGACTATAAGATTTTTTTATATCAACAAAATCTAAAAATTTTTTATCAAGTGAGTTTGCTCCTGTTGAAAAGAATTGATAATCAAATAATATTTTTTTACGTAACAATCTCTGTGGGGATATAAAAAAAATATTTTCATAATTTTTAATTTCTTGAAAAAATACGTTCATTAGATCCGAATGTTTAACTACCCAGCCAATATTTTCAGCAGAACTTATATCATCATCTAAGTCAGAAGTTGATAAATTAGTAAAAGAAGAAGTTACGCTATCTGAAATTGAAAGGGTATCAAAGCCAAATAAAAATGGTTCTAATTTTTCCCAAAGTCTGAATTTAGACAAGATTTTTCTTGTTGAGTGAGTAATTGCATAAGTTTTATCTTTATCAATTAATCTATCTTTTGTTAATAAATCAGTTAAAAAAATAGTGCAATCAAATTTCGAAAGTGCAATTGAAAGTAATAAACCTGTGGGACCAGAGCCAACAATTTTAAAATTGAATTTATTTTTCATAAGATTATATAAAATCAACTATCCATTCAAATAAATATAGCAAATTTCCTCAAATGCTGGTCTTAATAAATAGGGGTACTCACCAACCCATAAATTAATTTCAGGAAGCCAAGCATCGGTCAAATAAAAATCTCTGTCAAAATTGCGATTATCAGATGTTATTAAACATCTAATACTCGAACCCACCCTAATTTGACTGTGCTTATTTTCCATAGGAAAACTTAATTTTCCCAAATAACCATCTTCATCTTCTAATTCAAGTACTAACCAAGTCCTTTTATTTTCGATAACTTCTAATCGACCTTGCCTATTAGATTGTTCTCTTGAACTTTCAATCTTTTCTTTTTTATAGATATCAAATATATATCCATCAAATATAGAAAAAAATTTATATTTTCTTAGTTGCAAATTTTTTCTACTTGATTCAAGAATTGGGCCCCAGATGATATACAAAAAGAAACCTACACATAGAAATAACCAGAAATTATTAGTTTGATCTCCAGTCGAACTAATAATTAATGAGATAAATCCACCAATTGAAGAAACTATTACTCTTTGAAGAATTTTTCTCGGATTCCCCAAAGCGTACTTAAATTGACTTCCTGTACCAACTGCAGGAATAAGTTTTGAAATTTGACTTGAATTAATTGGAATTAACATTTTAAAAAATCAATTTTTCAAGTCCGTAAACTAAAGTTTCATAATTACCAATTTTTTTAATAACCTGTAAAACGCCTGGCATATATGCCTTTCTATCAATAGTGTCATGCTTAATTGTGTAAGTTTCACCTGGAGATCCCATAATTACTAACTGATGAGCGAGTAATCCTGGTAATCGTACAGAATGTATATTAATTCCTGAATCTCTGAGCCCACCCCGTACACCTTTCAATGACTCAGACTCTTTTACTAAATTCTGATTAAATTTCTTTGGGTATTCTTCAATCATTTCTGCAGTTTTTATACATGTCCCACTAGGAGAATCAGCTTTTTGATTATGATGCATCTCTATTAATTCAATATTGTCATAAAACCTTGCAGCTACCGATGCCGCCTGCTGAAGAAGAACCATACCTACTGAAAAATTAGGAATTATTGCACAACCAATCGATGCTTTCTGAGAAAAAACAGACAAATCTTGTATTTGCGAAGGGCTTAGTCCTGTAGTTCCTACCACTGGTGATACACCATATGCAATAGCTGATCGAGTATTTTCATATACAGAATCGGGATGAGTAAAATCAACCAGAATAGGTTTGATATTTTCATTTCTATAATTTTGGCTAACAGAACATAAAGTTCCTTCAAAATCGTTAGAAACGAAAACATCACAATTTTTTACCTTTAGTAATTCAGAAATATTGGAGCCATTGTTCTTTTCATTTTTGTCAATTGCTGCAACAAGTTCACAATCTGTAGAGTTTAATACTGTATTCACAACTTCACTACCCATTCTGCCTAAAGCTCCGGATACTAGTACTGGTATAGGTTTTTGAGGATTTTGAATCATTTTTGTAAAAAATTTTTTTTTAAAGGTTGTTACACGCTATTTATATTGCACACAATAACGTCTTTTCATTCGTAGTCTGGTAGAAATACTTAAAGAAAATCAATGTTTACGCAGGTCCGCTCAGCAAACCGCAGAGTATCTCCTGTTGAGGATAACAAACACAAAGTTGTAATAAAAGCAGTTTATGTTGTCCTTGAGCCACAATACCAAAATTCCTTAACGGAAGCTGCAAAGTCAATAAATAAGATGAATGGGCCAATAGGTATAGACCTTAGTGGCTACCTTATCGAAGAACTTAGAAATGAAAGTAATTTTGAAGATTTTAAAGAAGATATAGCCAATGCAGATATATTTGTTGCCTCCTTAATTTTCATCGAAGATCTTGCTCAAAAAGTAGTTGATGCAGTATCTCCTTATAAAGATAAGCTTAAAGCCTCAATTATTTTTCCCTCTATGCCAGAGGTAATGAGATTAAATAAGTTAGGTTCATTTAGTATGGCTCAACTTGGCCAATCTAAAAGTATTATCGGAGATTTAATAAAAAAGAAAAAGGAATCTGATGGAGCAAGCTTCCAAGATTCAATGTTGAAGTTATTAAATACATTACCTTCAATACTTAAATATCTACCAGTAGAAAAAGCACAAGATGCTAGAACATTCATTCTTAGTTTTCAGTACTGGTTAGGTGGTACTACTGAAAATTTAAAAAACTTCTTGTTAATGATTTCTGAGAAGTATGCAGTTTCAGAGAACATAAAAGATCAAATAGAAGAATTCAAAATTCAAGACCCTGAAACATTCCCAGATTTAGGAATTTGGCATCCTCTTGCACCATTTATGTTTGAAAGTCTTAAAGAATATCAAAATTGGGAGAATAATAGGAAAGATATAAATCCTAAAGATGACAAGACACCAACTATAGGTTTAGTACTTCAAAGAAGTCATATTGTTACAGGAGATGATGCTCATTACGTTGCAGTAATTCAAGAATTGGAATATAGAGGTGCGAGAGTACTTCCTATCTTCTGTGGGGGCCTGGATTTTTCTAAACCAGTTAATGAATATTATTATGATTCCATAAATAAAGATCAACCTATAGTAGATGGAGTAGTATCTTTAACTGGATTTGCACTCGTTGGAGGCCCAGCAAGACAGGATCACCCAAAAGCAATTGAAGCCCTAAAAAGGTTAAACAGACCTTACATGGTTGCACTTCCTTTAGTCTTTCAAACCACACAAGAATGGGAAGATAGTGATTTAGGTTTACACCCCGTTCAAGTAGCACTTCAGATTGCAATTCCAGAGCTTGATGGTGCAATAGAACCTATTATTCTCTCAGGTCGTGATGATGCCACAGGGAAAGCCCATACATTACAAGATAGAGTCGATGTAATTGCTGAAAGAGCAATAAAATGGTCAACTTTAAGAGTAAAGCAAAGAAAAGAAAAAAAATTAGCTATTACAGTATTTAGTTTTCCTCCTGACAAAGGAAATGTTGGTACAGCTGCATATTTAAACGTTTTTGGTTCAATTTACAGAGTACTTCTCGAAATGAAATCAAAAGGTTATAAAATAGACGAACTTCCTAATAATTCAAAAGAATTAATGGAAAAAGTTATTAATAATCCTGAAGCCATGGATGGCTCTCCGGAGTTAAATATTGCTCATAAGATGTCAGTAAAAGAATATGAAGAATTCACACCATATTCACAAAGACTTGAAGAAAATTGGGGTAAACCCCCTGGGAATCTAAATAGTGACGGACAAAATCTTCTTATCTATGGAAAACACTTTGGAAATGTTTTTATAGGAGTTCAACCTACATTTGGTTATGAAGGAGACCCTATGAGATTACTATATTCAAGAAGTGCTAGTCCCCATCATGGTTTTGCTGCTTATTACACCTATGTAGAAAAAATCTGGGGTGCTGATGCAGTCCTTCATTTTGGTACTCACGGCTCACTAGAATTCATGCCTGGGAAACAGATGGGCATGAGTGAAACATGCTACCCTGACTCCCTCATTGGATCTTTGCCTAATTTGTATTATTATGCTGCTAACAATCCATCTGAAGCAACAATTGCTAAGAGAAGAGGATATGCTTCAACCATAAGTTATTTAACTCCTCCAGCAGAAAACGCAGGACTCTACAAAGGACTTAAAGAATTAAGTGAACTCGTTGGTTCTTACCAACAATTAAGAGAAAATAGTAGAGGTATTCAAATTGTTAATGCAATAGTCGAGACTTCTAAACAATGTAACCTTGACAAAGATATAGAGTTCCCATCAAAAGACGTAGAAGAACTTTCAATTGATGAGAGAGATTTATTGGTTGGCAATGTCTATAAACAGTTGATGGAAATTGAAAGTAGATTATTACCTTGCGGTCTTCATACTATTGGAGAAGCTCCAACAGCAGAAGAAGCTGTAGCAACACTAGTAAATATTGCATCATTAGAGAGAGAACAAGAAGGATTAAGATCGCTTCCTGGATTACTCGCAGAATCCATAGGTCTAACTATTGAAAAAATTTATGATGGTAATAATAAAGGTGAACTTAAATTTGTAGAGTTAAATGAAAAAATTATAAAGATAGCAAGAGAGTCGATTTTTGCGATGGTCAACTCTTTAAAAATAGTTGATGGCAGAGTTTATTTAGAAAAATCAGTTCTTTCCAAACTTTTTGACTTGCTTAAAGTTTTTGGTCTGAATTTACCTACCCCTTGGCTAAGAATCTGCAGATTAAATGGATTTAATGAAGTTAATCAGAAGGAATTAAATAAATTATTTGATTACTTACTTTTCTGTTTGGAACAAGTCTGTGCAGACAAAGAAATGGATAGCCTCATTAAAGCGTTAGATGGAAACTATGTTTTACCTGGACCAGGTGGAGATCCTATAAGAAATCCAGGTGTTTTGCCCAGTGGTAAAAATATCCATGCACTCGATCCTCAATCAATCCCAACTACAGCAGCAGTAGCTGCAGCAAAGTCTGTTGTGGACAAATTAATTGAAAGACAAAAGGAAGAGCAAGGTACTTGGCCTGAAACAATCGCCTGTGTTTTATGGGGTACTGATAACATCAAAACTTATGGAGAATCACTCGCACAAATCTTATGGTTTGTTGGGGTAAAGCCAAAACCTGATTCTGTTGGGAGAATAAACAAATTAGAATTAATACCTTTAGAAGAGTTAGGTAGGCCAAGAATAGATGTAGTAGTTAACTGTTCAGGAGTATTTAGAGATCTATTTATCAATCAAATGGCATTAATAGATCAGGCAGTCAAATTAGCTGCTGAGGCTGATGAACCCTTGGAATCTAATTTTGTAAGAAAACATTCTGTAGAACAAGCTGAAAAAGAAGGTACTTCTATCAGAGAAGCTTCAGCTAGAGTATTTTCTAATGCAAGTGGTAGTTACAGTTCAAATGTAAATTTAGCCGTAGAAAATTCAACTTGGGAAGAAGAAAATGAATTACAAGAAATGTATTTATCACGTAAAACATATGCTTTTAATGCTGATAATCCAGGTGAAATGAATCAAAAAAGAGAGGTATTTGAGTCAGTAATGAAAACGGCAGATGTTACTTTTCAAAACCTTGATTCTTCAGAGATTTCATTAACAGATGTCAGCCATTATTTTGATTCAGATCCAACCAAATTAATTAAAACACTAAGAGATGACGGAAAGGAACCAAGTAGCTACATAGCAGACACTACCACTTCTAATGCCCAAGTTAGAACACTTGGAGAAACTATCAGATTAGACTCAAGGACAAAACTTTTAAATCCCAAGTGGTATGAAGGTATGCTCAAATCTGGTTATGAGGGAGTTAGAGAACTTTCTAACAGACTTAATTACACTCTTGGTTGGAGTGCGACAAGTGGTCAAGTAGATAATTTTGTATATGAAGAGACTAATGAAACATTCATAAATGATGAAGAGATGAGGAAAAGACTGATGGATTTAAATCCAAATAGTTTTAGGAGAATAGTTGGGACTTTACTAGAAGTAAATGGACGTGGATATTGGGAAACTTCCGATGAAAATATAGAACAGTTAAAAGAACTGTACCAAGAAGTAGAGGATAAAATTGAAGGTGTAAAGGAGTAAAAATCTCTTTATTTTCTGTAAATCTTATCAGCAACTTTCAGAATTTGATAATTTAGTTTTACGTTGTGAACTCTCACAATATCAATATTAAATTGAGAACATAGGCAACTTATTGCAAGTGTTCCTATATCCCTTTCTTTTGGGTTTTTCTCATTCAAAATTTCTCCTATAAATCTTTTCCTCGATGCACCTATCAAAATTGGCAAATTCCATTTTTTAAATACATCTAAGTTTCTCAAGATTTCCAAATTATGAATCATATCCTTTGAAAAACCAATTCCAGGATCAACTATTATATTTCGTTCAGATATATCTTTTTCTAAAGCATTCTTTATTAAATTATCAAGCGATGACTTAACATCATTCAATACATTCTTGTAATTAGAGAGGTTATTCATATTTTGACTATTACCACGACTATGAGTTATGACGAATGGACATTTGAATTTTGATACAACATCTAAAATATTTATATCTCTTCTTCCTCCAGTGACATCATTTATCCAATTAGCACCATTTAAAAGAGCTTCATAAGCGACCTCAGAATTAAAGGTATCAATAGAGATTAAAACATCTGGATATTCCGATTTTATTAATTTCAGATAAGGGATCAATCTTTTTATTTCTATACTAGGTCCAACTTCCTCGGCCCCAGGTCTCGTACTCTGAGCACCAAGATCTAAAACATCCACACCATTACGCAAAAAATGCTTAACTTGATCCAAAACTTTTTTTGATGAGTCTAAATCTCCACCATCACTAAATGAATCAGGAGTTAAATTAATAACACCCATAATTGATGTTTTTTGTCCCCAGCCTTTTGGCCATGGATCTTTCTTATTGATAATTTGCAATTCTTGCAAAACTTTTCGGATCTAATGAAGCCCCTCCAACTAACACCCCATCTATATCACTCATTGACATAATTTCGTCAATATTATTAGGTTTAACAGATCCTCCATATTGAATAATCACATCATCAAATCCTATTAATTTACGAATCAAAGAACATATCTTATTAGCGTCCTTAGCCTCACATGTTTTACCTGTACCAATAGCCCATATTGGTTCATAGGCAACAATTAAATTTGATGGATCTGTATTTTCTAACCCTTGTTCAACCTGTCTAGTAATAACTCTATCAGCTTCTCCTCTCTCTCTTTGATCTAGTGTTTCTCCCACACAAACTATCGGAGTAAGTCCACTAGATTGAGCAAAAGCTGCTCTTTTATTAATTTGTTCGTCACTTTCACTAAAATACTTCCTTGGTTCACTGTGGCCAACTATTGCATATGAGACACCATGTTCAAGAAGCATTTTGGGGGAAATTTCTGCAGTAAATGCTCCTTCATCCTCCCAATGAATATTTTGACTAGAAATATCTAAATAATCAAAATCAGAATGATCAGAAAAGGTTGAAATAGCAGTAAAGGGTGGTGCTATAACAACTCTACGATCTTTATTGATGTTTTTTATTAAAGGTATAAACTCTTCTAAATAAGACTTAGCCTCAGCACAAGTCATGTGCATTTTCCAATTGCCAGCAATTACAGATTTTCTCAAAATACTATCTCCAAGAAAATTATATTAATATAAATTGAGTTTAATAGGCCAATTATTCGAAAAATAATTCATTTTTTAGAAATATAACTTTATCTCCCTTATTTAATTTTCTACCTCTCCTAGTTTCTATTACGCCATTAACTTTGACAGAACCAGATTTAATAAAAATTTTAGCTTCTCCACCAGAAGAGACCAAATTTTTCCATTTTAAGAATTGATCCAATTTCATTGTTTTTTATACCCAAAGAGATTGATAAAGTAGGATAAATAACTAATTATATATAATATCTTGAGACTTATACCACCAATCAGACCATATTCCAATAGGTTTTTTAAAGGTTTTATATGCATGATTATTTATGTAGCTTGTTGGCCTTTGTTAGCTTATTTTGCTGGAAACTTAATCCCAGCGATTGGATCTGGTAACCTCTCAAAAGTTACTAGCATAATAGTTAAGTCTTTATTTGTATTTTTAGTTCAGAAAATTGCTCAATTTGGACAGGATGTATACATAGCAAAACCATCCTTAGAAATTAGCGAAGTAATGAGAGGAAATTTATTTAACAAAATTCAAAAAATTGAGATGAATTCTGTTGAAAAGATTTCAGCAGGAGATATTACATATAGACTTACAGAGGATGCAGATAGGGTGAGCGAAGTTATTTATAAAACAGCTCAGGATACTATTCCATGCACTTTACAGTTATTAGCGGTAATAATCTATATTTTTTATTTAGATTGGTCACTAACATTATCAACTTTTTTATTAGCACCATTGATTATTCTTTCAGTTAATAGTTTTGGAAGAAGAGTTTTAAGAGCATCTGAAAAAAGTCAAGAATCAACAAGTAAATTAGCAAGTTTAATAGGTGAATCTATAAATGGAATGTCGACCATAAGAGCTTTTGCTGCAGAAAATTGGATTCAGAATAGATTTTATAAAAGGTTAAGTGTAAATAAAAAAGCAAAATATAAAACATTAAAATTACTTGCATTTCAACATCCAGTTGTTGGATTTGTTGAAGCATTTGGAATATTAGCAATATTAGGTTTAGGAGCCGCAAGAATTAATCTAGGCCTTCTAACAAGTGAAGAATTTAGTAGTTTCTTTGCTGCAATATTGATGCTTATTGATCCAATAAGCCATGTAAGTACAAATTTCAATGACTATAAACAGACAGAGGCATCGATAAAAAGGTTAAAAAACATAAATCTAGAGCCTACGGAAGATGATAAAGAAAACTTAAGAACTATATCTAATATTGAAGGGAAAATACGTTTCGAGAAAGTTAATTTTGCTTACAAAAAAGATAATCAAGTTCTTAAAAATATTAATTTAGAAATCCAAAAAGGGGAAGTAACAGCTTTCGTTGGAGCTTCAGGGGCTGGTAAAAGTACAATGTTAGCTTTGATATTAAAATTTATAAATCCAAATAATGGAATCATTTTTATTGATGATAAAAATCTAAAAACATTAAATACAAAAGATATTAGAAAAAACATTGCATTAGTAGAACAACAACCTTTTTTGTTTTCAGGAAAAATAATTGATGTTATAAGAATGGGCAGAAGTTTTACCAGAGAAGAAGTTATAGAATCAGCAAGAATAGCAAATGCTCACAACTTCATTCAAAAGCTTCCTGAGAAATATGAAACAAAGATAACTGAAAGAGGATCAAATTTCTCAGGAGGTCAGATTCAGAGGATAGCCATTTCCAGAGCAATACTAGGTAACCCCTCCATTCTTCTTTTAGATGAAGCTACAAGTGCATTAGATGCAGAGTCAGAGTCAGAAGTTCAGGAAGGACTTAATAGAGCGATGAAAAATAGAACAGTTATAGTAATTGCACACAGATTAGCCACTACGCAAGGAGCAGATAAAATAGTTGTATTAGATAAAGGCCAAATTGTTGAGGTTGGAAAACATATTGATTTAATAAATAAAAAAGGGATTTATAAAGAATTATGTGAAAAACAATTAATAAAAAATTTATAACCCTATTTTATTAATTAAAAAGTTAAATCCATGAGTGAAAACATAAATGACCCTTCAAATCCAGTTTTAACATTTGAAGGTAAGAAGTATTTCATAAATGAACTTTCTAACGATATTAAGGAATCTATAAAAGGGTTACAAATAGCAGAAACACAACTAAAAATGTATGAAGATACTTTGAAATTACTTTCAATTAGTCGAAACTCTTTGGTAAATCAATTAAGAGAAAAACTAAAAAACTTAGACTAAAGTTTAATAATTATGGATTTCTTGTAGAGAGTAAGTATCAATCTTATTAGATTGCAAGGCTTTGATGGCTTTAATTGCAGCTTTCGCTCCGGGTATGGTTGTAAAGGTTGGAATATTGTATTCTAAAGCAGCACGTCTTAAATATGCGTCGTCATGAAGTGCCTGAGATCCTATTGGAGTATTAATTACTAATTGAACAAGTCCAGAACGAATTAGATCCTCGATATTTGGTCTTCCTTCATGTACTTTTAGAACTTCTTCAACTTGTATGCCTAAATCAACCAGATAGGAGGCAGTACCTTTTGTTGCTATTAACTTAAATCCTAAGATCAATAATTCCTTCGCAATTTCTTCAAGATTTTTTTTATCTAAATCGTTTGTGGATAAAAAAGCTACTCCCTCACAGGGAACGCCATTGCCTGCTGCCAATTCTGACTTAGCATAAGCAATTCCAAAATCCTTAGCTAAACCCATTACTTCCCCAGTAGATCTCATTTCAGGACCAAGAAGTGTATCTGATCCAGGAAATCTTTTGAAAGGCAAAACTGCTTCTTTTACTGCTTGAAATTTAGGAGAAAATTCTTTTATAAAATTAACGTCCTTTAATGTTAAGCCTTGCATTAATTGAGTAGCTAATTTTGCAACTGGTTTACCTATAGCCTTTGAGACAAATGGGACTGTTCTTGAAGCTCTTGGATTTGCCTCAAGAATAAATAATTTGTTCTCTTTATTATTTAAATTTGTAACTGCAAATTGCAAATTAATTAAACCAATAACATTTAGTCTTTTAGCAATCAATTTAGTCCAGTATTTTACAGTATCAAGAGTGGATTTCGAAAGAGAAATTGATGGTAAACAACAAGCAGAGTCACCAGAATGAATACCTGCTGGCTCCACATGTTCCATTAAACCAGCGATCACAACCGAACCTTCTGAATCGCATAAAGCATCAACATCTATCTCGATAGCATTATTCAAATATTGATCCAGTAGGATTGGATGATCAGGTGATACCTTAACAGCTTCAGAGATATATTTTGATAATTCATTCTCATCTTTAACAATTTCCATTGCCCTGCCTCCTAAGACATAAGATGGTCTAACAACTAAAGGGAATCCTATATTTTTTGCTACCGTTTGTGCTTCATTTTGATTACGAGCTATACCATTTAAAGGTTGCCTAATATTTAATTCCTCAAGTATTTTTGTAAATTCTTCTCTATCTTCTGCTAAATCGATTGAGATTGGCGAAGTCCCAAGAATTTTCGATCCAGTTTTAAAGCCATCATTGGTTTTAAGCCACTCAAATAAGGGCAATGACAATTTCAAAGGGGTTTGACCTCCAAATTGAACGATCAAACCATATGGATTTTCAGCTTCTATAATGTTAAGAACATCTTCTAAAGTTACAGGCTCAAAATATAAAATATCGCTTGTATCGTAATCTGTGGAAACAGTTTCAGGATTACTATTTACCATTATTGTTTTATAACCGTTAGAGGCAGCCTGATACGAAGCATGACAACAACAGTAGTCGAATTCTATTCCTTGACCAATTCTGTTGGGACCTCCTCCTAGTATCATTATTTTTTCTGATTTATCATCTGAAATCTCATTATCAAAAATTTGAGAATTCAAATTAATAAAAGATTCTTCATAAGTTGAATAATGATATGGAGTTGAAGAGGAAAACTCAGCTGAACAAGTATCAACAGTTTTATATATTGGTATAACATTTAATTCCTTTCTATATCTTCTTACTTCAAAAAAATCAGAATTGGTTAACTTTGCTATCTGCTGATCCGAAAAGCCTAATTGCTTTGCGTATAGCATCAAATCTCTATCCAAATGATAAAGTTCCTTTCCCTTCAAAAAATCATATTCAAAATTAAAAATATTACGTAATTTTTCGATAAACCATAAATCTATATTAGTTATTTCATGAATATAAGAATTAATTTTTCCAAGCTGCATAGCTTTTTTAACTATGAGAATTCTTTCAGATGTAGGATTTCTTAAACTATTCTGTAATTCATTCTCATTCTTAAATTCATCGATTGAATCACATTCCCAACCATAAATGCCTACTTCTAAGGATCTTAATGCTTTCTGAAATGATTCTTCAAACGAACGACCGATTGCCATTGATTCACCTACAGATTTCATGGCAGTACTTAAAGTATTCGATGAGCCTTTAAACTTTTCAAAAGCAAACCTAGGAATTTTCGTGACTACATAATCAATTGATGGTTCAAAACATGCAGGTGTTTTTTTTGTAATATCATTAATAATCTCATCAAGGGTATACCCAACAGATAATAAGGCGGCAATCTTAGCTATTGGAAATCCCGTTGCTTTACTTGCCAAAGCAGAGGATCTACTTACACGAGGATTCATCTCTATGACTACTACTTCTCCGTTAGTTGGATTTATTGCAAATTGAATATTACTTCCACCAGTTTCAACTCCCACCTCTCTTATAATTTTCAATGATAAGTCCCTTAATCTCTGATATTCCTTATCAGTTAAGGTCTGTGCGGGAGCTACAGTTATTGAATCTCCAGTATGTACGCCCATTGGATCTAAATTCTCGATACTGCAAACTATTACTACGTTATCTGCAGTATCTCTCATAACCTCTAATTCAAACTCCTTCCATCCAATAAGTGATTGTTCGATCAATATTTGATTACTTGGACTTTCTTCTAAACCTGTTTTGCACAATTCGACAAATTCTTCCAGATTATAAGCAATTCCACCTCCAACACCACCTAAAGTAAATGCTGGTCTTATTATGAGTGGATAAGAATTAATCTTTTTTGATACATCTTTAGCTTCAGTTAAGTTAGATGCGATCCCTGATGGGCATACATTTACATCTATTTTTTCCATCGATTCTTTAAACAATTTTCTATCTTCAGCTTTATTAATTGCTTTTAAATCAGCTCCGATTAATTCAACATTATTCTTTTTTAAAAAATCTGACTTCGATAATTTAACAGCAAGGTTCAATGCTGTTTGTCCTCCCATGGTAGGCAGAATTGCATCGGGTTTTTCTCTTAAAATTATTTGAGAAACAATTTCAGGTGTTAATGGTTCAATATAAGTTTTACTTGCGATGTCAGGATCAGTCATTATCGATGCTGGATTTGAATTTATCAAGATAATTTCATAGCCAGCTTTTCTTAATGCTTTGCAGGCTTGAGTTCCAGAATAGTCAAATTCGCATGCTTGTCCTATAACAATCGGTCCTGATCCTAGGATAAGAATTCTTTTAAGATCACCTCTTTGAGGCATAATTTATACCTTCGTTTACTTCATGCTACTTATAAATGATCAGATGTTAATCAAGTTACTTGAAAAGCAACATTTGTTTCTATAGTATTGAAAGAAATTAATTTTTTATGAGCGAACTTCAGCGACTTAAAAGTTTGTTGCCCCCAGAGAATGAAAGTTGGGTATTTATTGAAGCTGCTGCTGCTATAGATCCACCATTAATAACACTTGAGGAAATCGGTCGCGACGAAGTAGAAATTCAAATAGATTTAGACGAATGGGATAACTTTGCTATTGACCACAGAAATTTATTATTTTGGCACGAAGTTGGGAAGATTCAAAATGACGCAATACCCAGAGATGGATGGGAAATGGCGGCTCTCGCGATTGGTCTTGGAGGTGCAATAGGGGAATTGTGGGTACAAGATGGATTACTTTTATTACTTGCCCTCGGGTTATCAAGTTTTGCAGGATATAGATTGTATTTAAAGAATAATTCTGAAAAGAAACTCCAAGATGCTATTTTTGCTGATGAAAGAGCTATAGATCTTGCTTGCAGATTTGGATACAGTATCCCCAATGCTTATAAAAGTCTTGGCGGAGCATTAAAAGAGTTAATTGAGAAAACTAGAAAAAAGAAAAAAAGAAGTTTCTTTGAAGATAGATTAGAGGCTCTTAGAAAAAGTGCTGAAAAAGCAAGATCAGAATTGTCTCAACAAGAAGGTTCAGAAAGTTCGGTTTCTAGTGAAAATGTATATGGACAATAAGAGTTTGGTTTTAATGGCAGCTAAAGCTTGTGATGAAAAAAAGGCTAAAGATATAAAACTCATAAAAATTGACAAGGTCTCATTCATAAGTGAATGGATTTTAATAGCAGAAGGTTTGTCAGATGTGCAGGTTAGATCTATAACTAACTCTGTAGAGGGAGAATTGAGAGAAAGAGCTAATATTGAACCGATAAGAAAAGAAGGAATAAGCGAGGCGAAATGGGCTTTACTTGATTATGGTGATTTGATTGTAAATATTTTTCAACCAGAAATAAGAAAATTTTATGATCTCGAATCGTTTTGGAGTAATGGATATAACCTTACGTTTCCATAATTGTTATTTATGTCCGAATCTAAATGTCCTGTACCTAAGGAGCAACAACCCACAAATGAATTTATTGAGTTATCAAGATCTATAATTTTTTCTTGGCCAAAATCAAAAAAATCATTACTTCTGGTAATGATTAAATTCTGGTTAGGTGCTTTTATTATATTTCTTGTTATTTCATCAGGAAGTATATATTTTAAGACATCCATTTTTAAATATATTCTATTAAGTTTCTTTAGTAGCTTATCTATACCTCTCTTAATTTCTATAAGGTTATATCTAGGTTGGAATCATGTATTTAAAAGATTGAATTCTGAAAAAATTGAATATGAAGAATCAGGTTGGTATGACGGTCAAGTATGGATTAAGCCATTAGGTTTAAAAGAAAAAGAGTCACTTATTGCATCAATTGAAGTAAAGCCAATTTTAAAAAATATAATTCAAATTTTTTCTATTTTCTCAGTTTTAGGATTATCAGGAATATTACTTTTTCAATACAACAATTTCTAAATGAGTTCAAACTTCAAAAACCTTTACACATCAAATAATCCTCCTTTACAAGCAACCCTAATAAGAGGGTCAAATATGGAGTCAATCCATAAGATTCATGCTGTTATATGTGACAAAAAAGGAAGAGTATTAATGTGCGCAGGAAATCCAGAATACAAAAGTTTTATGAGGTCAGCACTAAAACCATTTCAAGCAATACCCTTTGTAAGTAGTGGAGCTGCATCAAAAATAAATAATGAATCAAAATCAATTGCAATAGCCTGCAGTTCTCATAGTGGATCAAAAATCCATGCGAGGGAAGCATTCAAAATATTATGGGAATACGATATCGATATAAACAATTTGAAATGTCCAAAGTTAAAGACAAGTCCATTAGAACATAATTGTTCAGGAAAGCATGCTGCATTCCTCGCAACATGCAAAAAATTTAATTGGTCATTAGATAATTACCTTATGGGGGATCATCCACTACAAATCGAAATATTCCGAATTGTTTCAGAATTAATTGAAATCCCAAGATCTGAATTAATTGCGGAACGTGATGATTGTGGTGCTCCAACTCTTTATTTAAAGCTTATAGAAATGTCAAAATTATATGCACTTCTAAGTAGTTCCGACAATGCAGAATTAGAACAAATAAGTAGAGCCATGACAACTAACCCAATGATGATAAGTGATAATAATAAATTTGATACAGAAATAATTAAAGGTTCACATGGACAAGTTATAAGTAAAGGTGGTGCTGAAGGCATACAGTGTCTATGCAAGGTCAATGAAGGGATTGGACTTGCATTAAAAGTTGAAGATGGCTCAAGAAGAGCAAAGCATGCTGTAAGTCTACATTTATTAAAACAGTTAGAATGGATTTCTAACATAAGAATTCAAGACATTGAAGAAAAATTGTTTAATTTTTCAGAAGGTGTGCGAATTGAAGTAGAAGGTCAATTAAAATTCCAAGAATCATAAAGAAGTAGAAAAAAATAACCCTTTCAGATGTATGCTATGTATATGTCGCGGGGTAGAGCAGTCTGGTAGCTCGTCGGGCTCATAACCCGAAGGTCGGAAGTTCAAATCTCCCCCCCGCCACCAACTATAAATTCCCCTAAAAGGGGACTTTTTTAATCAAAATGTAGATAATCAAGAGTATTATCTATTATGACTTCCTAGGATAATTATTAAGTTTTCATAACTCATAGGAGAATGATTTCTTCAAAGATCTTTTTGCATTGAGAATTTAAAATCAATCCTCACCATTAGGCCAATAATGATGAAAAATATTCCAATGTATGAGTTCAAAGATAGCTCCAAGACACTTAATTAAGCTTATAACAGAATACTAGCCTACAATTTGTTTGTGTTAAATAGTCTAATAACAAAGAATTAAAAAACGAACAGAATGTTAATCGTTTCCTAATTGAATTAAGTAAATTATTAAGGATAAGCAAAATCTTTTAATTTAGTAATAATGCAGAATTTATTGCAACGTGATTTAGGTTCAAATTTACTATCAATAGCAATTATCTTGGGATGGCTAGGGATATTTTTTGTCTTTTTGAGAATATTAACAATTTCAATAAAACGAATTTTTGAAGCACTTTTCAAAAAATCATAGTTATACAATAAATATAAAAATTTGAATAATCACGTTACACTTAGTTGAATAAGTATAATAACCTAAAAATGTCAATTTTAGATAAGGCAACGATAGGTAACTCTGTTCAAATAAATTTAGAACTTTCAAAAGATAGACTTACAAAAGAAATAATTGATGCTGTTAGAGTTTCCTCAGTGGCAAAAATTAGTGACTTTAAAATCACTGACGGCAAAGGTATAGGCGTAGTCTTGGAATTATCAAACGGAAAAGAGCAATGGTTTTTTGAAAATGAAATTGATCTGCTAGATGAAAATGGGAATGTAATTAAAAAATTTAATGATAATAGCAATAATAATAATTTTATATTAGATGCTTATAGGGAATTAAAGTATGAAAATAAAACCAAGATTAGCAGTTTACTTAATCCAATTAACTTTTTTCTTTGGTTAGTAATATCGTTTAGGGATATATTTTAAATCATTATAGATTTTTCCTAACATAGAGATAATTTCAAAATCACAAAAATTTAAAGAAATTTTCAAAAATTAAATGTCAAAAAATATAATCGATGTAAAAAATTTATCGAAGTCATTTTATATCTCTTCCAAAGAACCAGGATTAAAAGGAACAATTAAACACTTTTTCAGAAGAAAGAGCACAAGTTTAAAGGTAATAAAAAACGTAAGTTTTGAAATCAAAGAAGGTGAAATAGTAGGTTTTCTGGGTGCTAATGGAGCTGGTAAAACAACAATATTAAAAATGCTGTGTGGATTGATTTACCCAAGTGAAGGCTCAATATTAGTTTCTGGCTATTTACCTTTCAAAAGAAAAGAAAATTTTCTTAAAAAGATTACATTGATAATGGGTCAAAAACAACAATTGATTTGGGATCTTCCACCAATTGAATCACTTTATTTAAATGCATCAATATACGACATAGACAAGTTCGAAGCAAAAAGAAGAATAAAAAAATTATCAGAGATGCTTGAAATTAGTGATGAGCTATTCATACCTGTTAGAAAATTGTCTCTTGGCCAGCGAATGAAGTCAGAATTAATGGCAGCATTAATACATGAGCCAAATATTCTATTTTTAGACGAGCCTACACTTGGTTTAGATATTAATGCACAGAGAAATTTAAGAAAGTTTCTTGAGAAATATAATAAAGAAACTAATGCAACAATATGCCTAACTAGTCATTACATGAAAGATATTACATCACTATGCAAAAGGGTTATATGTGTTCAGAACGGGTCCATTTCATATGATGGAAAACTAGATCAATTATTAAAAAAACTTTCTCCAGTCAAAGAAATATTAGTTGTATGTCGTTCAGAAGAAGATGCAAAAAGATTAGAGACTTCTGGTTTTAGTATTAAGAATAAAGCAAAGAACGAAATTACAATACAAATTAAAAACGACTCTATAACTTCTTCATTAAGGACTATCATAAATAATTTTGATATTGAAGACCTTTATGTAAATGAACCACCCATAGATGAAATCATTGGAAAAGTATTAATTAAAAATGATTATGATTTCTAATTTGTTTAAAAGCAAGATATTCACCTTATTAAAGGTTCAATATTCAAACATGATGGAATACAGGGTAGAGATTGCTTTATGGGCCATTTCAGGGATTATACCTTTTTTCATGTTAAACATATGGACAAACAATAACCTAAATGAATCGTTAAACATTAGTGATGTTATGCTTTCTAGGTATTTCTTATGTGCCTTTTTTGTCAGACAGTTTTCTGTAGTTTGGGTGGTATTTAGCTTTGAAGAAGATTCCATTTTAGGAAAAGTTTCACCATATCTAATACAACCTTTAAATCCATTTTTAAGATATTTTGCTCAACATATTGCTGAACAAATAACAAGATTTCCATTCGCACTTATAATCGCATTTTTCTTTTTTATTTTTAATCCAGAAAGCTTATGGATTCCAAATATAGGTACTTTATTTTTATCTATTATAGCTACCTTTTTTTCTTTCTTAATTCAATTTTTAATTCAATCAATCATAGCATGTTTATGTTTTTGGACAGAAAAAGCTTCATCAGTAGAAAGATTATTATTTATCCCAACTTTATTTCTTTCAGGTTTATTGGCTCCTGTAGTTTCCTTTCCAGAATACGTGAAATCTTGGATATATTTGACTCCATTCCCATATTTAATCGATTTCCCTGCAAACCTTCTATCGGGTAATGCAACAAATATTAATGGAGGACTTAGCATGCAAATATTATGGATTATTTTGCTTTTCCCAATATTTAAAAAAGTATGGGCTTTGGGAACAAGAAAATATACGGCCATGGGATCATGAATCCAAGAAAATATTTAAGGGTTTATACGAAATTTTTACATACTTCGTTAGCTTCTGAATTGGAGTATAAAACGAATATATTAATTGATTTAATTACATCAATTTTAAGTTTAATAGGGAGTATTTTTTTATTATCAATTTTCTTTCAGAATAATAAGAGTATTGGAGGATGGGAATTTGAACAAGCACTAATAATACAAGGTATTTATACAATTCTGAATGGGATAACTAATACATGGTTCAATCCAAATCTTACGGAAATAGTCAAACACATAAGAGAAGGAACCTTGGATTTCGTACTTTTAAAACCTATAGATAGTCAATTTTATATCTCCTTAAAAAAAATAACTCCTTCTGGTTTTTTAGAAATACTTCTTGGATTTTGCTTGTTATTATACTGTATCAAAATAAATCAGATAACAATAAATTTCAGTTTTTTGACTCTATTTTTAATAACTATAATCTGCTCTATTTGCATTTTATATAGCTTATGGTTTTTTATCTCTACAACTACTATTTGGTTTGTTAAGACTTGGAATGCGACAGAGGTATTAAGATCGTTCCTTTACATTGGAAGATTTCCATTGAATTCTTTTACATTTTCCCTGCAAATATTTTTTAGTGTGTTCATTCCTATTGCGTTTATAACTACAATACCTTCCGAAGTTTTCCTAGGTCTTTCTCAATTTTGGAAAATAATGCTTGAAGTTTTTGTTACTATAGTATTTCTTTTTTCTTCTAGAAAGTTCTGGTTATTTGCATTGAAATTCTATTCATCAGCTTCTAGTTAAATATTATTTAATAGCAGCCTTGCAAAATTCCCAAATTTTTTGCCTACTTTTTAGATTAGAAAGGCTAGATAATTTATTAAAATTCGATTTTGATTTTTCAACAGATAAAAGCCTGCAATAGTGAACAATTTGAAAATTTCTTGAAATAATTCCTATTTTCAATGCAACATCACAAAATATAATAATAAGTGAGATGCTTAAGATAGTAAAAAAAAACTTTCCAAATAATTTTGAATAATTTTCATTTTCAGTCTTAAATTCAAACTTCATTATTTAACAATGTGTTTTGGACACTTAATCGCAGCAATAGCAATAGCTGTAACTTTAAAATTTTCTGACTTTTCGATAACCTTTTTTACTTCTAATGGTCCAAATTTATTACTTGCATCACTGTAAGAAAGAAGTAAAGATTTGTAATTATCATGACCTAAGTCTCTATATTCACAAAAATTATCTCCTACATAATTCAAAAGAGTGATTAATGTTAATTCAACCATTAAGCTTATAAACTAACAAATTCTTTATGAATAATACAATGCTTGACACTTTAAACAAGTTTAATTACATAAAAAACTAGTATTTAGGAAAAAAATTTAGTAAAGCAACCTAAAAAAAGAAAATTATTCTTGAATTTCAAGGCTAACTTTTATGATAAACAGTATTGCACTATCTGTAGCGTGTTGAAGTGAACCATGCTGCACTACAGGTAGGGGGTTGCAATTTTTGCAGAATTGGTTTAAAAATAAGATTCCCCATCACCAGGCCACACAAATGTGAGGCCTTTTTTTTTTAAATGAAGTTATAAACTTAAGTATTGGTCAATTAAATAAGAAATTAATATAAATCTAAAACAATAAGTAAAAATAAGATAAATGTATCTTTTATTAACTTCTACTGCCATTGGTCTTTTTTTGAACACAACTGTATTGGTAATCTCAATTAATCTATAAGACTTCTTATTGATTTAACTAATAAGCTAATACCAACCAAAAGACAAACTGTAGTAAATGCTTTCTTAATTACTATATTCCCTTTTAATTTTGATAAATGAGCTCCGAAATAACCTCCAGTAAAAGACCCAATTATTAATATTATTAATATATTTGTAGGAACTGATCCTATTTTACTCAAAAATATTGATCCGGTAAAATTCCAAAAAATCCCAACTGTTAAGAATGTCAAACTTATAGCTCTCGTAAAATCCATTCCATAGGTTTTTATTAAAAGTATTGTTACAAGTAATCCAGTTCCTGAAGAAATAGAACCATTTAAAATACCTATTAGAAAAACAAAAATTAAAAATCTTATTTTATTAACTAAATTAGGTTTATTTATTCCAGATGATAAACCTAAATCTGCTTTGAAGAATGAGTAAAAAGCTAATAAAATTGAAATTATTCCTAAAAATAAGTATAAATATTGTTCTGAAATATATCTAACAATAGAGGTACCAAAAATTACCCCCGGTAATCCAAAAATTAAAATTTGCCAAGCAACCCATAAATCACTCCTTAGAGATTTGTAATTTCTTAATGAACCACCTATTCCTAATGCTACTGTTGCTAATTTATGACTAGCTAGAGCTTGATAATAAGGAACACCAGATAAAATCAAAGCTGGCAACTGGAGTAATCCTGCTCCTCCTCCAGAAATTGCCGAAAAGGTATTTGAAAAGAAGGATATCAAAAAGTAATAAACACTTTTAAAAATAGAATGATCAAATATATCTACAATTGTTGTCAATAAATAAAGCATTAATTATAAATTCCGATATTTTTAATAATTAAATATCTATTTTAAAAAGAAACGTTAGGCTTAAATAGTTTATATTTTCTTTTTCAATCATAGTTTAATAAAAACTGTTATTATCGAAAAAAATTATCAAGAATATTATGCATAAACAAGATGCAATTTACCTTGATCAGCTATGTCCCAAGATAAGCAATAAAAGTTGGAGAGATTCATTACATAAACTTACTAAACACAAATGTATTTATTGTGGAAACCCATCAGAATCACTTGATCACCTTCATCCAATGTCAAAAGGGGGTACAAGTAGAACAAGTAATTGCGTGCCATGTTGTTTGTCATGTAATGGTAAAAAATCAGATTCTGAAGTTCTCAGTTGGTATAGAAAACAAAATTTTTATGATCCCAGAAGGGCTATGGCAATTCGAGCATGGTTTAATGATGATTTAAAACTAGCATCAGTTCTTTTAAACTATTTAAAATAATAGTAAAAAAAGATGAATTTAAGAATTTCCTAAGATTCCTGAAAATGTTTTGAATAAGGCTTAAATTTAACTTACTATTTGGAAAGTATTGAAATATAATTATATAATTCTTTTTTCTTTGAAATTTATTTCAAAGCTCTCGGGGTTTTTAATATTAGAATAATCTTCTTTCCACATTATTGGAGAATTAATAACTTTTCTCTCAGGAGATTTTACTGAAAAAATCAATCCAAAAACAAAAAGAATAGTCATCAAGATAATAATCATTACTAATTTGTCTGAAATATTATTCATTTATTTAATCTATCTAGAGAAATTTTTGTCAGGCGTTGTTTTTTCGTAAATTTCTAGAAAATAAGATTTAAAATAATCAACTCCCTCCTTTCCAATTAAACCAAATGACCACCCACAATCATTTACTACTTGCAATGAAATTTCATTTGCCAAATCATCTTTCTCAATCCACTTTTTTTGTGGATTGTAAGAAAAAGAAATAATATTTTCTGTTTTTACAATTGCTGATTTCATGGCTTCATCTTTAGAAAAACCATTTTTAATAGCCTTGCAATATTTTCTCGAAAAATTATTAGTAATCCTATTTTGAAGTAAACTAACACTTGGATCTGATGTATTAAAGGCTAAACCAATTGGCGGATTAAGAAAATAAACTGTTAAGAAAAATAATACCAAAAAGAATTTTAACAATCGCTATAAATTATTACTTACAGTAGATATATTAGACAATTTTTTTTATCTTTTCAATTGCATCTCATAATTCTTAAAAGCATATATAAATTTCAATTTATTAAAAATTAATAGTATTGCAATAAGTTCAGCAATAATAGTCTGAGGTTTATTTGACAACTTATATGTACCATCCATTGATGACCTTGCTATTTTTTCCTGACTGGACAAATGGACTACCTTCAGACTTTCTAATACTTCATTTTTTTGTTGGAGCTGTGATTTTTCCCTTCAACATGATTCATGCTAAAGCAAGAAAAATTGACAGTCAGAATCCTCAGGAAGCAGCTAGTGGGTATAAAAATTCAGACAATACCACCTTTTTTGGTTACGAAGAAATCAATTAATTATTAATAAAAGTTCTTTTGGAATTACTTAATTGATGATAAATAACCTTATAGCAGCTTTAGATCTAAATATTTTCAGTCCTAGCGAACCCTTAGGGATACTAATTCTTTTATTAGGATTAATATTCTCTAGTATGATTTTCTATATTATTTATGCTGTAAGTTCTAATAAAGAATCATTAGAAGACAAAAAAATTAGAACAAAAAAAGAGTCTCTGCAACAAGAGAAGATAGGGAAACTATTTCCTAAGAAAAAATAAGTTTAATTGTTTTTTTACCATTAAGGAATTTATTTATATTGTTAATTATCAAATCGGTAGGGTCGAGAAACATTAATTGCAACTCACTTATGTCAAACATTACTATAAAAACTACATTTTAACAACTCAATTATTTTTATGAGAAATTAATATTATAAATTGTTCTTCAAGATATTTTCATAGTTGGCAAAAAATGTTAAAAATGAAGAAATAATATGAAATTTTGGACAGTTCAACACAATATCTTTTTCTAGCTAATGGAGTCAAGAACGGAGAAGGATTTTGGATAGTAGGAGTTAAAAACTGTGATGAAAATATTCTTGACGATAAAAATCTTTTAGATTGCCATAGAAAAGAATTAATAGGAAATGAATCAGCAAAAGATATTCTTTTTGCTATAAATTTAAACATAAATAATTTATTAAATGAACTAAGAAAAAAGAATTATTTAATTGAAAGACCATCAGTGGGAATTACTTTTGATCTCCCATTAGATATATTGGAAAATATTTTTGATTTTTGGTTAGATATTTATAAAAATCAAGCAGCCTGGGAAACTTGTATAGGTCTTCTTAAAGTTAGGAAAAGAATTTCATTAAGAAATCTAATTGAAAGCAAAAGTTTAAAGGGGAACTCTAAAAAATGGGCTAAAGAAGTTGAAACTTTACATAGTTATGCACCTAATTCACTTAAGCTTGAAAAGCTAAATGACCCTATGTGGAAATAATTCTATTTTAAATTAATCAACATATTTACTTCGAGAGATATTTAAGTAAAAATAAGATTATTTAATAATTTAAGATGAATATGCCATATTCTTTTAGTAATGATCAAATGAACGGGATTGTAGAAGATACTTATGCCAACATAATAAAAGAATGTGAAAATTTAAAAAAAAGCACTAATTGCCCAAATGAGCAGGTAGTAGCTCTTTTGAGTGTAATAGCGTCAAATTTCGCAACTATAAGTAAAAAAGGCGAAAATTAGGATGATAAATTATTTTACTTGGAGCGAATTTGATAAAGCCGTAGAACAAATCGCTAATAAATGTAAGTTTTTAGAGTTTTCTGGGATATATGGAGTGCCGCGTGGTGGTTTATGTCTTGCTGTTGCACTAAGTCATAAATTAAAAATAAATTTAATTTCTGAACCAAAAATAAATTCACTCATAGTAGATGATGTTTATGAAACTGGTATTACATTAAATAGCTACAAATATATTGAGGGAGCTATGTTTTTTGTATTATTTAGCAAAAGTAATCCCACCTGGTGGAATTCTGTATTTATATCTGATAAAAGTGAATGGATCGTATTCCCCTGGGAAAACAATTTGAATTCGCACATTGAACGCCACGAATATATCAAAAAAAGAGGTTTAAGTTGAAAAAGAAATTATACTTAGCAAATTCGTATGGATTTTCTAAACAAACAAAAAAACTCTTATCTGAATTTTTTATTATCTTTAATGATTTTAATGTAGAAGTACATGAACCTTTTGAGAGAACACAAAAAATAATTCAAAAAGAAGGTCAATGGGCATATGACGTAGCAATAAGTAATTTTAATGATTTAAAAAATTGTGATTGTATTTTTGCAATTGTAAATGGAACACCACCAGATGAAGGTGTAATGATTGAATTGGGTATTGCAATTGCTCTAAAAAAGAAAATATTTTTATTCAGGGATGATTTTAGAAATTGTTCTGATAGCAATCAATACCCATTAAATCTTATGTTATTTCTTGGACTGCCCAAGGATAATTGGGAAAAATATTATTTTGAATCCTTAGAGGAAATAAAGAGTAATAAAAAAGGGTTTGTGGAATGGGCAGGAAAATAAATTAAATTAGCTAAAAATCCTTGTATTACAGTATTAAATTAAGAATAACTCTGATAAGATGATAGAATATAAATTATTTAGAATATTTTGACACAAGTCACAGTTGGAGAAAATGAGGGAATTGAATCAGCCCTTAGAAGATTTAAAAGACAAGTTTCTAAGTCAGGAATTTTTGCAGATTTAAAAAGACTCAGACATCATGAAACTCCTATCGAAAAATATAAAAGAAAATTGCAACAAAGAAGAAAAGCAAAAAGGAGATAATTTTAAATTTTCTTCAAAAAGTTTGCAAATATTTTTCTATTAGTATTCAAAAGTTTAATTTTTTTTATTTTAGACCTTTAATTTTTTTAACAAGATTTATTCCAACTCCTGATATTGCAAGTAGATCCTTTTCATCTGCAGCAATAACTGATTTTGTTGTCTTAAAACCAGCCTCATATAAAGCCTTAGCACTTTTAGCTCCTACACCTGGAAGTGTAGTTAAGGTCTCAATAATTTTATTTGCATTAATTGTTTTTGATTTTGTTTTTGATTTTGTTTTTGATTTTGTTTTTGTTTTTGTTTTTGTTTTTGGTGATTTAGCTAATTTTTTTTCTTTCTTTAAAGGAGCTTCAAAGGATTCTGAACTTTTAAATAGAATAGATTTTAGTTTACTTAGAAATTTAGAAATCATTGCAATATATAAGTAATAAAATTAAGTATTCAATCTATCTTATCAAATTCCAAAGGGAATTAATAAAAAAATAGAGATAATTGAATGAAATTAATTTATTTACATTTATATAAAGACACATATTTAATATTTATGCAAGCTCATAAGCCACTGCAAACTTTTTCTAAATTACTATGAAAATTTTATTATGAAAAAAAAAGTATATTCCAAAATTAAAATATTATTATTATTAGTAAAATTAGAGTTTTAACAGAGCGCGAATTATAGAAAATGAAGCTTATATTTATTAGTGGTCCTTCTGGTAGTGGTAAAACAACCTTAGCAAATCAAATACTAGGAAAAATTAAAAATGGTATTGTTTTAAGTACAGATAATTACTATAAAACTGGACTACAAAGTAAATTCCTTTCAAACTTTTTAGATGGTTATTTCGATAGAAGTATTAGTTTTAACTACAAACTATTTAAAAAAGACTTTAGTTATATACTTAAGAATGGCGCTTCAATAAACGAGCGCACTTATGATTTCGAAGAGAAAATAATAAAAAATTACTCAAAGGAAACAAATAATATCAAATTTTTAATTATTGAAGGTATTTTTGCTAAGGAATTTTCAGACACTTTATATAATCAAAAATATGTTTTTTTGGAATTAAAAATCAATAAAAATGACTGTATGAGAAGAGCTCTCCAAAGAGATTTAAAAGAAAGGGGAAAGTATAAAAAACGAGCCATTAACGAATTCTTAAAATCTTGGGATATTTATTACGAGAAATTCAAGAATGAAAGTATAAAATGTAATACAAATAAATTTACTATCACAAAGAAATCTAATATTGATCAGATACTAGAAAAAATATTTATTTAATCCTGAAATTTTTTCACTAGCATTAAAGCACTTAAAATTGAGCCTTCAATCCTTCCAAAGCCTTCTCCTTCAAACCAATCTCCGCAAAATCCTATTCTATATTTCTGGCTTAGTTGTAAAGATAATGGGACTGCAGATCCAGAGGGTTGTGAAGCTCTCCATTTCATAATTGAGATTTTCTCATTAGAACTTAATTTATTTACTGAAGAATTACCATCAAATAATTCGTTGAAATTTGCAAATATTTTTTGTTTAAAATAATCTTCATCTTTTGCATTTATATAAGAATTAATAAAATCTATATTTTTTGTATGTACTACTATTCCTAGTTTATTATTATCTTGCAATTGAAAAATAACTCTTTCGAATTTATATTTATTCTCTAGATTTTTATTTAAATAAAAATACCTATTTTTTTTTGAATAAAAATCTTTATAACCATAATTTTCATTTGTATAAATTAAAAAAGTTAGCCTAGGAATAAATAATTGTTTACCTAAATAATTTAAAAGCAAATCAATTTTTCTATCTTCATTTTCAGGAATAGCCTTTCTTAATGGAATTTGATTTATCTTTAATATTTTCAATGACCTTTTATGTAATAACAAATTAGTTGAGCAAATAAGATATTTTGATATAAATTTATCACCATTAATAGATTTTAAAGTCCATACATCATTATTAAATTTCAAATCTACTATTAAAGTTTCAAAATAAAAATCAATTTTTCCTCGGAAATTAGACTCAATTATATTTTGAGATAATTGACTCATTGAATATAGAGAAAGATAATTAAACCCGCAAGTAAATTCTGATTTTTTTATAGCTTCTAAATTAGATTTATCTTCTAAAAAAACTAGTTCTGAATCGTCAATTTTAATAAATTTTTTTTCCAATAATTCATTAACATAACTTTTTAACAGAAGGTTATTTTTTTTGTTCATTATATTTAGATTTGGAGAACCATGATTAAGTTTCCATCCATTAAATCTTTTACTTATTCTTGTACTTGATCTCCCTCCAAGTCCCCGACCAACCTCAATTAATGCAATTTTTTTTGTATTGTTATTTTCTAGATACTTAGAAGCGAAAACACATGCTGATATTCCTCCACCTATTATTAATAAGTCGTATGTAATATTATTTTTCATATTTCTGAAATTAATAAAAATTATCTTTAGTTTTCAAAAAAACTATAAACAGAATCAAGTTTTTTTGACGATGAGAAATCAGTTTCGATAACAGGAGTTATATTATTTTTCTTATAAAAATGAACTAGATCCCTCGTAAAATTAAAAAAATTTTCTAAAGAATATAAATACTTTTCTGATATATGAACCTCTTTCCAAGGACGAAATTTAAACCTTGCTATAAATTGTTTAGAAGGAATAAATAAACTTCCAAATAGATTTAATTTTTTATATTTTGTGGCATTCTTTACATAATTCACTTCATTTTGAAGTACTTTAATATCTGTACCATATTGAAACCAAATTGAATTTATTAATCCTGAAGATAGTTTAATTTCGAACCTTTCTCTTTCTGAGCAGACCTCATAATATTTTTTCAAGTATGGATTATAAGCTATACCTAATTTAACATTTAAACTTTTTTCTTTTTTTAATGAATTTAATACTTCAATTGTATCAAAATTCTTTTTCTTTTTTGATCCTGAAATAAGAAGGATTTCATAATTTCTATTAGAGTCAGAGTCTTTAATAAAATCTAAAAATTCCTCATATGATTTATTTTTATTTTGTGAGTATTGATGAAAAAGACTGTAGTGATAAGTAACATTAAATTCTTGAAAGTTTTTAGATATATATTTTACAGTTGAATTAAATAATTCTTTCTTAATAGCCCCCTTACAAGGAACGTTGATATTTCTTATTTCACTAAA
>CACAXN010000013.1 GCA_902536455.1 uncultured Prochlorococcus sp.
AAAATTGCATCTTTACAGTACCTTCCAAAAACTACAAACTTTTCCATTTTTAAATATAAATAATAGAATAAATATATAATAAATAATTGCATATATTACATGCAAATTGCTATGTTATTTAATACAACTTTCTTTTAATTAATTATGCTAACTGGTAGCGATCTCCTTGCAAAAGTTAAAGAACTTGGTGATGTTAGCAAATCTGACCTAGTTCGCGCCTGTGGATATGTTTCCACTAAGAAAAACGGAGGTGAACGCTTAAACTTTACAGCATTTTATGAAGCACTTTTAGAAGCAAAAGGGGTTAATCTTGGTGATTCTGGAGTTGCTGGTATTGGAAAAGGTGGAAGAAAACTAAGTTATATAGCTACAGTTCAAGGCAATGGAAATCTTCTGATTGGTAAAGCATATACAGCACTTCTTGATTTAAAAGCAGGTGATGAATTCGAAATTAAGCTTGGAAGAAAACAAATCAGATTATTACCTACTGATGAATCTTAAAGAAGACAAAGAAACTGGTAATATCATTTTTAATAATTTTTCAAAAATTAATTTTTTTAATTAATAAATTATCTCTGTATTTATTTTTTTTGATCAGCAGCTAAACGCATTTCCTTACAAAATTCACCAACATGATCGACAACATCTTTTTCACTTGAACTAGAAATACGTTTTACAAATGCACTCCCGATAATTACTCCATCTGCTCCCCACTCACGAACTTTATTAACATGTTCTGAAGTGGATATTCCAAATCCAACAGCAATTGGAATATTATTTATATCTTTTAATTTGTAAATAAGATTTTCTACTCTATTTTCCATTTTGTTTCTCTCACCAGTGACCCCAGTAACACTTACTAAATAAGTAAAGCCTTTTGTATGATCTGATATTTGTTTCATTCTTTCTAAAGGAGTAGTTGGAGCTACCAATAAAATTAAGTCCATAGAATGGTTACTTACTATTTTGGAAAATTTATAAGCCTCCTCTAAAGGGAGATCAGGAACTATTAGGCCAGAAACTCCAGCATTAGATGCTATCTCACAAAACTGTTCAAAGCCAAAACTTAGTAATGGATTTAAATAAGAAAAAAGGATGATGGGAATATTTAATTTACCTTTTAAAGAATCTAAAAGTTTGATTACTTTTCTTAGGCTCGTGCCTGACTTTAAGGCGCGAGAGGCCGCCACTTGAATAACAGGTCCGTCTGCAAGAGGGTCACTGTAAGGGATACCTAATTCAATAAGGTCAGCTCCATTTTCTTGTAACTTTAATAAGATCTCAGACGTTATTTCAATGTTTGGATCCCCAGCCATTATAAAAGGCATCAAAGCTAATTTTTTATTATTTTTTAACTCACAAAACATCTCATCTACCTTAGATAAAGATTCATTTTTAGAAATTTGCATTTTTTTATCTTTCATGATTTTTTAGATATTTTTCTATGAAAAATTTAAGGATTTTTCTCTAAATCTTCCATTAGTTTTTGCTGCTCTTCCTTTGACAATGAGTTGAATTTGGTTTCTAGTTTATCATTAACAACTTTTTCATAATCTTTTCTATAACGCTTCCTTTGTTCCATAAAAGTCATTTTTCCATTTACAACTCTATAAACATAAGATGTTACCCAAGTAATGACAATCAAGATCAAGATACAACTTGAGAGAGTAGTGGCTGTAAAATTGTCGATGCCAATTTGGGGTGCAAATTTATAACTAATTAATCCTATTAATGAAATAAATAAACCTATTTGTATAACTTTACCTTTAGTCAATTATTTACCCTTTACCACTTCCTTTTATTCTGAGATTTAAAAATGGAGAAAATAAAATTAAGCCTGGAAAGAAAAGAAATACAAGTCCATAAATAACTAATCTTTCAAATTTGCCCATAATATTCCATCTATTATTCATCCAGTAAAATAGTAATAATGGAATAACCAATAAATAGGTAGAAATGATTCCAATATAAGCAATTAGAGTAGCGAATGAATTATTGAAAAAACTTTCCATTTTGATTTATGGTTGCTTAGTTAAAACATAACAACTATTACAAGTTATCGTCAGAACTAAAAATAAGAAATTAAATAATGGGAGTGGGGGGACTTGAACCCCCACGAGCTAAATCGCTCGACGGATTTTAAGTCCGGCGCGTCTACCAATTCCGCCACACTCCCATGGGAATTTGCGCTATCTAATCGTAGCCGAAAGCAACCCATTTAACCAAGAAAAATTGGAATATTTACACTTTTAATTGTCAGCTTAAATCTAATTTTTTAATTTATTATCCCTTCCACTTGCCATTGTAAAGTTTCACCTGCATGGAATGGTTTTATTTTTCCGACTATATTTTTTTCTTCAAAAACATCAATAAATTCTTTAATTTTATTAGGTCTAGACACTAATTTTAATTTTTCTTTATTTGGGGGCAAATTATAAAAATTAGGGCCATTCAAACTTGCAAACTTTTCAAAATTATCTAAAGCATTCTCCTCTTCGAATACCGTTAAATAGCTTTCTATTGCCACTGGTGAATTAAAAATACCTGCACATCCACAAAAAGCCTTCCACTTCCTAAGATGTGGAGCAGAGTCAGTTCCTAAGAAAAAACATTTTTTCCCACTTGTTGCAGCTTTCCTTAAAGCTAGTCTATTATTTTCCCTCTTTGCAACTGGTAAGCAGTAAAAATCACTATTTAAGCCTCCAAAAAACATTGCATTTCTATTAATATGCAAATGATGAGGAGTGATAGTAGCACCAATATTATTTTCTTGAACAAAATTCACTGCATAAGAGGTAGTTATATGTTCTAAAACGATTTTTAATTTTGGAAATCTTTTAGTTATTTGAGAGAGTTCTTTATCTATAAATACTTCTTCTCTATCAAATACATCTACTTCAGAATCAGTCACTTCCCCATGAATTAAAAGAGGCATTCCAGAATCTTGCATTAATTCAAAGATCTTATATAGATTTTCTATCTTCCTAACTCCATGACTGGAATTTGTAGTGGCATTAGCAGGATATAATTTCGCTGCGAAAAAGACATTATTTTTAAAACCTTTTATTAGTTCCCCTTTATCAGTCTCATCTGTAAGATAAATTGTCATTAGTGGTTCAAACTTGGAATTTTCTGGTAACTCTTCAACAATAGATTTCTTATAAGATATTGCTCTATGGATTGATGTTATAGGACTTTTAGTATTAGGCATTACAATGGCTCTTCCAAAATATTCTGAAGTAAAATGAATGATATTTTTTAATACAAGACCTTCTCTTAAATGTAAATGCCAATCATCAGGTTTTATTATGGTTAAAGTCTTCAAAAATTTTTTCTATTTAATCAATTTTAACAGCAAATTAAAATTGACAATAAATTATAGATATTCGAGGATAGTTATTAACCAATTATGAAAATTTTTATTATCTAAATAAAAACCAAGTATGAGTGATTTTTTATTTCCAATAATAGAAATATTTTTAGGCGTAATTCTACTTTTTGCTGGAGGAGAGTTCTTTGTTCAAGGAGCTATATTCTTATCTTTAATTTTAGGAATACCTCAAATAGTAATTGGTTTAACCGTTGTTTCTCTTGGAACAAGCTCCCCTGAGTTGTTGGTAAGTTTAAGTTCAATTTTAAAAGGCAGTGATTCGCTTGCGGCAAGCAATGTAATTGGAAGCAATATTTTTAATGTTCTCGTTGTTTTGGGTATAAGCTCATTGATAACACCTCTTAAGGTAAAAAGCAGAATAGTTAGAAGAGATGTGCCTCTTTTAATGGCAATTTCTTGTGCAGTTTGGGCTATGTCATCAACAGGCTTATTAACATTTCAAGCAGGGTTATTTCTAATATTTTGTTTAATTTTAAATACTATATGGGAAATCAAAACCATAAATGAAAAAGGAGAGGAGACAAAAGACGCTGAACCAGAGATAGAAGAATTAAAAGATAACTATAAAGGGAAATTCAATATTTTACTAAAGTTAATATTGGGAATATTTCTTTTAAGCTTTGGTTCAAATATTTTAGTAAATGGTTCTCAAACGCTTGCTACTCTTTTGGGTGTAAATGAAATTGTTATTGGTTTAACTATCGTCGCAACTGGGACATCTTTACCAGAATTAGTAACTTCAATAATTGCTGCATTTAAAGGCAAAACAGATCTTGCGATTGGCAATGTAATAGGTAGCAATTTGCTCAATCAACTTCTAATCCTTGGAAGTTGCAGTATTTTCTCAGGATTTAAAGGTTTAGTAATTGAACAAAGTTTAATAAAAGTTGACTTACCTTTTATGGTTTTAACTACCTTTGCATGCTTACCAATTTTCTGGAGCAAAGGGAAAATCACCAGAATTGAAGGATTTATTTTGCTTAATCTTTATATTTTCTACATTTTCGATAAGATACTTTTCCTGAATGAATTTAACTTCCTTTCTGAATTAAGGATAGGTTTATTTATTTACTTTGCATTAATTATATTGTTTCTGATTGTTCAAGAAAAAATAAAATTTTCTAATTCATAATTTTATCCATACATAGTCACAAATTCTTCCGAGATAGTTGGGTGCAAAGCCATAGTGATATCGAAGTCTTTTTTTGTTATACCTGCATTTAATGAAATTGATACCATTTGAATAATCTCAGATGATGTTTCTCCAAACATATGACATCCCAGGACTTTGTCAGTTAGCTTATGAACTACAATCTTCAACATACATTTTGATTTATTCCTTTTAAAGGTATTAGACATAGGGGTAAATTTGCATTTGAAAATTTTTATATTTTTTTCAGAGTAAATCTCCTTAGCTCTTTTCTCACTTAAGCCAACTGTTGAAATTTCTGGAATAGTAAAAACGGCCTTAGGGATAAATTTATAATTTACTTTTCTTTTTTGGTCATTAAAAAAATTATCCGAAAAAACTCTCCCTTGTTCTATTGCTACTGGAGTTAAGTTTGGTTTATTTATGATATCGCCAACTGCAAAAATATTCGCGTTGCTTGTTTGATTAAGTTCATCAACATCTAAATACTGGCCATCCATCTTTAAATTTAAAAAATCTAAATTTAAAGGCAAAAGATTTGGTTCTCTTCCTGTAGCAATAAGGATATTATTAGTTAGGAGTTTATCCCCCGTGTCTAAGGTAGATTCCAGATTTCCATTTACTCTCTTGATAGACTTTAATTGAGTATTGGAGATTATATTGATTTCAGTAAAAGTAGGTGATTCCTCTAGGCATGAAGAAAGATCCTCATCAAAACCATTAAGTAAATGTTGACCTCTAATTAATTGAGTTACTTCAGTACCTAAATTTCTGAAAATAGAAGCAAATTCACAAGCAATATATCCTCCTCCTACTATTAATATTGATTTGGGAAACTTTTCTAATTCAAAAATATCATCACTAGTCCATGCCAAATCTACCCCAGGAATATTTAATTTCTTTGGTTTACCTCCAACTGAAATAAGAATTTTTTTTGAACTTATTTTATTTCTAATTTTCTTCGTTTTTGGACAAATAATTTCTAATTCATTTTGGGAAGTAAATCTTCCTAAGCCCTCAAAAACATTTACATTTAATTTTTTTAAAGAATTTCTATGTAAAATACTTAATCTAGAAACCTCCTCTCTAACGTTCTTCAATAAAATATTTGATTCAAAATTAATACCTTCATTTTTTAATCCATATCCTTCAGAAGAATCCATATTTTTCTTACTTTTAGCTGCATAAACCATCAATTTCTTAGGAACACATCCTCTTATCACACAAGTTCCTCCTATTTGATTAACTTCTATGATCGCAACTTTTGCTCCATAACTAGCCGCACGTTTGGCCGCGGCGAGTCCTCCAGATCCAGCGCCAACAACAATTAAATCAAATTCAAATTCCAAGACTTTTTTTAATCAATTATTATAACGTTAGTTTATAGCTTTAATTCAAATAATGAATGGGATTTTGACATGGGATGATTTAAATAAATTTGAAGTTGAAGATCTTGATAGAGTCCATGGTATAAATAACTCCTACGCAAATTTAAGATTATTTGGGCATAGTGAAAATGATGTATTAGTTACCCTCTATAGAGATAGGCATTCTTGGTGTCCTTACTGTCAGAAGATATGGTTATGGCTTGAATTTAAGAGAATTCCTTACAGAGTCAAAAAAATAAATATGTTTTGCTACGGTCAAAAAGAAAATTGGTTCCTTGAAAAAGTTACCTCAGGGAAATTACCTGCAATTGAAATTAAAGGGCAAATTATAACTGAAAGCGACGATATCATAGCTTTTTTAGAAAATGAATTTGGAGCACTTGGATCTTTTATAACATCTAATCACCTTATCAAAATTCGAGAATTAGAAAGAGAAATTTTCAGATCTTGGTGTAATTGGCTCTGCCGAGAAAGTTTTAATTTTATAGATAACTCTTTTAGAAAAAAAAGATTTAAAGAATCGATTTCTAAACTCGATGAAATCTTAAGTAGGTCAAAATCAGGGTTTGTCGATCCATCAGTATCTAATATGTGTGATATAGAGCCTGGCGTTGGAGATATAATTTTTATTCCCTATATGGAGAGAATGAATGCATCACTGGTTTATTATAAAGGGTTTAATTTAAGATCTAAATACCGCCATGTAGATAACTGGCTTACCCTTTTTGAAGGGACAAGTGCTTATAGAGGCACTCAAGGAGATTTTCATACTCATTCTCATGATTTACCCCCACAAATGGGAGGATGTTATAAAGAAAGCAATGAACAACAGATTACTTTTTCTAAGTTAATAGATACTGGTGAGGGTCTAGGTAATTATGAATTAAATAAAAATTATGATTCAAAATATTTCGCAAAAATTGCTCTTAAAAGAGTAATAAAGCATAAAAACAATTTAATAAAAGTAAACCCATACAATCAAGAATCCTTTGAGGAATCGTTGAGATCAGCTTTGACTCATATGATCACAGGTGAAGTATTAATCCCTAAAAAACTTTCAGGAATCTCTTTAAGATACTTAAAAAACAGAATCTCAGTTCCAAGAGATATGCCAATTATTTCAGCGAGGTTATTAAGACAATCATTAAATAAAATTGAATCGCTTAGTGATAGTAATGGAATAGATAAGATACCTTTCAGGCATAGATATGATCAAGATCCAAAAAAATTTATCTCAAACTAATTATAAATTTTTTCTTGAATCTATTTGAAGTAAATCTCTTATTTTTTGAACTTGACTCGCAATATTAGGATCAATAGACAATTTTTTTTCAACTTGTTCAATAGCATACATAACAGTTGTATGGTCTTTCCCTCCAAATTCATCTCCAATTCTTGGTAGGCTTAGATCCGTTCCATGTCGCATAAGATACATCCCTATTTGTCTAGCTTGACTTACTGGTTTTCTCCTACTAGAACTAATCAATTCATCAGTAGAAACTTTAAAGAAATCTGACACTTTGTTAATAACTTGTTTTGGGGTAACAACTACTCCAACACTATTAGGATCAAGCATAGGAGCAATTGACTGAACTGTCATTGGCAAGCCTGTTATTGATGCGAACGCAACAGCTCTTGTAAATGCTCCTTCCAATTCTCTAATATTCGAAGTAAATCTTCCTGCTATAAATTGAATTAAATCTCTTGGTAGACTCATCCTCTCTTGTTCTGCCTTTTTTTGAAGAATAGCCGTCCTTGTCTCAAGGTCTGGGGGTTGAATATCTGCAGTCATACCCATTGAAAATCTAGAAATTAATCTCTCTTGAATTCCTGACAATTGATTTGGAGGCCTATCACTCGCAATAACTATTTGACTTCCTGATTCATGGAGGGCATTAAAAGTGTGAAAAAATTCTTCCTGTGTATATTCCTTACCTTCTAAGAACTGTATATCATCTATTAAGATCAAATCTACATTTCTATATTTATCTCTAATAGCTGTCATTCCATCTCTCCTGATACCACTAATAACATCGTTAGTAAAAGTCTCAGTAGATACATATTTGACTTTTGCATCGGGATCTATTTCTACCCGATAATGGCCTATTGCTTGCATTAAATGAGTCTTACCAAGGCCTACTCCACCACAAATAAATAATGGGTTAAATTCTCTACCAGGAGACTCGGCAACAGCTAAAGCTGCGGCATGAGCCAATCTACTATTTGGGCCTACAACAAATCTTTTAAAGACATAACGCAAATTTAAACCGTTAGGATTTTTAGATCGATTTTTTGAAGAAATATCTTGGCTATTATTAGAAAATGATTGTGTTTTATGATTTGCGCTCTGTTCCTCTAGATTTTCTTTATTTGTTAAATTGCTACTAATATTCATTTCAGATTTAAAGACAACTTTAACATCATGACCACAAATTTCTTTTGCAGCTTTTTCAATAGTTTCACAATAATTTTTTCTTAACCAATCACTGGAAAATGCGTTTGGAGCAATTAAGGTCAACAAACCATTCTCAAAACAATTAAATTTAGCGGGCCTTATCCATGTCTCAAATGAAGGCTTACTTAAAGTTTTTTGGAGTGATTGTTGAACTTCCGCCCAAATAGGATTAATTGCTTGCAAAATTTTATTATCTTAGATTATTAATCTAGTTGGTATTTAATAATTGGCCATTATCAAATCACAAGATCACGACAAATTTAAAATTATTTAACAAAGCATCATCTAAATATATAAAAATAAATTTTATATTTTTTTTGTAGGCATATAATTAACTTAAATCTTTTTAAAGTATTGGATAAAGCATTACTTATTATCATGGCAAAATGGCATGGTTTTGGAAGATGCAAAACAAGATTATCCAAAGATATAGGTAAAAGTAATTCTGCAAAAGTTCAAAGTGTTATGACAAAACACACCATTGCAATCGCCAAATCTCTTCAAAAAGACAAACTAATTGATATTTCTATAGCTATATCTGGGTTAGGGGAAAAAAATTGTAGACGATGGTCAAAAGAATTAGGCATCAAAAAATTTAATTTACAGGGGAAAGGCTGCTTGGGAGAAAAAATGAAGAGGCAAATAATCATCAACAGAAAATATTGTACTCAACATAAGATTAAAAATATTATTTTTATTGGTACCGACCTTCCAGATTTATGTCATCAAGATATATTGAAAACTCTTAAAGAGCTTCAAAAAAATGATCTTATTTTAGGACCATCAGATGATGGAGGTTATTGGCTTATTGGATTATCAGGAAAAATAATCTCAAAATATCTATATTTTCCTTTTATTAATATAGTGTGGAGTAAAGAAAATGTTCTTCAAAATACAATTGATAATTTTACATCTGCAGAAATAAAATATAAATTGTTAAATAAAAAAGTAGACATAGATACAATAATTGATATTGAAAATAGAAAATAATCAACTTGTCTAAAATCTCAATTATCATTCCAACTATCAATGAGGCAACTAATTTGCCATTGTTGCTTTCAGACCTTTCTATTACTCAGAAAAAGGGAGAGATTCTTATTGTTGATTGTGGGAGTAAAGACAGAACTATTGATATAGCGAAAATTTATGGAGCGAAAATATATAAATCTAAAGAGAGAAATAGAGGATTGCAATTAGATATAGGTGCTAATAATTCCAAAGAAGGATGGCTTATATTTTTACACGCTGACACCCGACTAACTCATGATTGGCTTATCAAAATAAAATCAATTTTAAAGAATGACAAAAATTATATATATAATTTTAAATTTAAAATTAACGACAGAAAGATAATTTACAGATGCCTAGAATTTCTTGTTAATTTAAGAAGCCAAAATTTTAAACAGCCATATGGAGACCAAGGTTTAATAATCCATAGATCTACTTATTTTGAAAATGATGGATTTAAAAAGATTCCTATAATGGAGGATGTAGATTTTTTTAGGCGATTAAATAATAAAAAAAATTTAAAGCAGTTAAGTATACCTATTTTCACAAGTTCAAGAAAATGGGAAAGAACAAATGTTTTTCTCCAAGCACTTAAAAACTGGAACTTTAGAAGAAGATGGTTAAAAGGCGAATCAACAAAATCTATATATTCTGACTATTACAAAAAATGATTAATTTGCATACCAAAAAGCACATTTAGAGCCTCTTGGTTCTAATATCCAACCTTGTCTTTTATAAAATGTTACTACTTCCGCATCAGCAAAAAGAGTAACTTTAGAAATTCCAATATTTTTTAATTCTTTTAAAATATAATTCATTAATTCCTTTCCCAATCCTAGTCCTTGATAGACAGGATTAACAGCCACATCCCAAACTGTTGCTTCAAGAATTCCATCGCCAGTACATCTTGCAAATCCTACTAGCCTTGGAAATTTATCATCATGACGCCATAACCCAACGACTAAAATACTAAAATCCAAAGCTCTTTTAACTCTCCTGATAGGTCTTCTACTCCAACCAACAGTTTGCAAAAGTTGATCTAGTTCTATTAGATCTAACTCTTTATTTTTGCTGCATACAAAAATTTCCTCTTTATTTTTTTGGGTGAATTCATAAGAATTTAGACCATACATACTAGTGAGTTCATCTTTCGACAAACTATTAGATTTTTTTATTGATGACCCTTTGTTTCTAAAAATCATTAAAAATTCGCAAATCCTTTTTGTTGAAGTTCAGAAAGCTGAAAATATAAACCCTTTTTCAGTCTCAATTCACTATGTGTACCCTCTTCAACTAATGATCCCCCTTTTAAAACTAAAATCTTATCTGAACTTTCAATAGTTGCTAATCTGTGAGCTATTACTAATGCTGTTCTTTTTGAAAGAATCCTTTCAAGATCTTTCTGCAAAGTAGCCTCTGTGGAAGGATCCATAAACGCTGTAGCTTCATCCATAATTAAAACAATAGGATTTCTTATCGCTACTCGAGCTACTGAAAGAAGCTGTCTTTCGCCAGAAGAGAGGTTCCCCCCTCTTTCTCTTAATGGGGTATTTAAACCATCTGGTAATTTTCTTAACAAATTATCTAAGCCTAATTCCTTACAAAGATTTTCTAATTTAGGATTGTCTATATTGGAATTTAGTTTCAAATTATCTGCAACATTCCCACTAAAGATAAAGGTATCTTGTAATACCACTCCCAACATTTCTCTAAGAGTTGCGATAGGAATATTTTTTATATCTATATCATCGATTAAAATTTGCCCTGATTGAGGCTCATATAATCTACATAATAATCTTATAATCGTAGTCTTACCTGAGCCAGTTGGTCCTACAAAAGCCACATGTTGTCCTGGATTAATCAGGAAAGATAAATTCTTGATGATATGTTCACCTTCTTTATAGAAGAAGTTAACATTCTTGAACTCAATTTTGCCTTTAAATTGTTTATTTATAAGTTGAGTATTTTCTAAAAAATGTTTTGTGGGAACAGAGTCTTTAATCTGTATTTCTTCATCCAATAATTCATTTATTCTTTCAACAGCTGTTAGGCCTCCTTGTATCTGAGTAAATCTTTCTGCAAGCTGCCTTAAAGGTTCAAAAAGTCTTTGGGAATATAAGATAAAGGTTGTTAATGTTCCCAAACCAATATTTCCAGAAGTAACAAGATATCCTCCAACAGCCAAAACCAAAGAAACTGCGGCAAGAGAAATCCACTCTATAAATGCCGAAATGCTACTGTCATAGAATATTGTTCCATTTACAGCTTTCTTATAAGCATCCCCTGTATTAGAAAATTTCCTGCTATTTAAAGCCTCTCTTCTAAACATCTGAACGACTTCTAAACCTTGAAGATTCTCTTGAAAATCAGAGTTGAGTTGAGACAACTCTTCTCTTACTTGATAATTGGCCCTTCTATAACGTTTTTGCAGCCAAATAATGAAATATGAAACTGGGATTTGAGTCAGTAGCAATAAAATAGCGAGTCCTCGATCAATTGAAAGCATTGTCAAAGAGATTACTATTAGGCTCACAAAGTCAGCAATTACTCCAACTGCCCCACTACCAAAAACCTCAGCTAAAGCATCAACATCATTGGTTAGTCTCGTTAGTAATTTACCAACGGGCATTTTATCGTGATACTTGAGAGATAAGGATATTGAATGATCAAAAAGTTCTCTCCTTATCCTTGCAGTTAATCTCTGACCAACAGCTTGAATATTATAGGTTTGGTATCCTTGCAAAACCAACCTAAAAATAACTGTTATAAATAAAGTTAAAATTATGGTATTTATTGACTGCCCAAAAAAGGTTTTACTTAGCCAGACATCTGTACTTTCATTTTTAAGAATAGTAATCGCTTGACCTACCAATAGTGGTTGAATAGCACCGGAGAAAGATACAGGTAGCAATACTATTAAGATTAAATAGATTGTTTTTTTATCTTTAGTTAAATATTTACCTAACTTTTTAATCCTTCTAAAATCATTTAAAAACATTTAGTTAATCGACTATAAAGCATTAATTGATTCTATTGATAAAATCGTATCTCTGAGATGATCATCATCTAACCTTAAAGATAAGGGATTGCCAATTAGTCTTGCAGTTGAGTAAAAAATATCATCTATTTTAATTAAGCCATTCTCTTTAAGAGTCTTTCCGGTTGCAACCAAATCAACTATTGCCTCTGCCATACCAGTAATAGGACCAAGCTCGACAGATCCAGTCAAATGAACTATTTCAACAGGAATATTTAATTCATCAAAATAAGACCTTGATGTTTTTGTGAATTTACTTGCAACTTTACAATTCGCAGGAAGATCAGTTGGCTTGAAATAATTGCTATTTTCCTTAACTGCTAATGACATATGGCAACCCCCAAATCCTAAGTCGAGTAACTTAGCAACTTTTAATTCAGATTCTCGTAAAACGTCATATCCAACAATACCTAAATCAGCCTGACCATAACTTACATAAGCAGGTACATCTCCATTTCTTACTAATAAAGCTTTAGCCCGTTTGCAATTCGATTGAAAGGTTAATGATCTATTATTTTCCTCCAAAGCATCAGAGAAATCCAACCCAGCTCTTTTAAAAATTGAAATTGAATCTTTTAACAGAGCTCCTTTTGGTAAAGCTATAGTAAACATAGATCAATTCCTTCCAAAGATTCTTTATTCTAATTTAACGATGGTATTTAATAAAGCTCAAAATATAATAGGAATAAGAGTTTTAAAAGATAATGTTATTTGGCTATGGGTAAAAGATAAATCCGTTGTAGTTGTAGATCCATCTTTGCACGAACCAATAATTAGATATATAGATGAAAATAATTTTAACTTACAAGCTATTTTGCAAACTCATCATCATTCAGACCATATTGGAGGAACAAAATATCTTATTGAAAGATGGCCAAATGTTAAGGTTATTGCTTCTTCAAAAGAAAAAAAGCGAATACCTTTTCAAAATGTATCTGTAAAGGATGGAGAAACTTTAAATATCTTAGGAGAAGAAGTAAAAATAATTGAAGTATTAGGGCATACAAGCTCACATATTGCCTTCTTTTTGAATGGGAAAAATCCTGTTTTATTTATTGGTGATACACTATTTTCTGGAGGCTGCGGAAGAATTTTTGAAGGAACTTATCAACAAATGTATTCTTCACTAGAAAGAATCAAATCTTTACCAAAAAATACTCTCATATATTGTGCTCATGAATATACCAAGGCAAATCTATTGTGGGCATTGAATCTTAAGCCTAAAGATCAAGATTTAAAAAATAAACTTTCGGAAGTTGAAAAAAAACTCTCTCTTAATGAATTGACAATTCCATTTTTACTTGATGAAGAAATGAAAATAAACCTTTTCTTAAGAGCAAAAAATTTAGAAGAATTTACTTTTTTAAGAGCAAATAAAGATTTATGGGTTTAAATAGATAGGTATCTTTTTAAATAAATGTCCCATAAACAAGTAATTAAAACATCAAATGCTCCAGATCCAGTAGGACCATATAATCAAGCAATAAAAGCTGGGGATTTTATCTATTGTTCTGGTCAAATTGCTATAGATCCAGCTTTAAATGAAATAACATGTTTAGGTGATATAGAGAAGGAAACAGTTCAAGTTTTAAAAAATCTTGCAGAAGTTCTTAAAGCTGGTGGAGCCAAAATAGAGGATGTAATAAAAACAACTATTTACTTAACAGACTTAAGTAATTTTCAAATTGTCAATAAGATATATGGTGATTTTTTTAATGTAGATAATCCTCCAGCAAGGGCCTGTGTGGAAGTTTCATCTCTACCAAAAGGAGTTTTAGTTGAAATAGATTGCGTCGCATTTCTAGATTAATTTCTAATTATTTAGAAATTTGAAATATGAACCAATTGTGCACCATATTTGTATAGATTATTATTTGATAATTCATCTTTGATCTATGTCAGCAGCAAAGCTTAATATAGATGAACTAGAAGCAGGTTATCCTTTATTTTGCAAAGCTCTTAGACTATTAATTTTAAAAGGAAACTCAGTTAAAGATATAGAAAAGACAGTATGTTGGGGTCATCTTGAAACTTTAAATAGATGTCTTCCTGGTAGATATAAAGCCCCAACATATTTAATGGCTTTAATCAAAAGAGATATTGCAAAGCCAAATAATTATTAGAAAGAACTAATCTTCTAAATAAAATTTATCAATATCCATTGAAAAATCTTTTTCCTTCTCTGATATTTCTTTATTATCTAAAAATATTGAAAGACTTACAAAATTCTTACCGAAGCTGATATTTGGATAGATATCCTTTTCTTTACATAATTTCTCAATTTTCTCCATAAATTTACTAATTTTTGAGTATTGCTCAAATTCAAATCTTTTTTCAATCCGCGAAGGTGATTCTCTTTCATTCCACATTAAATTCTTTATAAAAAACTAATTACACTATACCTTCAACAAAGTTTCTCAATAATTTTTTGAAGTTAAGATTTTTAGTCACTCTCCCAATAATCAATAATGCCTCCAATAGTTAAATCGGTTTGAATTTCTGGATTAGGGCAAGCAAATCTAGCGGCAGAGCCACTAGAAGTAAAAACCCAGTTACCCTCTCTAGCGCCAACAGGATCAACAGCAACTAATTTCTTTCCTTTGTTATTTTCTAAAATTCGTAAATTCATATAACCCAAGCCAGCGACTCTTTGAGTACAAACCATTCTTCCTAATACCTTCATAATTTCCACAATTTCTATCCTCCTTTTTTATGACTTGTCAGGATCCCAATGATCAATTATTCCAACAATCGTTAAATCACTTGGATAAGATTTGCTTCCCGCTGCTTCTCTAGCAGCAGAACTTCCAACACAAATAACCCAATCTCCTGGCTTACAACCAACAGCATCTACCGCAACCTTATTTGAAGAGCCATCCAAAACAACCTGTAGATGTTTATGTTCAAAACCAGGAATCCTATTAGTAGAAACAAGTGGTTTTACAACCTTGCAAATTAACATAATTAGTGAGCCTCCTCTGTTTTTTTATCTAAAGACATTCCAATAATTTGGGCGGAATGAATGTTGTCTCTATCTCTAATAGTAGAGCAAGTATGTAACAAACCTTGATCAACTAAATTTTTATATCTAATTGATATCGCATTATTAACTCTTTCACAATCATTTATTGCCCTCTCTTTTGCGCCGGGTACTTTGCCAGAGTAATCAAATCTAATGACTACTGGGATTGGTAGGTCTTGAGAAACATTTAATCCAGTAAAAATCTTCACTCCTACATCTAAATCTGGAGCACCTTCTTCGACTGTATCTAAATGAGCAAAATAAGTTAAATTTCTTAGATGTACTTCTTTAAAACCGATACCTACTCCAATAAACCTCTCTGCATGTCCAATATCTTCATAAGACCCATTATGAAAACTCTTTACATAATCAATTTGAGAAATGTTATTGACAATTAATTTATACATAAATTTTTCCAGACCAATGAGTTTATCTTTTGAAAATTGCGTAGAAATTGTCTGACAAATTTCTCTTTCCGCATCCTCTTTTGAAAAGTTTATTGTTGAATTATAAATTTCTAAAGTAGAAATAGTTTTTTCTAAATCAATTCCTCCATCGTTAGTTGGCATATGTATTTTTAATGAATCAGTATCTGTATCAAGTCCTATTAACATTAAATCCACAGAAGCACCACAGCAAAAGCTATTCTCTACAGCCTCTTTAAAAGCATATAGTTTACTTCTACCTTCTTCCGCAGCCAACTCGTCATTACTCCCATGAGCTGCACATCCCTGATGCAAAGGATCTACAGAACTAAAATGATAAGTTACAACTTTTAAGTATCTAGTATTTTTATTGGCTTCATTAGGGATATTCTCTCTATACCTTTTGTGTTCAGTTTTTACCCATCTATTTACTGTATTTTCAATATCAAAAAGTGCACCAGCGTGAGATCTTCTTCTTACTGAACTAAAAGGTATTCTCATCACATATGCTACTGAATGAGCTAATCGACCATCCGAACAAGGAGTTATATCAAGTAAATGTATTCCGCAATCTAAAAGAAATTTTTCAAAATCTTCAGCACCTCTACTTCTTGAAGCCCCTTCAAGAGGATCATTTTTAAAAAAATTGTCGCTCAGTTTCTCATGTTGTTTGAAAGCACACCATGCATATAGAGCTCTCATATCGAGAGGTTTAACCCAAGATTTATTTAATACATGAAGTGGTAGGTCTATTCCCAAATTTTTTCTTGATATTACCTGAGCTTTACTTATGAAATCTTCATGATGTTGTATTCGAGCAATTTCCTTTAGAGTAGGAACAATATCATCAAAATCACTTTTTATTTTGCTTTCATACCTATATAAATTTTCATTTTGGATACTGTTAGTTAATTCATGAGATTTTCCATAATTACCTAAATCGTTTGATTTTTTAGTTTGTGTATGAATATTTTCCGTAAAAGTTTTCATTGGAGCTGTAGGCCCCAATGTGAAGTTCTTGGCTTTTGCCAGTCCTCTTAAAGGCATTATTTAATTACCCTCGTGCACCACCTGAAAAGGTAACAAGTTGTCCTTCACGAGTATTACCACTTGATCCAGTTATCAAGAAATCTGGCTCTTTCATTTCATCATTCCTTTTTATATCCATAACTGGCATTGCACTCGTCATGCCTGGTCTTGTAGGATTTCTTTTTCTTGCTGAAGCTCCTTCAGTACCTGTTACCCTGTTTCCTCTTGCCCAATCATCCCCTGTTATCTTCAACCCAGCAGATTGACCCTCGCCAGTAATTCTGGATTGTGCTCTTTCTTTTGAAGAGTCAAATTCCTTTAAATCTTTTTTTGGGGTAAGTAGGGAATTTTTGTTTTTGTCAAACCTAAATTGTTCTGTCCCTGTTACTGTATCCTTAGCCATATCGAATGGGCCTGTAATCTTTGAGCCATTTTCATACTCATTGCCTGTTACACCATCTCTTTTTTTATCAGAGTATTTATCTCTTGAGGGAGAATTTACAGAAAATTCTTCCCAAGAGCTTGAATTTTTTTCACTATTGGCATAATTTTTTTCGGATGAATGATTGGAACAATTATTGCCTAACTGATCTCCGCCAACATAAGGGGTGCCTGTTGGATTTAGACACGCACCTTTGCCTGCTCCAGTCATACTTCCTCCGATACCTGGTTGTATACCAGTAAGACGTGCATTAGAGCTACCTCCTAAATAAATCTTTCCTTTTTCTTGCAATTCAGTTATTAAGTCAGAATTACAATTTTCCTCAACTTGATCTAATCCAGCATATGGTGTCCCAGTTACATTTTTGCAAGTTCCTGGTTCATCGCCAGTAACTTTCTCAGATCTTCCAGTTAAGGTTCCACTAATCTCATTAGCGTTATTAGAGAGACTAACTCCAACCTTCATTGCTTCAGCTTTTGGTTTGGATTTACAGAATGACTCGTATTGTTGGGAACCAATATATTCATCGCCAGTTACATTTTTACAGCTTCCTGGTTCGTTACCAGTAACGAATTCAGACCTCCCTACTCCTGTACCAGTTAATGCATTGCCATTTAATGTATTGTATTTCCCGACTTTTTCATGAGATCTCCCTTTTGGATTAGTTTCTGAGCCAAGATATTGATCGCCTGTTAATTGATGACCAGATCCTGACTCATCTCCAGTTACAAGTGCAGATCTCCCAGGTAAAGACCCAGATACTTTTAATCCGTCAGCTGTACTACTATGTTTAACCTTTGAGGGATTTTGGGGAACTTCCCCACAATATTGCTTTGACTGATTTGCAGAACTATATTCAGTACCAGTTACATTTTTGCAAGTTCCAGGTTCATCACCAGTAACTTTCTCAGATCTTCCGACCTCATTACCTGTGACTTTATTTCCAGCTGATGTTGAAGTTACTGAGGATCTATTTGGCTGTTTATATTCAGGTTGATTTTGGCAAAATTGATTAAGTACTTCGGATCCCAAATATTGCGTACCTGTGACGCTTCTACATGTACTAGCTTCATTACCAGTAGTTTTTAACGATCTATTAGCCTGTGTTCCAGTTACAGTTTGTCCAGAATTAGTTTCACTTTTACCAACTTTCCAACTTGCATCAGCAATATTCATTTTTGATCCATTTTTATTTGGACCACATGGTCTACATTTACCATTTCCTTTTTTTGAGGTTGCTCCAGTTTTACTTCTTAATTCCCTAACTCTTTGAGATATTTCTCTGCTTGATAAATCTGGATCTCCTCTTCTAGCCAAAGATGCTGCACTACTATTTTGTTTAGAAGCTGATTTGCCATGTTTAGATTGAGCTTCTCTTCTTGCCAAAACAATATCTCTACTTGTATTGGTGATAGGTTTTCTTTTTTGAGTTACTCTTCTTTTAATTTTAGTATTTAGAACTTTACTCTCAGTATTAACAGAATTTGATAAGTCAGGGTTTTTATCTGGAGTTATTTTATTTTCATTTACTTGGATCTTTTTATTAGCTTCTGTACGAGTTCTATCAGATGAACTTATGGCTGATTTGCCATGAGTTGACATTGCTTTCCTTCTTTCAATTACAAGTTCTTTGCTGGATAAATTTTTAGAAGAGGATTTTTTATTCATTTTTGCTGTTGGGATATGTTTTTTCGAAGTATTTGTACTATTTGTATCAATTGAAGATTTTATCCCAGAAATTTGCATATCATCAGATGTACGAACCCTGTCTTTGGTAGTAGAAGAATTAGCAACAGCTTTTTTCCCGCTATCACTCATAGCTTTTCTTCTCTCTAATGCAATTTCTCTACTAGTTTTCATTGACATAACCTTCAATTGTGAAACTTTTTAAAAAGACTTTCTCCAAAAAAATTAAGTTTTTATGGAGAAAGTTATTTACTACGATAAGTAGCTTTAACGTCCTTGGAAAACTACAAAAGCTGTTCCTTGACTTTGAGTGTAAGCATCGTATCCGATGATTCTTACATGATGATCAGGGTATGCTCTATGGCATGCCTCTAATTCACTCACGATCAAGTTAAGATCTTTTTCCCCAAAGAATGGGAGTTTCCAATAAGACCAATAAGTTTGCATACATCCACTTGGATGAACATGCTCAATAACTGGACTCCAACCTTGAGCAATTATGTAGGCAATTTGGTCATATATTTCTTCCTGGGTCATCGGTGGTAAGAAACCGAATGTTTCCAGGGTTGCAACTGTTTGATAGTCGCTTACTGTGCTCTGGAAAGGCATAATTAATCAAAATGTGAATGTAATTACTCGTAAAAACGAGATTTTAAGAAGTTTGAGGAGAATATATCTCCTCAATTTCGAAACTTGAGTTAACCCTGAACATCGAGCTTGTCGACAGTGTCAAACTCGAACTTAATTTCCTTCCAAGTTTCAAGAGCAATAGCTAATTCAGGACTATGCTTAGCAGCTTCCATAAGAATGTCTCTACTCTCTTTTTCGATTTCGCGACCAGCATTACGGGCTTTTACACAAGCTTCTAAAGCAACTCTATTAGCTGCAGCTCCAGCAGCTGAACCCCATGGATGACCATGTGTTCCTCCACCGAATTGAAGACAGGAATCATCCCCAAAGATCGCTAGAAGTGCAGGCATATGCCAAACATGGATACCACCTGATGCGACTGCAAATACTCCAGGCATTGAACCCCAATCTTGATCAAAGAAGTTACCCCTTGATCTATCTTCAGGAACAAATGACTCTCTTAAGTTGTCTATATAACCAAGAGTTGTTTGACGATCACCTTCTAGTTTTCCAACAACGGTTCCAGTATGTAATTGGTCTCCTCCGGATAGTCTCAAACATTTTGCAAGAACTCTGAAATGAATACCATGCTTTGGATGTCTATCAATAACAGCATGCATAGCTCTGTGAATATGCAGAAGCATGCCATTTTTACGACACCAATTAGCTAATCCAGTATTTGCAGTAAAACCACCAGTTATGTAATCATGCATGATGATTGGCATATCTAGCTCTTTTGCAAATTCAGCTCTTTCATAGAGTTCTTCAGGAGTGTTAGCAGTACAATTTAGATAGTGTCCTTTAACTTCTCCAGTTTCTCGCTGAGCAAGCTTAACTGCTTCCGCGACAAACTCAAATCTTTCTCTCCAACGTTGGAATGGTTGAGAATTAATATTCTCATCATCCTTCGTTAAATCAAGACCGCCTCTAAGACATTCATATACAACTCGACCATAATTTTTACCAGATAATCCTAATTTAGGTTTGATGGTACAACCAAGTAGAGGTCTTCCGTATTTGTTAAGTCGATCTCTTTCAACTACGATTCCGTTTGGTGGACCACCGCAAGTTTTAATGAAAGCAATTGGGAATCTAATATCCTCTAGACGAAGATGTCTTAGAGCTTTAAATCCAAAAACGTTTCCTACAAGAGATGTTAAAACGTTTGTAATTGAGCCTTCTTCAAAAAGATCTAAAGGATATGCAATAAAAGCATAGAAAGCTTCAGGATCTCCAGGAACGTCTTCGATACGATAACAACGTCCTTTATAAAATTCTAAGTCTGTAAGTAACTCGGACCAAACTGTTGACCAAGTACCTGTTGAAGATTCAGCGGCAACAGCTGCTGCAACTTCCTCTCTTGGAACACCTTCCTGACCTGTACATTTGAAACAGGCTAGTAAATCGGTGTCTAGGGGTACATATTCTGGAGTCCAGTAGGTATCTCTGTACTCCTTTACCCCTGCGTCATACTTCTTACTCATAAGGATAAATTTAGGTCTGTATAGGGAAAATAATTATTGTGCAAAATTTATAAATCTTGCTTTAATTAATTAGTCCTTTTGACCAAGAAATTCACCGTTACCTAGAGCAGGTTCAACTTCTCTATGAGGACGAGCAATAATGTGAGCTGCAACTAAACCGTCACCAACTCTTTCACAAGCATCAGCACCAGCTCTTACAGCTGCGTTAACTGCGCCTGTCTCGCCTCTAACTAATACTGTGACATAACCGCCACCAACGAATTCACGACCAATTAGGCGAACTTCTGCTGCCTTTGTCATTGCGTCTGCTGCTTCGATTGCAGGTACAAGTCCGCGTGTCTCGATCATGCCGAGAGCGATGCCCATTGTTTCTGTAGCCATTGTCTACTAAATACTAAATGTGGAATGTTCAATTCGAAGAATGCTTCATTAAGTACTTATAAGTCAAGCGTTTTCGACAAAATCTCCATTAATGTTTTTTCTATCATTCATAAGTTTAACTTATCACCCTTGGTACTATTGATATGTCAATACTTATGCAAATTAGTTAGTGCATCAAAACATACTGTTGTGTTAAGAAAAAATTTACATTATGTTATTTCCGTACGAGACAGGCCCTGTCTACACAGGTGTGGAATGTTCAACCTTTCCTGTCTCCGTATCAAGCTTTGAAGTAAGATAATATTCACAATAAATTTTTATATTATTTTGAACATTCCAGTTCTAACAATTGCGAGTGGCAATCAAAGAAAGGTATCTGAAATTTCAGAGATGCTGGATGTTTTGTCTTTAAAGGTTGAGAAGCAACCAGAATATTTAAATGTCGAAGAAACTGGGAAAACATATTTTGAGAATGCACTACTTAAAGCCAAGGCAGCTTCTCTAGAGACAAAAACTTGGGCACTAGCTGATGACTCGGGTCTTGAAGTAGATATTTTAGATGGTCGACCAGGAATTTATTCTGCTCGATATGCCAAAAATAATGATGAGAAAATTAAAAAATTAATTAATGAACTTTCTGATAGTCCTTATAGGAGTGCAAGATTTATAAGTTGTATGGTTTTATGCGATCCCTCAGGAAACTTAGTTAAAGATACAACAGGAATATGCTGGGGAGAAATTCTTAAGAACCCCAAATATCCTAATGGGGAATTCGAATCCATTTTTTGGGTTAAAGAAGCTAATTGTGTTTACGGTGAGCTCTCACAATCACAACTAAATAAATTAGGTAGTAGAGGTAAAGCTGCAAAAATTATGTCACCTTTTTTAAAAAAAGAGATAGGTTTAACTTAAAAAAAGGTTTAAATAAAAAATTCTCAATAATTTGAAATTTCTTCGATTGCTCTTATAGCAGCAGCTGCGGCTTCTTCTACATCTCCTTCTTTCCCTGCGAGAGTTAATCTACCAAAAGCGCCAACTGCCTTCACATCAACAACAGTTATATTAGATGCTTTTTCAGCTTCATTTGCTGCTTTTAAAACATAACCAGCAGGTTCAGTTTCTAATATAAACATACTCATTCCAGATTGAATCATTGATCCACTTCTGTTTTGTCTATTTATTAAAACAGCATGATCTGGAGTAATCGCGCGAATGACTTCAGTCCAACTTGTTGAAGGTTTTGTTCTTTTTCTAACTTCACTTCCAATAGCATCTAGAACAACATCTCCAGAATGTAAAACAGTGCTTTGATCTTTATGGTATAGAGCAAGTGAACCAAATGCTCTTTCTACAATCATCTGACCAAGTCTTACATTGCTTGCTTTTAAGGCAATATCAGTGACTCTGTGAACGGCCATCCCAGGCGAAACTTCCATCCAAAGACATGAATCACCAGGTATAGGTAAGAAACCTCTACTAACCGTACCCATATATGCAGCTAATTGAGGTTGAAGAGAATCTAAAAAAACATATGTTCTTAACTCAATTTGCTCAACTTGACTTGCTTGTCTGGATACCAAAGACTTTTCTGAATCAGTTGTAATAAAACAGCTAGCACCACTGGCCTGAGATTGCACCTCAGATCCCGTGACAAGAGAACTCCCTTTTTTTCGGTTCCCTCTGTTTAAACTAGAAGTTGGTTCCATTCACGCGACTATAACTGATAAGGGTTCATTTTTTCTATTAAATTTACTTGCATGCTTCCCACAAAACGATAACTTCAAGTAAAAGATATGCATTTTTATGGGAACTTCTCAAAAAAAAGAACCAAATGTTTCTGGGTCTGAAAAAGAATTAACTCCTGATCAAACTCTCGGATTAGTTAGCCTGAGCTTGATGCAAAAATTATCTCAGAGAGACCCAACTTTTAGTTGGTTAGAAGAAGATAAAATAGAGAAAGTAAATCTTAAGAACCTTAGAGATAGACTGGAATTAACTCAATTAGCTATAAATACTGGAGCACCTTTAACCACTTCAGAAGTGACAGCTTTAATTGGGGCAAAGCCTGGGAAATCTAAGTTAGAAAGAGCAGGATTATTAGCAACGAAAATAGCTAGAAATGTATGGAAGATTTCAAAAATAAGTCAAGGAAATTCCTTCTACAGAAATTAAAATAAAATTCAAAAATCATTTTTATAATTCTCATTTAAGTATTTAAACATTCATATAAGTTTTTTAAATGTGTACATTTTGTAAGAGAACTTATTAATTACTTTCTTAAATTTAAAAGTTTATGCAAGCTGGAAATATAAGCTCTTGAAAATTGTTAATGAGTAAAGTTGAATTTAATAAGGAAACTGGGCCCAGGGAAGTTTTTTGTGGCTTAACTTCAATAGTTTGGCTCCACAGAAGAATGCCTGATGCGTTTTTTCTGGTAGTAGGCTCAAGGACATGTGCTCATTTAATTCAAAGCGCCGCTGGAGTTATGATTTTTGCTGAGCCAAGATTTGGGACGGCTATTCTTGAAGAAAAAGATCTTGCTGGTCTTGCTGACGCTCATGAAGAATTAGATCGAGTGGTTAATGATCTTATTGCAAGAAGACCAGAAATAAAAACTCTTTTTCTAGTAGGATCTTGCCCGAGTGAAGTAATCAAATTAGATCTTGCAACAGTCGCAGAGAAATTAAATAAAAGATTTTTAGGACAAGTAAGATTCGTTAACTATTCTGGAAGTGGGATAGAAACAACTTTTACCCAAGGAGAGGATGGCGCATTAAAAGCTTTAATTCCATTAATGGAGTCCTCAAATGAGGAAAAATTATTATTAGTTGGGACACTTGCAAATAATGTAGAGGATAGATTCAAAAAGATTTTTAGAAATTTAGGAATTTCAAATATTGAAAGCTTTCCACCACGGCAATCTACAGAATTACCAAAGATTGGTAAAAATACCAAAGTATTATTAACTCAGCCTTATTTAAGTGATACGGTTCGAGACCTTAAACATCGCGGTTGTGAAATAATTTCGGCTCCATTTCCTCTGGGTATTGAGGGAAGTACTAAATGGTTTTTAGCTGCTGCCAAAGCTTTCAAAATTAGTGAACTCAAATTTCATGAAATTATTTCGCCTTTAATCAATAGAGCAAAACTTGCTCTTGAAGCTCACAAAGAAATACTTAAGGGGAAAAAATTATTTCTTCTTCCTGAATCGCAACTAGAGATATCTTTGGCAAGATTTCTACATAATGAATGCGAAATGGATCTTATAGAGGTAGGAACTCCTTACCTAAATAAGGATTTAATGAAAGAGGAGATTAATTTGTTACCTGATAACACAAAAATTGTCGAAGGGCAGCATGTAGAAAAACAATTAGATCGAGTTAGGGAATCTAATCCAGACTTAGTAGTTTGTGGGATGGGTTTAGCTAACCCACTTGAGGCGGAGGGAATTAGTACTAAGTGGTCGATAGAAATGGTATTTAGTCCAATTCATGGTATTGATCAAGCCGCAGATTTAGCGGGTCTCTTCTCCAAACCTTTGAGGAGGAATCAAATTCTTACTACAAAAACTTTAGCAACGCATTAAAAGACTATGGAATTAACTCTGTGGACATATGAAGGACCACCACATATAGGCGCGATGAGAATTGCCTCTTCTATGAAAGATATACATTATGTGCTTCATGCCCCTCAAGGGGATACATATGCAGATCTTCTCTTTACAATGATTGAGAGGAGAGGGCAAAGACCTCCAGTGACTTATACAACTTTCCAGGCTAGAGACCTTGGAGGCGACACAGCTGAATTAGTGAAGAAAAATATTAAAGAAGCTGTAGAACGATTTAAACCAAAAACTCTTTTAGTTGGAGAAAGTTGTACAGCAGAACTAATCCAAGACCAACCTGGAGCTCTTGCAAAAGGAATGGGGTTTAATATACCAATTGTTAATCTTGAACTACCTGCTTATAGCAAGAAAGAAAATTGGGGAGCTTCAGAAACTTTTTATCAATTAACAAGAACTCTTTTAAAAGAGAAAGTAAGTTCTTCAAAGAAAATAAGTCCTCTGAGATGGAAAGAATTAGGTAGGAGGCCAAAAGTTAATATACTTGGCCCTTCATTGCTAGGTTTTAGATGTAGGGATGATGTAATCGAAATCCAACGTATACTCTCAGAACAAGGAATAGATACAAACGTTGTTGCTCCACTAGGTGCCAGTCCAAATGATATTGAAAGACTAATCGATGCTGAAATAAATATTTGTCTTTATCAAGAAATTGCGGAAGCATCATGTGAATGGCTTAAACGTAACTTTGGAATGGAATATACAAGTACGATTCCAATTGGAATAAAAAATACAATTGAATTTATAAATGAAGTTCATAATAAGCTAGACCTCCCTTTGACAAATAAAGAAGAATTAGAACACAAGTCAAAACTTCCTTGGTACTCAAAATCAGTTGACTCAAATTACTTAACTGGCAAAAGAGTTTTTATTTTTGGTGATGGAACACATGCAATAGCGGCTGCAAAAATTGCCAAGGATGAATTAGGTTTTGAAGTAGTTGGTCTTGGAACATACAGCCGAGAGATGGCAAGACAACTTAGAGCAACTGCAAAAGATCTAAATGTTGAAGCTCTCATCACTAACAATTATCTAGAAGTAGAAGATGCTATGAAAAAAGCCGCCCCTGAACTAGTCTTAGGGACCCAAATGGAAAGGCATAGTGCAAAAAGACTCGGCATTCCATGCTCAGTAATAAGTACTCCAATGCATGTTCAAGACGTTCCTGCTAGATACAGCCCACAAATGGGGTGGGAAGGAGCAAATGTGATTTTTGATGATTGGGTACATCCCTTAATGATGGGATTAGAAGAGCATCTTATTGATATGTTTAAACATGACTTTGAGTTTGTCGATGGCCATCAGAGCCATTTAGGACATACAGCCACAAAAACAAAGGATTTAATAAATTCTTACGATAAAAAAGATAATAATCCTAAAAAGGGCATTATCTGGACTGAATCTGGTAGAGCTGAATTAACAAAGGTTCCATTTTTTGTAAGAGGTAAAGTTAAAACAAATACCGAAAAATATGCTGTTTTGAAAGGAATCCCAGAAATAAGCGATGAAACCCTTTACGATGCTAAAGCATATTTTAGCTAAAGTTTTTACTAATAAAATATAATTAAGCCATGAGTATTTTCACTCATAATTTAATAAAATTAATCCAAAAAATATAGTTATAAGAATATATTTAACATGTTTAATACAAATAAATAAATATTTGTTTAGAAACATATTACATGTGTATTTACGCTGTAAGAATATAAATATTGACATGTTTTAAGCTTTAAATGACAAGTACTATAAATAAACCTCTTGATGGAGAAGGGAGTGTTCAAGTAAAGCAAGATCCAAAAATTAATATAGAAGAAGGGGCTTTAGTTATTGCCGTTTACGGAAAGGGTGGTATCGGGAAATCAACTACATCATCAAACCTTTCTGCAGCATTCTCAAAATTAGGTAAAAAAGTTCTACAAATTGGATGTGATCCAAAACACGATAGCACTTTTACTTTGACGCACAAAATGGTTCCTACAGTTATTGATATTCTTGAAGAGGTGGATTTCCATAGCGAAGAATTGAGACCAAACGATTTCATGTTCGAAGGTTTCAATGGTGTAATGTGCGTCGAAAGTGGAGGGCCTCCTGCTGGCACAGGATGCGGGGGGTATGTAACTGGTCAGACAGTTAAGCTTTTAAAAGAGCATCACTTATTAGAAGATACTGACGTTGTTATTTTTGATGTCCTTGGAGACGTCGTTTGCGGCGGCTTTGCAGCTCCATTGCAACATGCGAATTACTGTCTAATAGTTACTGCTAATGACTTCGATTCAATATTTGCTATGAATAGAATAGTCTCCGCAATCAAAGCAAAGGCAAAAAACTATAAAGTCAGATTAGGTGGAGTAGTAGCAAATAGATCAAGAGATACAGATCAAATTGATAAATTCAATGAGAGAACAGGTTTAAAAACTATGGCTCACTTTAAAGATGTAGACGCCATCAGAAGATCAAGACTAAAAAAATGTACCATCTTTGAAATGGAGCCCACTGACGACGTCGTTGAAGTTCAAAATGAATATTTATCTCTTGCTAAAAATATGCTTGAAAACGTCGAACCTTTAGAAGGAAATCCACTTAAAGATAGAGAAATTTTTGATTTATTGGGATTTGATTAGTCTTAAATTAAACTAATCCAACCAATTTCATTGTTAAATCATAGGTTTGTTGTGAGGTCTTCGTATCAATTATTCTTTTTGACAACTTTTGAGAAAAAGCTTTTCTACCAGTTTTTTGACGATTTCCCCAGCTCCAATGGACTGATGGTTTAGCGTATTCTTTATAGGTTGCCACATGAGCAACCCTCTCTCCTGCTAATCTTTGTGATACATATCCTTTTGTAATGAATTTTTGAAATATCGGGAAAAGGAATCTAAATAACCAAGGTGTATCTCTAAAAAGTTTTGTATCAGCAACACATCCAGGATATAGAGAATTAATAATAATTTCTTCTTCAGGATATCTTTTTGATAATTCCTGAACTGTCACCATATTACATAGTTTACTATCTTTATAAGCCTTACCCGGTTTGAATTTCTTCCCATTCACCATACTTATTGGAGATAAAAAACCATTTTTAAATCCTGATAAATCTCCTAGATCAGCTGGAGCAGGGATAGGAATCCTACCTCCTAGTTCTGAAAAATTAGCTGTGACAGTTCCTAATACTGTAATTCTTGGCTTAAATACAGTAGATTTTCCATTTAGAACAATTTCTCTTTTTGAAGATAAAATATTTTCCATGAGAAGGTTTATCATGAGAAAATGTCCAAAATGATTTACTGCCATAGAGTTTTCAAAACCCTGAGCAGATCTTTCGGGTCTCTTTAGTCTCGGCTTATAAACTGCTGCATTGCAAATAAGAGAATTTATTGGGTTTTTAAATCTTTCCAATATTTCATCGCAACCTTTTCTTACCTCATCCAAATTAGAAAGATCTATTTCTATAAAATGAATATTTTTAATTTCCCCTTTTGTTAAGAATTCCTCAGCTATTTTTATAGCTCTTTTATTTGATCGATTAACCGCAATAACCTCCCATCCAAATCTTAAAAGTGGTTTGAGAGTATTCAATCCAACTCCTGAAGTAGTTCCTGTTATTAGGACTAAACCCTTAATGTTCTTACTCACTAGAGAAAAAGTTAATAGAAAAATGATAAGTAAAAAGATTCTAGATCATCCTTATCAACGCCATATTACTCTGATAATGTCCTTAGAAATTATTTGATCCTGATCCTTCATAAATCTTTGCTCACCTTCAGAAGAAAATAAATCATCAAACCTGCTAGTTAAGACATTAAATCGATATCTTTCATATGCAAATGATTCTTGTATTTCCCTTAATCTGGTTAGCCTTACTTTGGAACTATAGCCAAGTTTAATCAAACTTATTATTGCTAAAAGGGAGAAACAAATTTTTATAATTAAAAAAAATAAAGATACATAATTTTCCTGTTTTTGCTGTTTACTTTTAAAAGTAGAGGATAGAAATTTTTTGTAAAAATTACTATTTTTATAAAAAGATTTTGACAAATTTAGTTATTGCAATTTTTACTGAATAAGTCAATTCAGTTTTATTATATTATTACCTTAAAAATATAAATTTTCTAATAGTATTTAGTTTCTACCTAAACTAATTCCTAACCTAAGGGCTAGAACACCTGCATGCATAACTACTATAAGGCTTAGTGCAATTAAATTTATTGTTTGAGTTGGCTCCATAGTGAAAAAAATATTTTCTTTATTCTCCACCCAAAAGAGGGGATTTGACACACTATTACAAAATGATGTTACGTAATTAATAAATTGAAAGAAAAATTTTTTTGAAAATTATTATAAATAGACCTACAAAGTTAATTTTGGGAATAGAAAATCAAGCTTTAATTTTTTCGACAAATAATTTAACTGGATTTGATCAAATGGCTTTAGATTTAAATTTTTTAGATCAGACTATTTCTAATCCTGAAATAATTCTCACATTAAGGTTCTATTATTGGAGTGGGGATTGGCTTTCAATTGGCTATCACCAAAAAGAAATTCCTAGTCATTGGGAAAAATTATTATCAGATGGGGAAATTAACATTGTAAGGCGTCCCTCTGGAGGGGGAGCTGTTTTGCATTCAGGGGGAATAACATATGCATTAACATTTAAAAAAAATTTCTACAAAATCCTAAGTTATGAAATGGTAAATAATTGGTTAATTAAAAGTTTTAAAGAATTAGGTCTAAACTTACATAATGGCAATTTACGAAAATCACCTATAACTTCTAATTGTTTTGGGACTTCATTAACTTCTGATTTAGTTGATCAGGATGGGTTTAAGAGGATAGGAAGTGCCCAATATCGAAAAAAAGGTGCGTTCCTTCAACATGGAGAGATTCAAACTAATCCTTCAAAAGATTTATGGTTCAAATTATTTAAAGAAGAAGCTCCACCAAAAATAAATCTAGACCTAACAAATGATGAAATAGTTGAACATTTAAGAAAATCATTCATAAAGAAAAAAACAAATATAAAGTTCAAAAATATTGCCATAGATAATAAAAATATTAAAAATTTTCATGATATAGATTCTTAAAGATCTCCTTTCTGCTTCATTGAATTTATTATTCTTGGCAAATCAACTCCCAAGGGATATTTATTTTTATAATTTAGTTTATTAACAATTTCTGCAGGCAAATTAAATCCTAATTTACTCAATACAAAGTTTCCAATTTTATTCCTATCAATTATACCTAAAGGGATATCTGCAGTATTGAGAACCAATATAAAACCTTCATTTGTTTCTTCAAGTCTCTCTATGGTTTTCCATAATTTATCATTACTATATACAGTTTCAAAACTATCAATTGGCTTCGTAAAATCTCCAATAAAGTTCCGTTCCCATTTTTTTATGGAAATAGTTTTTAAAATATTCTCATCAATAAAACCAGCCCATCGACCATTGTTCGTGACAAAAAAATATTTATCTGATGCATCCTTTTTATTTTTTATTAATTTATTTAATTCTAAGAAATTAGAATCAAATTCAATTTTTCTTAATGGCTTTAATTTAAGCTCAGAAACTTCACTAAATTTAAGTATGGTTTCAATTTTAAAAAATTGACTTTCTGACTTTGAAGAATTAACTCCAAACAACCCTAAAAAAGAGAGAATAAAACCATAGTAAAAGTTAAGTCTAAATAAACAAATTATCCCAAATATAAGAACTAAAAAAGATAAAGATAAATTCACTTTATTGAGAAATTTTCTTCCTCTGTTTTTACTACCTGAGAAATGCCAAATAATACTTTTTAATAAATTTCCTCCATCCAAAGAACCTATTGGAATCAAATTTAAGAAGCCTAAGAATAAATTTAATATACCTACTCTAGAAATTATATTCATAGTTATTATTTCTTGAGATGTATTGTAATTACTAATTAAAAGTAGGATAAATGCTGTAGCGAAACATAATAGAGGTCTAACCATTGCGATTTTTATATTACCCATAGAAGTTTCACAATACTTATCTATTTGTGAAATTGCTCCGAGAAAATAAAAAGTAATTTTTTTTATTTTTACACCCTGATTTAAGGAAACAAAGGTATGTAAAACCTCATGAGAAATAATTGAAGATAATAAGAAAAAAGATGTTAAAAATCCTATAATCCATGCTTCTTTAGTATTGTAAACATCACCAGAAGA
>CACAXN010000014.1 GCA_902536455.1 uncultured Prochlorococcus sp.
TTCAATCCTAAAGTTTTTGGTCATTATTCCTCTGAAAACACTGGTTTAACTTAGATAAGGTTTTCAGTAATCCTAGATACCTAACTTCTCCCATATTACACTTAAATTATTAAGATGAATTGAAGGATTAAAACATTCTTCTAAGTCACTTTGATCAATAAAATCCATAATTTCATTATCTCTCTCTATATTTTGTTTGAAATTCCCATTCTGAGTATTCCAGGCCTGATGCGCATTTTTTTGTACTAAGCTATAAGCTTTTTCTCTAGACAAGCCCTTCTCTACAAGCAAAAGTAAAACTTTCTGACTAAAGATTACACCACCATATATATGTAAATTTTTGAGCATATTTTTTGGATAAACTTCTAAATTGCTTACTATATCTTGCATTTCCCTGAGCATAAAATGCAAGCAGATTGATACGTCAGGTAGCATGATACGTTCATTTGAACTATGGCTAATGTCTCTTTCGTGCCAAAGTGGAACATTCTCAAGTGCTGTTAAGACGTAACTCCTCAAAATTCTTGCTAAACCGCTTACTCTTTCACTTCTAATAGGATTTCTTTTATGAGGCATGGCAGAACTTCCTTTTTGCCCTTTTGTAAAGCCCTCCTCAACTTCTAAAACATCAGTTCTTTGTAAATTTCTTATTTCAGTTGCGAATCTATCTAAAGAAGCGCCAACTAGTGCAATAGTTTGCACATATTCTGCATGTCTGTCTCTCGATATAACCTGCGTACTTGCTGTATCAGGTTTTAAGCCGAGTAAATCACAAGTTATTTCTTCTACTTTAGGATTCGTATTAGCGTAAGTTCCCATTGCACCACTTATTTGTCCAATTGCTATAGAATCTTTCAGGGTTAACAATCTTTTTTTGTTCCTTATTATTTCTGCTAACCATCCAGCAAGTTTAAAACCGAAGGAAATTGGCTCCCCATGAATTGCATGAGATCTGCCAATCATTAATGTATTTTTATGCTTCCTTGCTAATAATCTGACCTCATTTTCTAGGTTCTCAATTTCTTCTAATAACAATTCGCAAGAATCTACTAACTGAAGAGATAAGCCAGTATCAAGTACATCACTACTGGTCATACCAACATGTATGTATCTTCCTGAATCACCTACAAATTCATTAACGCTTGTAAGAAATGCTATGACATCATGTTTAACTTCTTTCTCAATTTCCGTAATTCTAGATTCATCAAACTTTGCATTTGAACGTATCTCTTTCATGGCATTCTCAGGGATTTTCCCGAGGGAAAAATTTGCTTCACATGCAGCTATTTCAACCTTAAGCCAACTCTGGAATTTTGTGGTTTCAGTCCAGATTTTCCCCATTTCGGGTAATGTGTAACGCTCGATCACAATTTTTGTTAATTATCAATTTAAACTTTATAACCAAAATCGAATTATTGCCTTATACCTTAAAGATGTACTTGCCATTGAACATATTTGCCTTATCATTATTTTCTTATGTAACATTTTCCTGGCTAATAAAGAAAGCTTAAATATAAAAATGTTTGCATTTATTCCTTTAGTTAATAGTGGGTAATTTTTTTGTTCTAATTTAAAATTAGAAGGTATTAAAGAATTTGGATCTTAATCTTTTAGAAGTTCATTATTCAGTCTTTTTTTATTGATTAATAGATGATTAAAAAAAGTAGATTAGACCTTTATCTTCTAAATAAAGGTTTATGTGAAACTCGTCAAAAAGCCCAAGGTTTAATTCTTGCGGGCAAGGTTAGAGATATCAATGGAAAAGTATTAGATAAACCTGGACAACAAGTATTAATTGGATCTGAATTTTTTATTGATTCCGAACCTATGTTCGTATCGAGGGGCGGCGAAAAATTATTGGAGGCATTTAAAAAACTTGAAATTAAAGTAAAAGATAAAATATGTATCGACGCAGGAATCTCTACTGGGGGGTTTACTGATTGCTTATTGCAACAAGGAGCAAAGTTAGTTTATGGGGTAGATGTTGGTTATGGACAGACTGCATGGAAGATTAGAAATAATCCAAAAGTCATACTTTTTGAACGAACTAATATTCGAAATTTAAAACCTAATGATCTTTTATCTAGGAGTAATAAATTACCAAATTTTGTGGTTGCTGATTTGTCTTTTATTTCATTAAAGTTAGTTTTTAAATCAATTGGTAATTTATTAGAAGGTGATTGTATTGAGGGGATATTTTTAATTAAACCCCAATTTGAGGTGGGTAAAGATAAAGTCAGTAAAGGTGGTGTTGTTCGCAATCCTAAATTCCATACTGAGGCGATAGAGTCTGTTATTTATGCTGCTAAGAATTTCCAATGGAATATAAAGAATTTGATAGCTTCACCTCTAGTAGGTCCTGCTGGAAATCATGAATATCTAGCTTGGATGACCTTAGAAAGTCAATCAAATAAAAAGATTAATAGTGAATATATACAAAATTTGGTAAAAGAAACTCTTTGAATTACAGAGCTTCTTCATCTTTGTCGCCAGTTCTAATTCTCACAACAGAATCAATTGATGTGATAAATATTTTTCCGTCACCTATCTCTCCAGTTTTTGCTGCTTCAGCAATTGCATCTATCACTGAATTAACCTTGTCATCTTCTACTACAACTTCTACTTTGAGTTTTTGAAGGAATTCAACAGTAAATTCGGAACCTCTATATCTCTCAACTTGTCCTTTTTGCCTTCCAAAACCTCTGACTTCACTAACTGTCATACCAACAATACCAGAGTTTACTAATGCAATTTTTACATCCTCCAGCTTAAATGGACGTATGATTGCTTCAATTTTCTTCATGATTAAAGATTGAATATTCTTATTTTAATTGTTTTTTGGAAAAACATCCAACATTGAAATATCAGAAAAAGATTTAATATTAAGGCCTGCATTCGTGGCGTCTTCAATTAATAATTGGGAATTTTCTTCAGAAATTATAACTGTACTATTTGACAACGCTTCCCACTGATCATTTTCGAAGTGTGTTTGAAGCCATAACATTCCAATTGCACTTTTTGGTTGCAGGGATTTATTTAAGTTGTTATCGATAGTTATCAAACAAATGTCCATTAAATTTTTCATTGAACTAAACACATATAACCCTCTCAACCAACATTATGAATGTTGCAGTTGATACAAAAATAAAATTTAATAGCTTATGACTTAGCCAATTGTAATACTTAGATTTGTTGATACTTTTGCGAATATTTATCTTTATATATAGTTTTTATATAGGTTTAGTAAAAAAGTTCTACTAAAAATGAGTACAGCTAAATTAGAAGATTCGACTCAAAGTCCGCTATATGGTGAAAGAATTATTGAAGAATCAAAAATAATTTGTTTCGAGAATCCAAATAAGAAAAGAATTTATGAAATTTCTATCCAGTTACCTGAATTTACATGTAAGTGCCCCTTTTCGGGTTATCCAGATTTTGCAAAGCTAAAAATTATTTATCAACCTAATTTAAAAGTCTATGAGTTGAAGTCTTTAAAGCTTTATATTAATAATTTTAGAGATATAAAAATATCACATGAGGAAGTTGTTAATAGAATTATGGATGATTTAGTTAGTGAAGGCTCACCTCATTGGATACATTTAAATGCTGCATTTAACCCCAGAGGTAATGTTTCTATGCAGTTAGATATCTTTAGTGGGCAGAAAAGAAATTAAAATTTTTTAATTTCATCTGATAATTTAAAAAATTCTTTTTTAAAACCAACTAGATTTTTATTACTAAGCCCTCCAATAGATAACTTTTGAGATTCTTTATTTACCAGAATCCATAATTGGTTAGTTGGTATAAGACTTATTATTGTTCCAAAAATTATTAAGATAAAAGAAAAGTAAATAAATGGTATAGACGGATCATTTTTAATTATTAATCCACTGCTGGGGATTATTTTTTTCAGAGATACTTTTGAAGAGTTAACTTCTAATGGATCGTCATTGATATAGAGATTATTCCCGGAAAAATTTTCTATATTCGAAATTTTAAGTGGACCATTTTCATTATCTATTGTTAAAAGGAAATTTGTTTTAGTTTCCGATCCTAATTCAACTAAAACTCCCCAAACTTGATTACCGATTTCTGGAATCTCCTTTAATTGTAATTGATAAAGGATATTGTCTATTTCTAAAACAACATTTGATATTGCCCAATCTGCTTGATAAATAGTTAATCCTTTAAACCTGATTGGGTGATTAACTTTGGTTGTTTTTATTTCATTTAAATTTAGATCTTCAGAAGAAAAATTTAATTTTGAAATAAACTGTTTGGGCAAACCATCACTTTCACGTTCTATAGAAAAATCGACTAATTTTACATTAGTTTTTGAATTTGTGCTCTCATTAACAAGATCTAAAGTTTCTCCAGGCATGAAATATTGTTCTTTTGATTGACTTGTAAAACTTCCATATGCTGAACCTATAAGTAAGACTATTAATCCGATATGTACAACTAAAGGACCAATTTTTCCAATTATCCCCTTTCTTGCAGAAATATGACTATTAAATTTGTATGTTTTCCATCCTTTTTTTTTAAGTAATAAATCTACTTTTGATATATGTTCTACATCTGGATTGATTGGATGAATTGTAGTTAGTTGCAGTTTGCTAAATTTTTTTTCGCTCTTATATTCAATCCATTTTAATGAAGCTTTTAATGAAGGAATTTGCCTCCTGAAACTACAAGCTGCCAGAGAAATGCAAAGAAGAATTAATGTAAATAAAAACCAAAAGCTTGTATATATATGATCCAATTGAAGTTTTAAGACTTTTTCACCATCTAAAAATCCAAAAATGGGAGCACTATCGAAATTATCAATATAGAATTTATTATTACTACCTTGAGGTATAAAAGTACCTATTCCACTGGCAATAGCAATGAAGATTATCAGCGATATAGCGAATCTTAAACTTGATATTTTTAAAATTAGATTCTTAAAAATAATCATTTAAATCCAGTTTGAAAATAAATTTAATAACCCTAGGGAAACTAAAAATATCCCACTCAAAGTCGGAATTATTTGACTAAATTTTCTAAGAGCTAAAAATTGCTTTAAGTTTTCTGCAGTAGCTCCTGCAATGATTAATGGGGTTACTTGGCCTATCCCAAAGAAAAATAAAAAAATAATAGATATTATCGGGTTTTTAGCTTGCGATACCCAAGCCAAAAGAGTTGCTAAAACTGGAGTAATGCAAGGTGAAGAAGCTAGTCCAAAAGTAGTCCCTATGGCAAAAGGCGCTATAAATGTTGGTATTTTATCTTCAATTATTTTTATATCAGGTCCATTCGGAAACTGAAACTTTAGAATTCCTAATAAATTTAAACCCATTATTATTGCTATTAGGGCAACAAATGAAGTGTAATAAGATGGAATTTGCCCATATATTTTACCTAAGAATCCACTCGCAGCCCCCAGTGCAACAAGCGAAAAAACTACACCTCCTGAAAAACTAATAAGTTTAAATTTATTTTTCTCTGTTCCGCCTATATAAGCAATAGTCACTGGCAGTAATGATAATGAACATGGCCCAAGACTTGTTAAAAGTCCTGCGCTGAAAACCAAAAATATAGTAAATGGACCAGGACTATTAAGACCATTCTGCATAAGCAGATTACCCTTTTGAGATAATTCTGAAATAACTAAATTAAATGATTCGATAGCTTGAATTTAATCCTTTAAATTCTAACTAATTAAGAGTCTTTCGTGTACTAATCATACCAATGAATCCTGTTGACTCTAATGAACATCTAACTAACATCCCTGCAATAAAAAAAGACGCTATTAATGAATTACCACCATAACTAATGAAAGGTAGTGGTAACCCTGTTGTAGGCATTGAACCTGTCGCTACAGCAATGTGCATTATTGATTGACCTGTCAACAACACACTACATCCGATAGCAATTAATTTTGTATAATTGTTCCTGCACTTAAGACTAATTCTTAGGCTTATATAGGAGAATACTGCTAAAAATCCTAAGAATAAAGTACACCCCAATAAACCAAATTCTTCTGCAAAAATGGCAAAAATAAAATCTGTATACATGAACGGCAGATACTGTAATTTTTGTATCGACAGTCCAAAACCTTGGCCAAATAGACCACCTGAACCTATAGCTAATAAACTTTGAACCAATTGAAATCCATTTTCTTGTTGATCTTTCCAAGGATTTATAAATGAAGTAACTCTCAGTTTTTGATATTCGTTATTAAGGATGCTGATACATCCAGTAATTAATCCTATTGAAGCAAATGAGCAAAGTGAGCTAAGTTTTACTCCTCCACATAAACCCATTACCCAAAGAAGAATTCCAGTTAATGATGCAGTACTTAAATTAGGCTGTTTAAGTATAAATAAAATTAATAAACCAAAGGTTATAAATGAAATTAATTTTTTATCATTCTTTACTAGATTCCAATGTGCGAAAAGATTAGAAGCTTCTAGAATTAGAAAAGGTTTAATTAATTCAGATGGCTGCAGACGTAAATTGCCAAGCACTAGCCATCTTGAAGATCCATTAACTGTGATTCCAGTAAGATTGGTGAGGAAAATCAAAAAGAATAAAATATAAAAAATAATCCTTGAAAACTTTAAAAGATTTCTAATGTTTGTATTAAGTACGAAATAAAAAAGACCAATTCCTGGAATTGTCCAAATAATTTGTTTTTTTAAGAAATAAGACCAATTCCCCATTTCTCTACTAGCAACCCACCAACTTGAAGAGCCTAGAATGCATATTCCTAATATTGACCAAATTCCAATGAGGATAATTAGGATTTTTGCCTCATAAGGCCATATCGCCCAAGGTAAGGGAAATATAGACTCTGTTAAATTGCTGAAATTTTTTTTGTAATTAGAATTAAAGGTTTTTTTTCTTTTAGAAATTCTTTTATATTTTATTTTTTCTTGACTTATCTCCAATTTTTTTAGATGTATATTTACTATTGAGACGTTTAATTGAGATTTTGCCAAGTCTTTTATTAACGTTTTAAAGTGTTAACGCAATTAAAAAGATGACTTTTCATGAATTTTATTTTTGAAGAATAATTTAAAAAATGGCCTACAGATTCATCATAAATCTTAAGAATTAATTTTTTATAAAAAAAAACTAGCTAAAAGGCACCTCTCCGTGATAGATTCCGTGAGTTTATATACTTATTAAAAACCATTCAGAGGGGTTTCTAAACTATGTTCACATCAGTGGACTCAAATAGAAAAAAACTTGAGCATCCTTCTTATGAGAATGTTCAATTTCCTCAATCCCTGAATAATTCGATCATCAAAAAAAGTAAATCTGGCATTGCCAATCAAATAGATCATTTGCTTTCCCAAAATGATGAATTCACAAAATTGCAATTAACAATTTTTGGAATTACTTTTATTGTTTCTATTTTATTAGCATCAATAACTGGAATTTTTCTAGGCTATACTTTCGGTTTTAGTATTTTTATAGGTGCAATTGCCGGGATTTTTTACCTACGTTTGCTTGCCAAAAGTATAGGGAAACTTGGTAAAGAATCATCAGGTGTATCAAAATTGCAACTATTAGTTCCAGTTTGCCTCTTTATTTTTGCGAGCAAGCTAGGATCTTTAGATATTTTTCCTGCGATGATAGGTTTTTTCATTTATAAGCCTTCACTCATTCTTTATTTTTCACGTTCTTAACTAAATTTTTTTATTCAAAAAAATGTTTTTTAATTCCTTGCTAACAAATTTTGCAGCACTAGAAGTTGGTCAACACCTCTATTGGCAAATTGGAAATATCAGACTTCATGGGCAGGTATTTTTAACATCTTGGATTTTATTAGGAGCGTTATTAGTTTTTATATCTTTAGGAACTAAAAAAATGGAAAATGATCCTAAAGGCCTTCAAAACCTGCTTGAGTTCCTCTGGGATTACATAAGAGATCTTGCTAGGACGCAAATAGGTGAAAAAGTTTATCGAGATTGGATGCCATTTATAGGTACTTTATTTTTATTCGTCTTTGTTAGTAATTGGGGAGGGGCTTTAATTCCTTGGAGATTGATTAAGTTACCAAGTGGAGAATTAGGAGCACCTACTGCAGATATCAATACAACTATAGCCTTGGCTTTATTGGTTTCACTTTCTTATTTCTATGCTGGTTTAAGCAATAAGGGTTGGAGATACTTCGAATACTATGTTCACCCAACTCCAATTATGCTTCCTTTCAAAATTCTAGAGGACTTTACGAAACCTTTATCACTCTCTTTCAGGCTATTTGGAAATATTTTGGCTGATGAACTTGTTGTTGGTGTTCTAGTCTTCTTAGTTCCGCTTATTCTCCCAATACCTGTTATGTTCCTGGGATTATTTACTAGTGCAATTCAGGCTTTGATTTTTGCAACTTTAGCGGCCTACTACATTGGAGAAGCTGTTGAAGAACATCATTAGCTGTTTTCTGATACATTCAGACGCTTTTACAAAGGGTCTGTAATCTGGCAAAATATCTAATCGCGTAGGTCTGAAAATATCAGACCCATTCTTAAACAAAGGATGTCCAAGCGTGTATGACAACAAAGATTATCACAAGTATTAAGCTTTTTATTTCAAAATTATGGATTCGATTACTTCCGCTGCATCAGTTGTAGCTGCTGGTTTAGCAGTTGGTCTAGGTGCTATTGGCCCAGGTCTTGGACAAGGTAACGCAGCTCAAGGTGCTGTTGAGGGTATTGCCCGTCAGCCAGAAGCTGAAGGTAAAATCAGAGGAACTCTTCTTTTGTCTTTCGCTTTCATGGAGTCATTAACAATTTACGGATTAGTTGTGGCTTTGGTACTACTTTTTGCGAATCCTTTTTCCTAAAAGTTAATATTGCTTCTAATTCTTATTAGCAATATTTATTAAATTTAATTTTTTAACTTCAACTGAATCATATGTTGGCCTTTAATTTTTTTGGTGCTACAGAAGGTGGATTATTTGATATAAATGCCACTTTGCCACTAATGGCAATACAAGTAGTTGCGCTTACTTACATATTAAATTCTCTCTTTTTTAAGCCTGTTGGCAATGTTGTAGAAAAAAGAGAAAAGTTTGTAAGTAATAATATTATTGAGGCCAAAAATAAACTTTCTGAGGTTAAAAAATTAGAAGCTGATTTATTAACTCAGCTTCAAAGTGCTCGTACAGAAGCCCAAAGAATTGTGAGCGAAGCTGAGAATGAGTCTGACAAGCTTTATAAAGAAGCACTAGAATTTGCTAATAATGAAGCAAATGCTTCAAAAGAAAAGGCAAGACTAGAAATTGAAAGTCAGACGTCCGCTGCTCGTGATCAACTTTCTAAACAGGCTGATGATCTAAGCGAACTTATTGTTAATAGATTGATTCTAGAAAAATGAATTTAACTCTTTTAGCTACAGAAGGTTTTGGATTGAACTTCAATTTATTCGAAACTAATATCCTTAATTGGGCTGTAGTAGTTTTCGGTCTTTATAAATTTTTGCCTGGTTTCTTAGGTAAAATGCTTCAAAAAAGGAGAGAAGGAATCCTTCTTGAATTAAAAGATGCTGAAGATCGACTCCTAAATGCAACTCAAGCTTTAGAAAAGGCGAAAAAAGATTTATCTTCAGCAGAAGAAAAAGCTTCTCAAATAAAAGCAGATTCTCTTAAAAGATCTGAATCAATCAGAATGGAAAGTGAGAAAAAAGCGATAGAGGAGATGGCACGAATTAAACAAAGCGCAATCTCTGATGAGAGCTCTGAAGCATCCAGAGCAATTTCTCAACTACGAAAAGAAGCTGTTGAACTGGCAATTAAGAAAGCTTTAGAATCTCTCCCAAATCGACTTGATAAAACAACACAAGAAAATTTGGTAACTCAATCAATTAATAATATTGAGGTGAACTAATGCCACTTTTAAATTCAGTTACTACACCATATGCAGAGGCGTTACTTCAAGTTGTGAATGAAAATTCGCAAACTGAAGAGATGGTTTCTGAGGTAAAACAACTTTTGGGATTAATAAATGATTCCCCTGAATTGGAGAAGGCATTATCCTCTCCCATTTTAGAGACAGATGCTAAGAAGAAAATCATTATTGAAATTTTTTCAAATAAGGTTAATTCTTCTTTACTGAATTTCTTAAAATTATTGGCCGATAGGCAAAGAATTGGAATCCTCACTTCAATTCTTGATAGGTTTTTAGAGATTTACCGAGAAAATAGTAATATTGCTTTGGCAACTGTTACTTCTGCAGTCGAGCTTACTGATGAACAGAAAGGTTTAATTACCAAAAAGATCATCAATATTGCTGGAACAGAAAAATTAGAACTTGTAACTAAAATCGACCCATCTCTTATTGGTGGTTTCGTCGCCAGTGTAGGATCAAAAGTAATTGATGCTTCCCTTGCTTCACAAATTAGAAAACTTGGCTTATCCCTTTCCAAGTAACTTTTAAATCAACCTTAAATTCTTAAATCCATGGTATCTATACGCCCTGATGAAATCAGTTCAATCTTAAAACAACAAATAACTGATTATGACCAATCTGTAAGTGTTAGCAATGTAGGAACTGTTCTGCAAATCGGTGATGGCATTGCAAGAATATATGGCTTAGATCAAGTCATGGCAGGTGAGTTATTGGAATTTGAAGATGGTACCGAAGGTATAGCTTTAAATCTTGAAGATGATAATGTTGGAGCCGTTTTGATGGGAGAGGCACTTGGTGTCCAAGAAGGTAGTAACGTTAAGTCCACAGGTAAAATCGCATCTGTTCCAGTTGGTGAAGCAATGCAGGGGAGAGTTGTTAATCCTCTAGGACAACCAATAGATGGGAAAGGGGAAATTCCTACGAGTGATACTAGATTGATTGAAGAAATGGCTCCTGGAATAATCAAGAGAAGATCAGTGCATGAACCAATGCAAACAGGCATTACATCTATTGATGCAATGATTCCTGTTGGAAGAGGTCAAAGAGAATTAATTATTGGTGATAGACAAACTGGAAAATCTGCTATTGCTATCGATACGATAATCAACCAAAAAGGCCAAGACGTAGTTTGTGTTTACGTAGCTATTGGTCAGAAGTCAGCATCAGTAGCAAACATCGTAGAGGTATTAAGAGAGAGAGGAGCACTAGATTATACAGTCGTAGTTAGTGCAGGAGCTTCTGAACCTGCTGCTTTACAGTACTTAGCACCTTATACCGGTGCAGCAATTGCTGAACATTTTATGTATCAGGGTAAAGCAACACTTGTTATTTATGATGATCTAACAAAACAAGCTCAGGCTTATAGACAAATGTCTCTTCTTTTAAAAAGACCACCAGGAAGAGAAGCTTATCCTGGAGACGTGTTCTATTTACACAGTAGATTACTAGAAAGAGCAGCAAAACTTTCTGATGCTATGGGAGGAGGCTCTATGACAGCTCTTCCAATTATTGAAACTCAGGCAGGGGACGTTTCGGCTTACATCCCAACTAATGTTATTTCAATTACAGATGGACAAATATTCTTGAGTGCAGATTTATTTAACTCAGGATTAAGACCCGCTATTAATGTAGGTATTTCTGTTAGCCGTGTTGGAGGTGCCGCTCAGACAAAAGCAATTAAAAAAATTGCAGGAACTTTAAAGTTAGAACTCGCACAGTTTGATGAACTAGCTGCTTTTTCTCAATTTGCATCTGATCTTGATGAAGCAACTCAGCAACAACTTGAAAGAGGTAAAAGACTAAGAGAGTTATTAAAGCAACCTCAATTCTCCCCGCTTAACCTTGCAGAACAAGTTGCAGTAGTTTATGCAGGAGTTAAAGGTCTTATTGATGAGGTGCCTGTTGAAGATGTTACTAAATTTGCAACTGAACTTAGGGAATACCTAAAGTTAAATAAATCAGAATTTATAGAAGAAATTCTTAAAGAAAAGAAATTAAATGATGGATTAGAAGCAACATTAAAAGAGGTGATAAATGAAGTTAAATCATCAATGCTTGCCACAGTTTAAATTTATTTAAGGAGATACCATGGCAAATCTTAAAGAGATTAGAGATCGAATCGTTTCTGTTAAAAATACAAGAAAAATAACGGAGGCCATGAGACTTGTTGCTGCTGCAAAAGTTAGGAGAGCTCAAGATCAAGTTCTTAAGAGTAGACCTTTTGCAGATAAACTTGCACGGGTCTTAGAAAATATCCAATCTAGAGTTCAATTTGAGGCTGTCGACTCTCCTCTATTATCCAAGAGAGATGTAAAGAGAATCACTTTGGTATGCATAACTGCGGATAGAGGTTTATGCGGAGGTTACAATACAAATATAATAAAAAAGGTAGAAATAAGATACGCAGAATTAGTCAAACAAGGGTATCAGCCAAATTTAATTTTGGTAGGGAAGAAAGCTATTGGATATTTTCAAAATAGAAAGGATAGGTATGTAATTAAAAGTACTTTCAAAGAACTAGAACAGGTACCCACAGTCAAGGACTCTGAAGGAGTAACAAATGAAATTTTAGCTGAATTTCTCTCAGAAAATTCTGATAGGGTGGAAATTATTTACACGAAATTCATCACTCTAGTCAGCTGCGCTCCTGTCGTTCAAACACTATTGCCACTTGACCCTCAAGGAATTGCTGAGGAAAACGATGAAATTTTTAGGTTGACTACAAAAGATAGTAAGTTACTTGTTGAAAAATCAAATATGGAAAAAAGTGATTTAGAGAAGTTGCCATCAGATATTGTTTTTGAACAAAGTCCTGATCAACTATTAGATTCCTTATTACCATTATATTTACAGAATCAGGTACTAAGAGCACTTCAAGAGTCAGCAGCTTCAGAACTCGCTTGCAGGATGACTGCTATGAATAATGCGAGTGATAATGCTAAAGAATTAGCGAGTACTTTGAATCTAACCTATAACAAAGCTAGGCAAGCAGCTATTACTCAAGAAATATTAGAGGTTGTAGGAGGTTCTGCAGTTTAGCAATAAGATTTAGGATATGCCTGAATACAATATCAAAGTTCAATTTGAGCAAAAGACTTTTAGTTTTTCATGTTCTGAAGATCAAAATATTATTTCAGCGGCAAAAATGAATGGAATAGATTTACCAAGTAGTTGTTGTTCAGGAGTTTGTACAGATTGTGCATCCATGATATTGGAAGGATCTGTAGATCAAGAAGATGCTATGGGATTAAATGATGATTTGAGGGATAAGGGCTTTGCACTTTTATGTGTGGCATATCCCAAGTCCGATTTGAATATTGTTATTGGTAAAGAAGTCGAAGATGATTTGTATAATGATCAATTTGGTAAATATCAAAAATGAAATTAAGTTCAGTTGATTACTATTTAGATTGGCCAGCTTCAATAAAAGTAAAAAATTTAAGGGAATTCATCATTGTAAATTTAGAAAAAAAAGGTGATTTAATTCGATGGTCAATTGTTGATATTCAAAACTCTATTGACTCTTTTGGAACAAAAAAACTTAAAATTAAAGCTGTCATAGCTAATTAGGAAATATAAATTGAAATATTTTTAATAATGGAAAATTCACCAACAATATTTATAGTTCCAACTGGTATTGGTTGTGAAATAGGAGGTTTTGCTGGAGATGCACTTCCAACCGCTAAATTATTAGCATCGGCAAGTGGATGTTTAATTACTCATCCAAATGTTATGAATGGTGGTAATTTGTCTGAAAAAGATAAAAATATTTTTTATGTTGAGGGTTATAGTTTAGACCGACTTGCTAAAGGAGAAATCGCTTTAAAAAGGGTAAAGCAACAGAAAATTGGGATAATTTTTGATTCAGCCATTGAAAAAGAAATATTAGTGAGACATTTACAAGTTGCTGATGCATGTGTTTCTACTTTAGGAATTAATGTTCATTCTTATGTGATTACAAAAAAGCCATTAAACATATTTATTGATTCTGATTCTTCAAAAATCAGTGGTGGCATAATTGAAAATCCTGATACTCTAATTGATGCTGGAAAATGTTTAATAGAAAAAGGAGTTACGGCAATAGCAATTGTGGCAAAATTTCCAGATGATCCAGATTCTTTAGAAACAAATATCTACCGAGAAGGAAAAGGGGTTGATCCTATTGCTGGAGTCGAAGCAGTTATAAGTCATTTAATAAGCAAATTTTTTAAAGTTCCCTGTGCTCATGCACCTGCTTTAAATCCAATTGAATTGAACGAAAATTTAGATCCTCGTGCAGCTGCAGAAGAAATAGGATACACTTTTTTACCATCTGTACTGATTGGGTTAAGCAATGCACCTGATATTGTTGAATTGCCTGCCAAAAATGAATCAATCTCACTACACCCTGATCAGATTGAATCAATTGTTGTTCCTAATGGTGCATTAGGAGGAGAATCAGTACTGGCAGGGATTGAAAAAGGTTTAAATATTATCTCTGTAAAAAATCAAAATGTATTAAAAGTGACAAATGAGTTTTATAATTATCCCAATCTTTTTGAAGTTGATAATTATTTAGAAGCTGCAGGCATAATTCTTGCTATCAAAAAAGGTATCAACCTTGATTCAGTTAAACGGCCTTTAAAAAAAATCCAAGAGTGTTCTTATAGTGATTAATAAGATATTGCTATGGGAACTCTCCAGTCACTTCCTAATGATTGACTGCTTAGTTTTAGGATTGGAGGAGCCTGCTTTCTTTTAAATTCCGCTTTTTTTATGAGTGAGATAATTTTTAAAATTAAATCTTTTTTATAACCATCTTCTTCTAGTTGTTGTAAATCTTTTTTCTCTTCAATAATTCCTTTAAGAATTTTATCTAAAATAGAGTAAGGTGGGAGAGAATCAGTATCTAATTGATTAGGCCCTAATTCAGCACTTGGAGCTTTTTTACGTATATTTTCTCCAATTATATCTACACTAGTATCTAACATATATAACTTTCTACTATTAAATGAATCTTCACTATCAAGCCAATTGCATAATTTAAAAACATTAGTTTTATATAAATCCCCAATTACAGATAATCCCCCATTCATATCACCATAAAGTGTGCAATATCCTACGGCTAGTTCTGATTTATTGCCTGTTGAGAGTAACAAATGCTTTTCTTGATTTGCTAAAGCCATAAGAAGTGTGCCTCTTATCCTTGACTGAATATTTTGATTTGTTATTTCAGCCATCTCGAAAGATATGGTTTTGATAAATGATTCTTCAAAAGAGGTCATCAAGTTTTCAATTGGAATGCTCTTGAAACTTACCTTTAATCTTCTTGCTAAATCTTTTGCATCACTCTTTGAATGAGATGAGCTCCACTTAGAGGGCATTGAAACACAATAAACATTATCACTTCCTAGAGCCGCTGTAGCAATTGCTGAGACAAGTGCTGAATCAATACCACCACTTAATCCAACTAAAGCTGTTTTAAATCCACATTTTTTTGCATAATCTTTAACACCAAGGACTAATGCATCAAAAATTGATGACATTTCGGAGTTTTTAAATTCATTTTTTTCAGGTTTTGTTTGCTCAATTTCCCAGCTGGAGAGATCTTCCGAAAAAGATTTTAATTGCTTAATTTTAGATCCATTCTTATCAAGAATAAAACTATTTCCATCAAAAATTAAATTGTCATTTGCTCCAATCTGGTTGACATAAATCAGCGGTACTTGAAGATATTGTGCAGCAAAACTGGAAACCTTGGATCTAAGCTCTAACTTTTTCAGAGTATATGGGGAGGCTGATAAATTTACTAAAATATCAACTTTTTTTTTCTTTAAATCAATAATAGGATTTTTTCTATGGATTCCTCTACCTTCTATATCTTTGTTGACCCATAAATCCTCACATATAGTAAAGCCAAGTCGCCAAGTTTTATTTTTAATTTGTTTAATCAATACGGAAACTTTTTCTTCTGATCTGAAGTATCTTTTCTCATCAAATACTTCATAAGTGGGAAGAATAATTTTCCGAGTAATTATTTTCCATTCACCGCCCTCAACCAACGCAATAGAATTATAAAGATTAGGAAAAAAAGAATCATTTACCTTCTCAGCTATTCCGATTGAGATGCTTAAGTTGCCATATTTTTTATTAATATCCAAAGCTAATTGATCAAGAATTTGGTATTGATTTTTGATTAAATTTTTTTTAAAAAGTAAGTCATTTGCAGGATATCCCCATAATGATAATTCTGGAGTAAGAACAAAATCAGCAGAAATTGCGCTAGCTTTCGACGCAATATTAAGTATTTTTTTTGCATTGCCTTCTAAATCTCCAACTACTGGATTTATTTGGGCAAGTAAAAATTTCATTCAACTAATTTGATGGATTCATATAAATTATTCCTCTTAACTATATCTATTAATGACGACGGTAAATTAGAACAATTAAAATTTAATCTAAACTTAGAACTTGAAATGTTTGGGGTTTTGATGGTTGAAATCTTAAATTTCACTCTATAAGTTTCTAACATTTTAAGAGTATTTGATTCAATAGGATATCCCTCTCTTAAAATTATAAAAAAACTTACCTCTAAAATAATTTTGTCGAAATTTTTCCAGTAGAAAATATCTTTAATTAAATCACTCCCAATTACAAAATCTAAATTATTAAATTTATAAATTTCTTTACATTTTTTGATTGACTCTACTGCCCATTGGCTACTAACACTTTGATTAAATAAAATTTTCGGATTATCTAAATCATCAATAAGAGTTTTTAATAAATGGCTACGAATTGAAATATCCTCTATGTGCTTTTTTTGGGGGTTGTTGCTCACATAGCTAATGGTAAAAGCATAAATTTTGGATAATTCTTCAAGAATTTTTTTGTGTCCAATTGTAGGTGGATCTGCACTAGTACCAAATAAAGCTATGCTTTTTCCCATGTTTAATTTTAGGGTAGATAATTCACAAAATTATTATTTAAAATCCTATTTGATAAATAAATATTAATGTGATTAAAAATCTCTGGCTCTTTAAATATTATATTTTGAATCATTACAAAAGGTTCTATATAAGAAACTTTGCTTCTTATAAATATTTCCTTGGCTGCTAATTTTCCAAGGATTTTTGTTGAATGAACTGCGAATGCTGCTTGAATAATAGCTATAGGTCCATACGGTAATAATGAAAGCCCGTTAGTGAAAGGTATTGTTAATAGAATTACTTTCCTAATAAGGTTGAAAGATGTATTGATCCCAATTTGAGTGACTCCCAAAGATAAATTATTAATGGATATCTTTTTGAATATTCTCCTTGTAGATTCACTCTTCAAATTTAAGCCATAAATTTTACTTAATTCGTTAATTAACGCAGTATCTAGTGCAAAACTACCTGCTACATCAAAAAAAATAAATGGATTAAGTGCTACTGCAGATGCCTTTATCGTTGAAAATTTACCAATAGTGGACTGAGCTAACTGCTGCCTTCTTTGTAATCTTTTTTCTTTTATCTTAAGAAACAATTTGTCAGCTAATTGAAGGGAATTTAGTGTTAAAAACGTCTCTCCATATTGATTGATTATTTTGGTTAGATAGTTTTTAAGATTGTTTGCATGATTAATAATTATGGGAATATTTAAATCATTTGGCAGCTTAATTTTTATATTTTCTATTATTTCTTCTAATTCTTTTTTTTTCAAAAGATTGATTTTATTTAGGATTATTATAATTTTTTTTCCATCTTTAATAAAGGAGTTGATTTCGCTTACTTCATTTCTATTAATATCTCCTGCAACTACAAATAAAATGAGATCTGAATGATTTATACGAGAATATATTTTATCAGGTGATTTAATATTGCAGAAATCAAATCCTGGTGAATCTATTAACTCTATACTTTTGAGCGATTGATCTTTAAGTCTCCAATCTTCCGCTTGTATTTCTCTCGTAGTACCGTTAATAATATCTGTTTTAAATATATCTTTTTTAAATAAAGAATTTAAAACATAAGATTTTCCTACGCCTGATTTACCATATGTGCCAATTCTTATCTTTTTTTCTTTGAGTCTAAAAAGTTGTTGATTAAACGCAATTATTTCTTTATTAAAAAAACTTTTTTCATAGTTTGTTAGATTAATACTCTCCCACCAATTTTTTAAAAGAAAATAATTCTGGTTAATTTTAAATTGTTTCATAATTTATTTTTTCCACCAACCAGCCAAGACAGACAAAACAGCTTCTGCTCCAATAATCCCCACGAATCCCCCAAATTCATCTACTACTACTTTTACTCCTTTATGGTTCTTGTCAAATCTTGTTAATAATTGATCTGCCTTAATCATTTCGGGAATATAGTCAACAGGTTCGCAAATTTCTGATAATAATTTTTTATTTTCTCCATTAATTAATTCTGTTAACATATTTTCACGTTTAACCACACCTTGTATTTTGTCAACTTTATCTCCCAAAATCACCCACCAGGGAGAGTTGTCAGAGATTATAAGTTTTGAAATTTCATCAAGATTGGAAGACCCATCAAGACATGGTGCTGATACTCTGGGGATCATTAAATCTTTAGCTTTTAAATCATTTAATTGAAAAACTTTGAATATCATTGCAGCCTCATCGGCTTCTATTAAGCCTTTTTGACTTCCTATTTTTGCCATTTGTCTAATTTCTTCTTCATCAGTTGAAATCTCATTTTCTGCAGTAATAACTGGAAATATTTGCTCAATTAATATTAAAAATGGCCTCATTAAAGTATTTAATATTCTCAGGATTGGAACAGATAACAATGCTATTTGTACCGAAAATCTTGTACCTAGAGCTTTGGGTAGTACTTCTCCAACTAAAACGACCAGTATATAAAAAACAATTGAAAACAGAGTTAATCCATAGTTACTATTAATTACCAATGCTCCATATACGCCTAAAATAAGACTTCCAATTATGTTAAATCCATTATTGGTAATTGTAATTACGGTTAAAGTCCTTCCAAGATGTTTTCTGAGCTTAAGGAGTTGATTCGCAGAACTTTTTGGCTTCTGTCTTGAGGCTATTTCTAAAATTCTAATTGAATTTACAGCTAAAAAAGCTGCTTCTACTCCCGAACAGCATGCTGACCCAATTAAAATGACTATTATAAGTAATATTAAACCGTAAACACTTGGTTCCATTAAGATAGATTATTCATTAAATCTGTTTAAATTCATTCTTCCATTTTTTTTTAAAACTCGCCAATACACAATTCATGTTTAATTCAAAAAATAAAGTTTTTGAAGAAAGAAGAGAGATTTTCTTAGATAAATTAGATGGAAAAGCTGCAATTATCCCTGGGGCTAAGCTTGTAAAGCATCATGCGGATTGTGAATATCCTTTTAGACAAGATAGTAATTTTTGGTATTTAACTGGTTTTGATGAGCCTGATGCTATTGCTCTCTTCTTGTCACATAAGCCAAAGGGAGAAAGATTTATTTTGTTTGTTGCCCCAAAAGATATTTTTAGTGAGGTTTGGCATGGCTTTAGATGGGGTTTAGAAGGCGCCGAAAAAGTTTTTAAGGCTGATAAGGCTCATTCAATTAATGAACTTAAAGATTTACTTCCAAGTTACATCAATGGTTCTGATGAAGTAATTTTTTCAATTGGCAAGCATCCTTCAATTGAGAAAATAGTTTTGGAGATGTTTTCACAACAACTTGAAAATCGCTCAAGATTGGGCACTGGTGCTAATTCTATAAAATCTCCTGAAATTTATTTAAATGAGATGAGACTCATTAAAAGTGAATTTGAAATTCAGAGAATGAGAGAGGCTATACAAATTTCGGCAGAAGCTCATGAACTGGTTCGAGAATCTATCCAAACTAAGAAAAATGAAAGACAAATTCAGGGTCTTCTAGAGGGTTTCTTTTTGGAAAAAGGTGCGAGAGGTCCTGCTTATAATTCTATTGTAGCTTCAGGAGATAATGCATGTATTTTGCATTACACTTCAAATAATTCACCCTTAAATAAGGGAGATTTATTGTTGGTAGATGCGGGATGTTCATTAACTGATTATTACAACGGTGATATCACGCGAACTATTCCAATAAGTGGGAAATTTTCTAATGAGCAAAAAGTTATTTATGAAATTGTATTGAACGCCCAGAAAACGGCAATTAAAAGTGTAGTGAAAGGATCAAATTCTAGTACTGTGCATTATGTTGCTCTAATAAATTTAATAGAAGGATTAAAAGAAATTGGTTTATTGTCGGGCAGTACTGAGCAGATAATTGAGAATCAATCCTATAAACATCTATATATGCATAGAACTGGACATTGGCTTGGCTTAGACGTTCATGACGTTGGCGCATACAGAATGGGAGATTATGAAGTGCCATTACAAAATGGAATGATTCTCACGGTAGAACCTGGTATATATATCAGTGATAGGATTCCAGTCCCTGAGGGGCAACCAAGCATTGATGAAAAATGGAAAGGCATTGGGATAAGAATCGAAGATGATGTTCTAGTTAAAGATACAAACCCAGAAGTTTTAAGCATTGCTGCACTTAAAGAAATATCTGATTTAGAATTTTGAAATTTGACTTATTTTGCTAATAGATTTATTTTTATAAAGCTTTAAGTTCAAAAATGAGTAAGATTGATCCATATGATGCGAAACTCTCTCAAGCAAGAGGTTTAGCTAGCCAGCTTGGAATGTTTGCCGAAGAAAACGATATACCTAAAGCACTTTGGGATTCGTTGGAAGCTACAATTTATGATTTTTATCAGGTTTCTCATGATAGATAAAAATTTTGTTCAGAGAATATCAATAACTAAAAAAAAGAATTTTTTGAATAAATCAATCAAAATGTGACCATAAACTGATAAATTGTTTATTGTCTATAACTAAGTGAATGACCTCATCAGATAAATTAAATCAAAACTCAGCAGATAAAGAAGGAAAAAAAAGTGATCACTTGAATTCTAAAAATTCCTCTCCTAATTCAGGAATGATGGGTGCATCAGCTGTACTAGCGGCTGCCACGATTGATGAAGATGGAGTACCTACTGGTTATACTCCTAAACCTGACGAAGGAAGGTTCATCATCAAAGTGTTATGGTTGCCTGATAATGTTGCTTTAGCTGTTGATCAAATAGTTGGTGGAGGCCCAAGCCCTCTTACTGCTTATTATTTTTGGCCAAGGGATGATGCTTGGGAAAAATTAAAAAGTGAACTAGAGAATAAAAATTGGATTACCGATAATGAAAGAATTGAAATATTAAATAAAGCTACTGAAGTAATTAATTATTGGCAAGAGGAGGGTAAAACAAAAAAATTAGATGAAGCTAAGTTGAGGTTTCCCGAAGTAACTTTTTGTGGGACTGCCTAAAAATTATTAAAAATTAAATTAGTTTTTTGCAGCTTGGATTCTTGCCTCGGCTTTAGAAATTTCCTTAAGCGCTTTTACTTTCTCTGGATTTTTTTCATTTTCAGAGAATTTGCTAATCGCTAATTTTGCTTCTTTAAGATCTTGTTCAGCATCTTGAACATTAATCTCAGAACCAATTTCAGCATTATTCACTAAAACTATGACTTCATCTGATTCAATTTCAGCGAAGCCCCCCATAAGAGCTATTGATTTCCACTGGGAATTCATTCTTAGCCTTAAAACGCCAATATCTATAGCAGTAACTAAAGAAATATGTCCTGGGAGTACACCAAGTTGACCAGTAGTACTAGGAAGGATTACTTCTTCAGCTTCGCCTTGATAAACATTCTTGTTAGGAGCTAAAACTTTAAGAGAAATTGCCATTAATTTAAAATTACATGAAGGTGAATATATATTGAGAAATTTATTTTTCTGACTTTATTTTTTCAGCTTTTGCTTTAACTTCATCAATATTACCTACTAAGTAAAATGCCTGTTCTGGTAAATCATCTAATTCACCAGACAAGATCATGTTGAAACCAGCAATGGTGTCTTCTAATTTTACGTATTTTCCAGACATTCCTGTAAATATTTCTGCTACAAAGAAAGGTTGTGATAAGAATTTCTCAATTTTTCTGGCCCTGTCAACTGTTAATCTATCTTCTTCAGAAAGCTCATCTAAACCTAGAATTGCGATAATATCTTGAAGTTCTTTGTATCGTTGTAAGGTTGATTGAACAGCTCTGGCGGTTTTGTAATGCTCATCGCCAACAACTGATGGCTGAAGCATAGTGCTTGTTGAGTCTAATGGATCAACTGCGGGATAAATTCCTTTAGCTGCAAGAGCTCTTGCGAGCACGGTAGTAGCATCTAAATGGGCAAAGGTTGTTGCTGGAGCAGGGTCTGTCAGGTCATCAGCAGGTACGTAAACTGCCTGTATAGATGTTATTGATCCTTCTAGGGTGGATGTAATTCTCTCTTGTAATTCACCAACATCCGTACCCAGAGTTGGTTGGTATCCAACAGCTGAAGGCATTCTTCCAAGTAAAGCTGATACTTCTGAGCCAGCTTGTACGAATCTAAAAATATTATCAACGAAAAGTAGTACGTCTTGTTTATTTACATCTCTAAAATGTTCAGCCATTGTAAGTGCTGATAAGCCTACTCTCATTCTTGCACCAGGTGGCTCGTTCATCTGTCCAAAACATAAGGCAACTTTTGATTGAGTTAAATCATCTGCATTGATAACGCCAGATTCTTTAAATTCTTCATATAAATCGTTCCCTTCTCTTGTTCTTTCTCCTACGCCGCCAAAAACAGAAACTCCACCATGTTCCTTTGCAATATTGTTTATTAACTCTTGAATGAGAACAGTCTTTCCAACACCAGCGCCTCCAAATAATCCGACTTTTCCTCCTTGTCTGTAAGGAGCCAAGAGGTCGATAACTTTTATTCCGGTTTCAAAAACTTTTGGCTTAGTTTCTAGGTCAGTTAACTTTGGAGCAGCTCTATGAATTGGAGCAGTATCTTTAGTGTTTACTGGACCCTGTTCATCTACTGGTTCTCCTAAAACATTAAATATTCTTCCTAAGGTTGCTTCCCCTACTGGTACAGATATCGGCGCTCCTGTGTCAATAGCTTCCATGCCCCTCACAAGACCGTCTGTGCCACTCATTGCCACTGCTCTAACTCTATGGTCACCAAGAAGCTGTTGTACCTCTGCGGTGAGCGCAATCTCTTGCCCAGCAGGATTTTTTGATTCAATTCTTAAAGCATTTAGTATTTTGGGCAATTTCCCAGCTGGAAATTCTACATCTAGAACTGGGCCAATTACCTGACGTACCACGCCTTTTGTTTGTGAAGAAGTTGATGGAGTTGCTACCATTTTTTATTGATTTGGTGATGAATAGCTGATTTTAAGCAGCTCATAATCCGAAAATACTACCACCTCATGGGTAGATTCGTTAAATCGGTTCGGCCACCCGCACAGTTTAAGTATGGTTTAATTACCACTTTGCAGATTATGTTGTTGTAGATACGGAACGAGAACTTTCTCTTTCCATTTTTATGACGCAAAGCGTCTCATTCATGATCCTCCATTAATCTATGGCAGCTGTTTCACTTACAGTCTCTACAGTAAAACCACTGGGAGATAGAATATTTATTAAAGTTTCCGCATCTGAGGAAAAAACTGCTGGGGGCATACTTTTGCCTGATTCAGCTAAAGAAAAACCACAAGTGGGAGAAGTTGCTCAGGTAGGTCCTGGCAAACTTAATGACGATGGTTCTCGACAAACTCCAGAGGTGAGTATTGGCGATAAAGTCTTGTACAGTAAATATGCTGGAACAGACATTAAATTGGGAGGAGATGAATATGTCTTGCTCTCTGAAAAGGATATTTTAGCTGTAGTTGGCTAAATTATTTGTTTCAAAAATTATTAAAACTTATTACTAAATTGCTGCCTAAATATGGCTAAAAGAATTATTTACAATGAGCAAGCTCGTAGAGCGCTCGAGAGAGGAATCGATATCCTTGCTGAGTCTGTTGCTGTAACGCTTGGACCAAAAGGAAGAAATGTTGTCTTAGAGAAAAAATTTGGTGCTCCTCAGATTATTAATGATGGAGTCACAATCGCTAAGGAGATTGAATTAGAGGACCACATTGAAAACACTGGGGTCGCACTAATTAGACAAGCCGCTTCAAAAACTAATGATGCAGCTGGAGATGGTACTACTACAGCCACTGTTCTAGCACATGCAATGGTTAAAGCAGGATTGAGAAATGTTGCTGCAGGTGCTAATGCAATTACTTTGAAAAAAGGAATTGATAAAGCGACTGAATTTCTGGTAGGTAAAATTCAAGATAATTCCAAGCCCATAAGTGATAGTAATGCTATAGCCCAATGCGGAACTATTGCTGCTGGAAACGACGAAGAAGTAGGTCTAATGATAGCTAATGCTATGGATAAAGTTGGTAAAGAAGGAGTTATTTCCTTAGAAGAAGGAAAATCAATGACTACTGAATTGGAAGTTACTGAGGGAATGCGTTTTGATAAGGGCTACATTTCCCCATATTTCGCAACTGACACCGAGAGAATGGAGGCTGTTTTAGATGAACCATATATCCTCTTGACTGATAAAAAAATTGCATTAGTACAAGATTTAGTTCCTGTATTGGAACAAATAGCTAAAACAGGTAAACCATTAGTCATCATTGCAGAAGATATAGAAAAAGAGGCTTTGGCAACTCTTGTTGTTAATAGACTACGAGGTGTGTTAAATGTTGCTGCAGTAAAAGCACCTGGATTTGGTGATAGAAGAAAAGCCATGCTTGAAGATATGGCCGTTTTAACTAATGGGCAACTTATTACTGAAGATGCAGGCTTGAAATTAGAAAATGCTACCTTAGATATGCTTGGAACTGGTAGAAGAATAACTATCAACAAAGAGACCACAACTATTGTAGCTGAGGGAAATGAGCAAGCTGTTAAAGCTAGGTGTGATCAAATTAAAAAGCAAATGGATGAAACAGATTCCTCATACGATAAAGAAAAGCTTCAAGAACGTCTAGCAAAATTAGCTGGAGGAGTTGCAGTAATTAAGGTTGGGGCTGCTACTGAAACTGAGATGAAGGATAAAAAGCTTCGTCTTGAAGATGCTATTAACGCTACAAAAGCAGCTGTTGAAGAAGGAATTGTACCTGGAGGCGGAACTACTCTCGCTCATTTATCTCCTATTCTAAAAGATTGGGCTGATAAAAATTTAGAAGGAGAGGAATTAATTGGAGCTAATATCGTCGAAGCTTCATTGACAGCACCTCTCATGAGAATTGCAGAAAATGCTGGTTCTAATGGCGCTGTGATTGCTGAAAATGTAAAATCTAAGCCATTTAATGATGGATTTAATGCTGCCACTGGAGAATATGTTGATATGTCTTCCGCTGGTATTGTTGATCCTGCAAAAGTTACGCGTTCAGGATTACAAAATGCAGCTTCAATTGCTGGAATGGTTCTTACAACTGAATGTATAGTTGCAGATTTGCCTGAGAAAAAAGATGCAGCTGCTCCAGGAGGAGCTCCTGGTATGGGTGGTGACTTTGATTATTAACTAAAACGATAGTTAATTAAAAATCTTTAAAAAGGGATCATTAATATGATCCCTTTTTTTGTTGAAATTTTTATGAAATCCAGCCAGCGCTAAGAATAATTGCCAGTGATAAAAATATAAATAAAAAAGTCCAAGTAATTTTGTTAAGAGAGGCTTCTGCACTACTTGCGCTATTGAACATAGAGCTACCACTTGCGGCGATCCCTCCCATTCCATCACCTTTTGGACTATGAAGTAAAACTAAAAGGATAAGAAGAACCCCAGAGATTACCCAAATCCAACTAAAAATTTGAATCATTGCTTAAATACTTTTATTAACTTTAGACATGTTGGACTACTTTATTATACCCCTTCAATTCAATTTCTTTAATTAGGGACTTTCCTGTCATCTCTTTTGGGATTGGGAGATCTAATAACTGTAATAAAGTAGGCGCAATATCTGCCAATCCAGCATTATCCCTTAAATAAATTTCATTTCCTAAGTTAGGGATTTTCCTTTTTTCTCCCTCAATTAAAATTAACGGAACTTTATTTGTAGTGTGTGCCGTCCATGGTTCTCCTGCAGGCCCTTTCATTATTTCTGCGTTTCCATGATCGGCTGTTATGAGAATACTTCCACCCACTTCTCCAGTAGCACTTACTATTTTGCCTATATTTTTATCTACAGTTTCTATAGCTTTAATTGTTGCATTCATATTACCTGTATGACCAACCATATCAGGATTTGCAAAATTGATTACAACAAAAGAATAGTTTCCACTTTTTATTGCTTTAGAGCAACTAATAGTTAATTCTTCCGCGGACATTTCGGGTTTCATATCATAAGTTGCGACTCTTGGAGATGGAATTAAATGTCTCTCCTCTCCAGGTAAAGGAATTTCTACTCCGCCATTGAAGAAATATGTTACGTGAGGATATTTTTCTGTTTCTGCTGTTCTGTATTGTTTCAGTCCATTTTCTGAAACTATTTGGCCTATGAAATTATTGAGAGATTCAGGAGGAAATGCAATTTTTACAGGGAAATTTATGTCATATTGAGTAAAAGTAACTAAATCAAGGTTTGGAAAAATTTTTCTTTCAAAATCTGCAAATTCCTTAACTGAAAGGGATTTAATTATTTGTCTTGCTCTGTCTGGACGAAAGTTAAAGCAAATTAGACTATCACCATCTTTAAGATGATTTTTAGACATTCTAATTGGCTCTATAAATTCATCGGTGATGTTTTCTTTATAGCTATTTTTTATGTAATCCTGAGGAGAAATATTTGTAACTTCAATTTCTGGATCAGTCAAATTAGCATAAGCCTTTTGTGTTCTTTCCCATAAAAGGTTTCTGTCCATTATCCAGTATCTTCCGCATATAGAAGCTATTTCTCCAGTATTGAATTTTTTTATGCATGACTCAATTTGATTTAGATATTTAGATGCACTTTTTGCAGGAGTATCCCTTCCGTCAGTAATAATATGAATCGCTACTTTTTTGATTTCATTATCAGATGCCCACTTTATTAGACCTAGTAAATGATCAATGTGACTATGTACACCCCCGTCAGAACATAATCCCATGATATGCAACGTTTTATTATTTTTCTTTAATGCATCAGCCATTTCTTTGAATTCATTAACTACGCCTAACTGATTATTGTTTACAACATTTGAAATCCTTACAAGTTCTTGTTGGATTATTCTTCCTGAACCAATGGTAAGATGTCCAACCTCAGAATTACCCATTTGACCATCCGGGAGACCTACATCAGATCCACTGGCGCTTATTAGAGTGTGGGGATACGCATGCCACAATGAATCCATTATTGGTGTACTTGCACTTTTTATAGCGTTGTTGGATATATCTTCCCTATAACCCCATCCATCTAATATTGCGAGAACTACAGGACTCTGCGGAACATTTAATCTTTTGATATTTTTGCTGATATTCTTTGACATATTTAGATCAATTTCATTATTAAGTGATCTGATCTTAAATTTAGCTTTAAACGTTACTTTTTAACAATCTATATTTAATATAGTTAGCTTTTGCTAATTTATGAAAATATTGAACGAACATTATTTTTTGATAAATCATGTCTAATAACAGAAAAAGAATCGTAATACTTACTGAAAATGAGATTAAAAAAACACTTGCACGTTTAACTTCTGAAATTATTGAAAAAGTAAAAAACCTGGAAAATCTCCTTTTAGTTGGTATACCAACTAGAGGAATTCATCTTGCAGAAGTTTTAGAGAAAGAATTATCAAGTAAGACAGGTTTAAAAATAAGAAAAGGTGTAGTTGATCCAACTTTTTATAGAGATGATCAATATAGAGTTGGAACTCGTTTAATCAAAGCAACTGATATTCCAACTCCTATTGAACAAAAAGAAATTCTATTGATAGATGATGTACTTTACACAGGGAGAACTATTAGAGCTGCAATTGATGCTCTATATTCATGGGGAAGGCCTCAAAGAGTGATGTTGTTAGTAATGGTAGATAGAGGTCATCGAGAATTACCAATTCAACCTGATTTTTGCGGTAAACAAGTTTCAACTAGTAAAAATGAAAGTATTAGTTTACGTCTGAAAAATATAGATAATGAAGAAGGAGTTTTTCTTGAATGACTTTGCTTCAAAAAATATTTCCCAAATTATATTCTCCTAAAAATTCATCTTTTATATCAAAACATTTAACTAATAAATCAGCTTCTTTAGTGATTTTAAAGAAAAGTTTTAAGTTGTCTTTACCTATATAAGATTTATTTTTTAGTTCGATTTTG
>CACAXN010000015.1 GCA_902536455.1 uncultured Prochlorococcus sp.
CATAATTACCCTGATTTTAGATTTAAAAACCATATTGATGTACAAATATGGGGGGTTGTTATTTATTCAATACATAGCTGTTTATGAGAATTTCAAGTATTGACGCTATAGCTCTTATAGATGCTAATAATTTTTATGCGTCATGTGAACAAAATATTAATCCTAATTTGAGAAATAAACCAGTCGTAATTTTATCTAATAATGACGGATGCATCATTGCGAGAAGTCCTGAAGCGCGAGCTTTAAAAATTAAGATGGGAACTCCTTATTTTAAGGTCAAAGAAAAATTAAATAAATTAGATGTAGCAGTCTTAAGCTCAAACTACTCGCTTTACGGCGATATGAGCAGAAGACTAATGAATTTACTAAAAAACCACTGTGAAGGAATAGAAATTTATTCCATTGACGAAGCATTTATCTCAATTTCTAGACCTAATGATAAAAATCTATATCCTTGGGCAAGAAACATAAGATCATTAATATATCAGAATCTAGGGATTACCATAACAGTAGGAATAGGAGAAAATAAAGTAAGAGCAAAAATTGCTAATAAATTAGCTAAAAACATTGATTATTCAGCTGGAATATTTGATTTAGCTAGAACCAGAAATGAGAATTATTATTTAAAAAGAATTAGTGTAGATAAGATATGGGGAGTTGGCAAACAAACCTCTAATTGGTTGCAAAGTAAAGGTATTAAAAATGCGAGAGAATTAAGAGATATGGAAGAAAATGAAATCATCAAGAAACTAGGCATAGTAGGAAAAAGATTGCAATTAGAACTGAAAGGTTATAAATGTCTGCCCATAGAAAAACAAAAGAAATCAAAAAAAGAAATTCAAGTAAGCAGGAGTTTCGGTACTCCTGTCACAAAATTAGAAGACTTAACTCAAGCACTGGCAGCTTACGCAATAAAAGCATCCGAAAAAATGAGAAGTCATAATTTGCAATCATCTAACATTAGAGTATTTGCCAGAACCAGTAAATATTCAAGTCAAAATTATCAAAGAAGTGCTCATAGAAAACTTACAAATGCAACAGACGACACAAACAACATTTTAAAAATAGTAGTTGAACTATCTAAAGAAATTTATAATCCTGATTATAAATTTTCAAAAGCTGGTGTTTTAATGCAGGATTTAACTAATAGCGAATATTTGCAGCAATCAGTTATCAATTACAAATCTCAGAAAGACCTAAAAAAATCAGCAAATCTTATGAGAACTATTGATTTGTTAAATAAAAGATTTAATAACAATGCAATTACATGGGCTATTACAAAAACGCCAAAAAGTTGGTCAATGAATAAGAATTTCTTAAGTCGCTCATCTACAACTGATATAGAACAGATCCCGACTATATTAAATTAAAAAAATTAAATGGAATTTATTATATTTTTAAGCAAATTAGATAAAGAGATTCTTGACTTATTAATAAAAGCAAACTACATACTTGAAGAAAATAAAATCGAATGTCTCTTAAATAAAGAAATAAAAGGACTACATAATTTTGTAGAAAATAAAATAATAATATGTACGGAAAATGCAAAAAGAAAAACGAATTATAGAAATGAAAAGCAGCGACCAAACAAAGATAATTTCAAAACAGAATTGGTAATAAGAAAATCATTAAGACATGAAGCAACTCATGCTATACAAAAATGTAATAACAATAAAATAGTGGGGGATATTAAAAATTTAGAAGGTAAATTACATAAAAGTAAGAAAAAGGCATTAGAGTTTTCTACCTCAAATTTTTCTGGGAATTATGCAAAAGAAGTAGAAGCCTATATTCTTGAAGACAAACCCAAAAAGGTAAAAAAATTGCTTAAAAAATACTGCCTATAAATAAAAAATACACATATTAACTAGCAATAAAATTACCACAACGTTGTTTGTCTAAAAAATTCATATGTTGTCTTTCTAAGTAATATAATTCCTGAAATTTAATCGCATCTGAGTTTAAATCCTTAAAAAGGTCTTCTATCTCTTTATTAGTATCTGAGGAAACTACAGAAGGATTATCAATTAATATAGATATGCAATTTTCTAATGTTTTTAATCTTTGAGATCCCCAAGATTCGATCAAGTGCCTACATCTTTTTAGAGAATTGTATTTTTCAAGAAGTGATAAAGTTCCAAGTAAGTTGTCTTTAGGATTACTCAGCAATGTTAAAAACAACTCATTTGGATTAATAAAAATATTAATTTTATTTGATAATTCAAGATTATTAAGAGCTGAATAGTCAGGTAGAAGAGAAATTAAGTTAATAGCAGAAAGCTCTTTTAAGAGAATTTGACTATCTGATTCTTTTAATTCATTTAAATAATTTAAACCTAAATTATTTTGTTCGATTTTTGAAATAGCCTCCCATAAATTTTGAATATATTTAGTATTAAAACCATTAATTTCTCTTTTGAGAAATTCATCTCGAATAAAAAGCCTAAGATCAGGACAATGCAAATAATAAAAAATTATTTCTGATTCATTTTTCTCACGCCGAGAAGTTTCATTTGGTTGTTCAAATTTTTTTGATCTGCCATGCCAGCGAAATCCCTTAATTTGATTTCTTAAATCTTGTTCGAATTGTATTGCTAACCTGGCTTGTCCTTTACTCAATCGTTCGGCAACTTTTTGTAAGTAATGAGTTCTGGTTGATGATTGAGGCAATTTACTTAACAATTTTACTAATGAAGTAATAACACTCTGAAAATTTTCAGACTTAGTTAAATCTTTATCTTTAAAAATCTGATCAATCTCCCAGTCAATCCAAAATGATGAATTATCTATCAGATTAAAATAATCTTCTGGAGTATGACTATTTAAATATTCATCAGGATCCTTGAAATTATTAAGTTGAAGTATTTTAAGATTAATATGATCGTTGAGAGATAAACTCTCGACTTCTTTTATTACTCTTTTTGTAGCTAAAATACCGGCATTATCAGAATCAAAATTCAAAATTATATTTTTATTATCAGTACATCTACATAATTGAGAAATTTGATATTTATTTAATGCGGTGCCAAGAGAACCTACCGAATTAGTAATTCCTTTTGAATGAAGAGAAATCACATCAAAATAACCCTCAACAATTATAGCTTTATCCTTTTTTCTTATGTTGCTAGAAGCTTTTTCAAACCCAAATAACAATTTACCTTTTTCAAATATCTCAGATTCAGGAGAATTAAGATATTTAGGTTCTTGACCATCAAGAGATCTGCCTCCAAAAGCAACTACACGCCCCTGCATATCATGTATTGGAACAATTAATCTATTTCTAAAACGATCATATATTTTTCCAGATTTATCATTAGAGATAGCGAGGCCTGAAGCTAAAATTAGATTAATAGGGAATTTTTCTACTTTGGAAAGATAGTTAAATAAATCATTCCAAGAATTTGGAGCAAAACCTAATTCGAAGTTATCAATAATTTTGTTATTTAATTTTCTCTGAGATATTAAATATTCAAAAGCTTCAACACCTATAGAATTACTTAATTGAGAAGAAAACCAATTCTTAGTAACTCTTAGAATTTTAAAAAGTTCTTCCTTTCTAGATAATTGTTTTTTGTATGCCTCTACATCTGGGCCCTCAAGATTTTCAACATTAATATTATTTTTCTTAGCAAGAGTAAGCACCACGTCAGAAAAATTAGCACGTGTAAACTCCATTAAAAATTTAATTGAGTTACCACCGGCACCACATGAAAAACAATAATAAAATTGTTTAGATGGAGAAACCGTCATAGAAGGCTTCTTATCATCATGAAAAGGACAAATTCCAACAAATTCCTTGCCTTTTTTCTTTAAAACAATGTGTTCAGATATAACATCAACAATATCGGCTTTTTCTTTAACCTCCTGAATAGTTCTTGGATGTATTGATTGAACCATTTAGATTCTTTTTTAATAATAAATAATGATTTATTTGTTATAGTTCAAAATCAAATAAGAATCTACTTAATTTCACAATAAAATTATTTTAAGTGCTGAAAATCGCAAAGTTAGAAAAAAAAACAGACTCATTCAATAGGTTTAATTTGGTTTTTGCGTCTTTATTCTTTAGCTTGATGACTTTATGTGTGAAAAACGTTGATAAAAGAATACCAATTCTGGAATTAGTTTTCTTCAGGTCCTTGCTGAGTTTAATGATTACATTAATTGTTATTAAAATAAAAAATATTAGTCCTTTGGGCAAAAATAGATCACTTTTAATTCTAAGAGGTGTTTTGGGCACTTCAGCATTAGTTTGTATTTTTTTTGCGATACGAAATATGCCTCTTAGCATATCTACTGTCATTCAGTACACATATCCCATCTTTATATCTATATTTGCTGGCATATTATTAAATGAAAAAATATCAAGTAATTTAATTTTTGCTCTTATTATTGGTTGGCTTGGAATATTAGTAATATTAAATCCATCTCAATTGTCAATAATAAATGTTGAGATTGATAGTCTATGGGTTTCTGTAGCTTTTTTAGGGTCGATCTGCACTGCATTGGCATATGTCACAGTAAAAAAACTTGCATATACAGAAGATATTTATGTAATAATTGAATATTTTCCACTTGTTTCTTCAATAACACTACTACCAATTGTTGTAATAAATTGGGTTACTCCAAATTGGAATGAATTACTTTGGATATTTGGTATTGGCTTATTTACTCAATTAGGACAGACTTTCTTAACAATAGGTTTAAAAAATTTACCTGCAACTGAGGCTTCGACAATTAACTATTTACAAGTATTATTCGGTTCAATTTGGGGTGTTTTATTTTTCAGTGAAATAATAAATTTTAATTTTTTATTAGGCTCTTTACTAGTTTTATTAGGAACTATAGTAACTACTACCAAAAAAATCAAAAAGACATAGAATATTAAAAGAATAATAATTACAGTGAAATCTTTTTATTTAGCTTTTTTGTTTTGTTTTGCACCTTTTTTTCAAGCTAATGCAGAGACTCCAAAATCAGTAACTTGCACTAGAACTGAATATAGAGAAGAATATATACCGGGAACAAAATCAAGTCCTGGCTATGTAAAAAGCTATGAAGTAGATGTTGAAATACCTTGTGGAGGAAAAGCAGAGAGACTTAAAGATGATGACTGTACTGATGGGAAGATAGCTGGTGCATTACTTGGAGGTGGAGTTGGTGGTGCTATTTCAAGAAAAGAAGGTCGTTGGTGGGCAGTTCCATTGGGTGCAGTTACTGGAGCGGCTATTGGATGTCAAGTGGATGGTGGTTAATTGATCGATTGGATAACTGGAGAATTGGTTGAATTTTGGCAAAATAATCAAAAATTTTTTGTTTTAGTAAATTGCCATGGTTTAGGATACGAAATACAAATACTAGAAACCTTTTATCTCAAATTAAAATCAAATCAAACACCTAATAAAAACATTACTCTTTGGATAAAACATATTAAGAAAGAAGATTCGGATTCATTATTTGGCTTTACATCAAAGGATCAAAAGAATTTTTTTATTGAAATTTTAAATATACGAGGTGTTGGATCCCAAATTGGTATGGGGATATTAAATAAATTTTCCATTAAAGAAGTTATCAATATAATAAAAACACAAAATAAGAAATTAATTTGTTCCGTACCTGGTGTAGGACAAAAAATGAGTGATCGCTTAATTTTAGAATTAAAAAGTAAATTTAAAAGAGAAATACAATTTGAAGAGGCAAAAGACGAAGAAGAATTTGAGATAAAGGATCCTGAAATTAATAATCTAATTGAGGACCTCCAATTAACCCTTCAATCATTAAATTATAAAAATAAAGAAATAAAGACTATTTTGCCAATTATTATTAAAGAAGTGGAACCTATTGGTATAAAGGAAAATAATTTATTATTTGAATATTTATTGAAATTAGCTATGAATTATTTAGATAAAGATAGTAGTATTTTAGATAGATGACGTAGTATCATATAAGAAAGGCAAATTATTTTATGTCATTAGATACAGCTGAAAAACAGAAGCTGATTGAATCCCATCAAGTACATTCAACTGATACAGGTTCAGTTGAAGTTCAGGTGGCAATGCTTTCTAAAAAAATATCGAAATTGAGTGATCACCTACAACTAAACATTCACGATTTTGCTTCAAGGCAAGGTTTATTAAAAATGATTGGTAAAAGGAAAAGATTACTATCTTACATAAAAGACAAAAATGTTCAGAAATATCAAGATTTAGTAAAGAAAATTGGAATCAGAGGATGATTTCACTTAATGAAAAAAAAACAATCTAAAAAAAAGACACAAAATAAAAAGAAAAAAAACTATTCTAATAAAACTGCTTTTGCTAATCTAGAAAAAACATCAGCTCCTACAGTACTCTCCCCAAAGCGATCATCAAGTGGGATTCCTAAATATGTCGCTGATAGAATGGCAAGAAGAATATTCTTTACAGCAGGAATACCGACAATATTAGGAATGTCAGTTTTTGTAGTCAGCTACATTATCGTTACAAGAAATATTGCTGAAATACCTCCTTCCTCCACAATCGCAATTTCAGCATTATTTTTCTTACTAGGTCTCGCAGGATTAAGTTTTGGAATATTATCAGCTAGTTGGGATAAGGAGCCTGGATCTTTTTTCGGTATTGAGAATATTCCTATGAATATACAACGAGCAAAAGCAGCATTTAAACCTGCAACTCAAAATTTTGAAGAAAATAGCTAATCTAGGAAACTAAAGATTTCAAATTTACATGGAACGATTTATCTTCTAATAATTTGCATACTCCCTGTATATCACCAATACAAAATTGGTCACCAAATTTAACGTATGTAACACTATTATTATTTCTTACTGCAGCTAAAACTGGAATCTTGATTCCGCATCTACCTTTATCTGGTTTAAATTTAATTAAACAGTCTCTCAAAGTATTTTGTACTCTTACATCTGATGCTTGAGAACTTTCAAGATTAATAATAAGCAATTTAAGGTTATCTATTTCTCTACAATCATCAATTATTAATTGAGTCTTATCACTTTTTTTATCTATTGTTCCCCATACCAATAATCTAGTATCCGTCAAAAGAAATTCTGATAATCTGACATAGGTTTTGGGGAAAACTATTGCTTCACAACTTCCAGAAAGATCTTCTAGTTGAACTATAGCCATCCTATCTCCTTTTCTCGTTGTTATTTGCTTCAAATCAGGGATCATTCCAACTAATGAGACTTTGGTTCTATCTTTTGATTCTTCTAACTGGGCAATGCTTATAGGAGATATAAGTTTTGCAGGCTTAGTTAAATGTTTTAAAGGATGATCAGATAAATAAAAACCTAATAGCTGCTTTTCTAACTTTAACTTCTCAATTAGTGAATAATCATCAACCTTAGCTAACTGTGAATCTGAAAAAGCAACATTAGAAAATTCTTCTTTAGAGTCAAATAGATTTCCTTGCCCAGATAATCTATCTCGATTTCTTGAAGAGGCCCACTCAATAACATGTTCGAGATCTGACAATAACTGAGCTCTGTTCTTATCATTTGAAAACTCATCTAGAGCTCCACAATGAATTAGAGATTCAAGACTTCTTTTATTAAGAACATTAGAAGGCAAACGATCGCACAAATCTGATAATGACTTGAAGATTCCAAAATTTTTTCGATTTTCAATTACATTTCTTATTGCAGAATCTCCTAAATTCTTAATTGCAGATAGCCCGAATAAAATCTGATTATTCTTAATAGTGAAATCAACGCCAGAAAAATTTATACTTGGGGATATGACTTCTATTCCCATGGAATAACAATTAGAAATATATCTTTGCATCTTGTCGCTAGAACCAGAATTTACGCTTAACAGGGCAGCCATATATGCAACAGGAAAATGAGCTTTTAAAAATGCAGTTTGATAAGTTACTGCGCCATAAGCAGTTGAGTGACTTTTGTTAAAACAATATTCTGCGAATAAAACCATTTGATCGAAAAGGTCATTTGCTAATTTTTCATTTACACCTTTCTTCATAGAACCTTCTACAAAAATATTCCTATGCTTTACCATCTCAGATACTTTCTTTTTTCCCATTGCTCTTCGAAGTAAATCAGCATCACCTAAAGAATAACCGGCTAGGTCTTGGGCAATTTTCATGATTTGTTCTTGGTAAACCATAATTCCATAAGTTTCAGTAAGGATTGACTTAATAAAAGGATGAGGAAAATCTACCTTTTCATTTCCATTTTTGCGATTTATGAATTTAGGTATTAGGCCTGCATCAAGAGGTCCAGGTCTATAAAGAGCTAGGATCGATGAAATATCCTCTAGAGAGTTGGGTTTAAAATCCTTGACGACCTGTTTCATACCTGAAGACTCAAGTTGAAAAACACCTTCAAGATCTCCTCTTCCTATAAGATCAAAAGTTTTATGATCGTTTTGTGGTAAATCATCAATATTTATTGTCTTACCGGTGGATTGATTAATTAGAGAAACTGTCTTTTCAATCATCGTAAGATTTTTAAGACCCAAGAAATCCATTTTTAATAATCCAAGAGATTCAATATCATCCATGGAATATTGCGTTATTATTTGTCCTTCATTATTCCTTTGAAGAGGTACAAGTTCATCAAGCGGATCTGATGCGATAACAACTCCTGCAGCATGAACACCATATGTTTTATTAGTCCCTTCAATTCTTAATGCTAAATCAATCCATTTTTTGACCCTATTGTCATTGATATATTTATCCCTAAACTCTTGGCAAGGAGAATTCTTAGCAATCATTTCATTTAGTTTATGTGGCTTTCCTCTTACAACAGGTATTAACTTAGCTAATTTATCGGCCTCGCCATAAGGAATATCTAGTACCCTTGCAACATCTTTTAAAACCGCCTTAGAAGTCATTTTATTGAAAGTAATTATTTGCGCAACTTTGTCCTCTCCATATCGATTAGTAACATAATCAATAACTTCATTTCTCCTATCGATACAAAAGTCGGTATCAATATCTGGCATAGATTTTCTTGCAGGATTTAAAAATCTCTCAAACAATAATCCATGCTCAACAGGATCTATATTTGTGATTTGAAGAGCATATGCTACTAGTGAACCTGCAGCAGAACCTCTACCTGGCCCTACTGGAATTGAGTTGTCTCTGGCAAATTTGATATAGTCCCAAACTACCAAAAAATAATCAGGAAAACCCATGTCTTTTATAATTTTTAATTCCGTAGAAAGTCTATTTTTATAACAATCATCAACTTCCGTAAGATTGTTTTTTTTAAGCCTTTTTAAAAGACCTTCATTAGATAATTGCGTTAAGAGAGAAAATGAATCTTTCTCTTCCTTAAGAGGGAATTTTGGCATTCTGTATTTACCAAACAGATCAAATACTTCAATTTTTTCAGATATTTCTACAGTATTGTTCACTGCCTCTTTAATTGATTCATCATCTATATGATCTCTAAAAAGTTCAAGCATTTCGTTCTCACTTTTAATATATTCTGTACCGGTATATCTCAATCTTTTTTCATCGCTTATTAGTTTCCCTGTCAAGACACAAAGTAAAGCATCATGTGATTCAACATCCATATTGGATATGTAGTGAGCATCATTTGTCGCAATAACTTTTATTTTATGCTTCTTCCCAATTTTTAATAATTCTACGTTAACAATCCTATCTTCAATAGAGCCGTGATCTTGTATTTCTAGATAAAAATCATCTGCAAATAATTTTTTATACCAAAGAGCAATATCCTCTGCCACATCTAATCTTCCTTTCAAGATGGCTTGAGGTATCTCTCCTCCAAGACATGCAGTAGAAATAATAAGACCATCGCTGTATTTACTTAAAAGGAATTTGTCAATACATGGTCTAGAAAAAATTCCTCTGCCTCTCATCCCATTTAGGTGACTAATGGTTGTTAACTTTACGAGATTCCTATATCCAGTATGATTTTTTGCAAGGACCACCAAATGATATCTTTTTTCTTTTTTAGGTTGAGGATCATCAATTGAACCATTAATTACATACATTTCATTACCAATAATTGGCTTTATACCTTTCTCTTTACACTTCTTGACCAAATCAAGAACTCCATACATAACTCCATGATCTGTCAGAGCAATAGAATCAATTCCAAGATCAGAGGCTCTTTCTACAATTTTAGAAATTTGACTTGCTCCATCAAGTAGACTGTAATCACTATGATTATGAAGCGGAACGAAACCCATACTAAATCAATTTATATATATAAAATAGAGAAAATTTTAAAAAAATCTATACTTTGTGATTACAAATTAATTATTAATACAAATTTAGAATGCAGGTCTATTTTTAATTACCTGAGCATCTAATTCGAAAATATTTGCAGCATTCATTATTCTATCTTCTTCTAATACATTACCAATTAGTTGAAGACCTATAGGTAAGCCTTTATTATCAAAACCGCAAGGAATACTGATAGCTGGCAATCCGGCTAAATTAGCTGGAACTGTCAGAAGATCAGACAAATACATAGAAAGTGGATCATTAACAAAATCACCCTTCAGAAAAGCTGTAGTTGGACAAGTGGGGGTTAGTAAAATATCAACTTTCTCAAAAGCATTATCAAAATCTTTTCTTATTAGTGTTCTAACTTTTTGTGCTTTCTTGTAATAGGCATCACTATAACCAGCTGACAAAGCGTAAGTTCCTATCAAAATTCTTCTTTGTACTTCATCTCCAAATCCTTCAGCTCTGCTTTTTGAGGTCATATCTATGAGATTAGAACCTTTGTTCGATCTATAACCATATTTAACTCCATCGTATCTAGCTAAATTTGCAGATGCTTCAGATGGGGCAATTACATAATAAGTAGCGATTCCATCGTTAAAACGAGGACATTCAACTTCAATTATTTCTGCTCCTAAACTTTTGAATCTCTCAACTCCAGAAAGAACAGATTCTTTAACTTCTGTATTAAGACCAGGATGTTCAAAGCACTCTTTAATGATTCCAATTTTTAAATCTTTGATAGATTTATTTAATTCATTCAAAAAATTTGGTACTGGTTTATCAAGACATGTCGAATCTAAGGGATCTTTACCAGATATTGAATAAAGAATTTCAGCGGCATCTGAGACAGTATTTGTAATTGGTCCAATTTGATCAAGAGAGCTAGCAAATGCTACCAACCCCCATCTACTAACTCTGCCATAAGTAGGCTTAAGTCCTACAACACCACAAAAAGAAGCTGGTTGTCTTATTGAACCTCCTGTATCAGAGCCTATCGCAGCCGCGCAAAATCCAGCAGCAACTGAAGCAGCACTTCCTCCTGAGCTTCCTCCTGGCACTCTATTAATATCCCAGGGATTTGATGTTACACCAAAAACAGATGTTTCTGTTGAACTACCCATGGCAAATTCATCCAAATTAGTTTTGCCTAAAGAAATACAACCTGAAGAAAATAAATTACTTGAAGCTGTAGATTCATAGGGTGGCACAAAGCTTTTGAGCATCTCACTTGCACATGTAGTTGCAACTCCCTTAGTACAAATATTATCTTTAATTGCAATTGGAATTCCTGCTAGAGGAGGAAGTATTTCATCATTACGCACTAATTTATCAATTTTTTCAGCTTGTGCGATTGCATTATCTTTTGTAGTGCAAATATATGAATTTATTAAAGGGTCTTTAGAATCAATTTTTAAAAAAAATTCATTTACTAATTCCTTAACAGATGCATTTTTACTATTAATTTCCTTTCTTAAAGAATTAAAATTCATTTCTCAACTCGATTCTTAAAAAATAACTAATGTCACAAAGTTAATGGTTCTTCCTTTTGGCAACGAACTAAAGTATGTTTGATATTAGTAGAACCTTCATCGTAGAGATCTTTGATAAAATCGGACATATTTTCTTTTAAGCTACGTTTTGTAATAAATGGTCCATACCAATACGTAGTATTAGGTTGATTTGTCTCAATCTTAGCCCACCAAGCTAATCCGAGTTTGTTTCCAAAATTTCTAATCAATTTAATAGATCTTTAGACCATTAATTCTTGTCAAATTCTATACAATTTTGTAGAAAAAATTCAATAAATTTTCATTAATTAAATAAATGTATTGAAACAACAATATTCAATTTAAATTAATTAAAAGGTTTTTAAACAGAGAATCTTATTTACTCGTTAACTGGAAAAGTGATATTGCAGCAGCCACAGAGGCATTTAAACTTGATGTTTTACCTTTAAGGGGTATTTTCAATAAAAAATCGCATTTTTTTTGAGTTAGCAAAGAAATACCTTTATCTTCTGATCCGACAATTACTACCATCGGAGATTTTTCATTAAAGTTTGAAATCGACATTTGCCCATCTCCAGATAATCCGATAGTAATAAAACCATTTTTCTTTAACTCCTCAAGTGACCTATTTAAATTAACTACTCTACTTACTGGCAAGTGTTCCAAAGCACCTGCAGCAACCTTGGCAACTGTTCCTGTTAAGCCAGCCGATCTTCTTTGAGGAATAATTATACCCTTACAATCAAAAGCTTCTGCTGATCTTATAATTGCCCCAACATTATGTGGATCAGTAATTCCATCCAAAGCAAGAATAATCGGATTTGAACAATTCTTTTTAGAAAAATCGATTAAATTATTCAATGATATTGTTTTAGAGCAAGCTAACTGCAATACTACTCCTTGATGCGATGCTCCACATGTCAGCTGTGAAAGTCTATTCCAAGAGACTTCTTCAATGAGAACTCCATTTGATTTAATTTGCTTTAGTAAAATATAAAATTTTTCTGAAGATAAAATTTCTGATGTACACCAAATCCTGTTAATAGCTCTTCCTTTGGTAAGGGCTTCATAAACTGAGTGTTTACCCCATATCCAATCATCAAAATTTTTTTTATTTGAAAATTCTTGATAAATATCTGTACCTTTACTAGAAATTTCAAAATTAGGTTTAAATGTAAGTTTTGTTCTTTTAAAGGATGAGAAGTTACTTTTATCACTTTCACTTAATTTGCTAGAAACTTTATTTTTATGAGAATTTGAAAAAGTTCTATTATTTTTTTTGGAAGAATTATTATTTTTGGAAAAAAAATTTGAGTTAGAATTTTTTTTATTAGGATTGCTTTTTTTTTCTGAAAAATTATTTTTAGATGAGTTTTTCATAGATTTATTGAATTTTAATTTCTAGATATTCAAAAAGAGTTGATAATCTTTGAGGATCCTTTAGAAATAACCAACCGATTAATGTTTCAAAACCAGTAGCTCGTGAGTATGTGGTAGGGTCTAGAGACTTTGGATGTCTCTTGATTTTATTTCTAGCACGTCTTATTAAATCTATTTCATTTTCATTTAATAAATGTTCAATTTGACTTAATGATTTTGATTGAGAAATTGCTTTTACTTCGTTAACTACTGACAAATGAAGTTCTTTTGCTTTTAGAGGCAAATGAACATGCTTTAGTCTTTGATGAAGCTCCCATACAGAATCCCCAAGCCATGCAAGTTGAATAACACCTATTTCTTCAGGAGATCCATATGGAGCCAAGTTTTGAATCCAATAATTCAATCTTTTAAATAAATCAATGCTTCTTCAAGACTCGACTTTAAGTTAAGAAAATCTCCTAATCGTACAAGTTTAATAGTTTGAGCAACTCTAGAATTTCCAACAACTGAAAAACCTAACTTAAATTTTTTACATTCTTTAGCTGTTTGAACAAGAGCTCCAAGACCTGAAGAATCTAGAAAATCAATTTTTGTAAGATCAATAACGAAGGGAAACTCATCTTTTAAATTATTAGTGACAAAAGTCTTAAATTGTTTTTCTGAAAAGGCATCAAGTTGACCTTTAAAAGTAAAAACAACAATATTTGCTTTTATATCGAGGTTTCCTCTCAATGAAACCGTTAGCTTTTGGAAATCTTCTATGATCTAATTCCTCCAAAAATTAATGTAGCAAATGTAATTATCAAATCAAATGAAAACAATATGTCAACATCTTTCTAACATTAGAGAAACAAATTTTTTAAATAAATAATCTGAATCATGTGGACCGGGACCTGCTTCGGGATGGTACTGAACACTAAATATTGGCTTATTATTAACTTCCAATCCGGCAACAGTATTATCATTAAGGTTATAGTGAGTTACTTTGACTTTCTTTTCTGATAGTGAATTAGGATCGATAGCAAAACCGTGATTCTGACTAGTTATTTCAATTTTATTCTTATTTGCACAAGGATGATTTAGACCACGATGTCCGAAATGTAGTTTATAAGTTGAACCTCCCAATGCCAAACCAAATATTTGATGACCAAGACATATACCAAACATAGGTATTTCACCATGTTCAATAAGAGATCTTGCTAAATCTATACCTTCGGAAACAGATGAAGGATCACCTGGACCATTTGAGAAGAATATACCATCAGGTTGGTAAGATAGGACATCATTAAAAGAAGATTGATAAGGTAAAACTAAAACTTCACAGCCATGGGAGACAAGTCTATTCAAAATTGATTTTTTTATTCCAAAATCAATGGCTACTACTTTTAATTTATTAGGCTTTTCAGAAAATATTTTTCTAATATCAAAATTTGTTTTTGTAGTGTTTTTCCATAAATATTGTTGCCTAGTTGAAACTTCCTTAGATAAATTTAAACCCTCCATTACTGGCGTTTCTTTTGCAATTTTTAAACAACTTTCTACGGTTTTATTTTCAGAAGTAATAACTCCATTCATTGAGCCATTAGATCTTAAAATTTTAACAAGAGCCCTTGTATCAATTCCATATAGACCTATGATGTTTTTCTCAATTAACCATTGATTAAAATTTCCTATTGACCTCCAATTACTAGTATTTGTTGAATAGTTTCTTACAATAATTCCCTTTACACAAATACTTGATTCTGAATCTTCATGGTTAATACCAGTATTTCCAATTTCTGGATAAGTGAATGTTAATATTTGCCCGTAGTAACTTGGATCAGTAATAACCTCCTGATATCCAGTCATTCCTGTATTAAATACAATTTCACCAAATGTAGTACCTAAAGCTCCAAAAGAAAATCCATGAAATGTAAATCCATTACTTAAAACTAATTTTGCGTTTTTCTTATAAGAATTATTCATCAATTTGAAATTACTTCGTCTGAGGATAAATGCTTTTTTAAGAGTAAAAATTTTTCCCAGGGATTACCATTATTGATTGAAAATAAAGCTTTATTAAAACCTTCATGAAGATTATCCTCAATACCAGCCGCCCAGAGGACTAATGCAGCATTCAAGGCTAAAACTAATTTATGCGATTTTTTTCCAGAACCATTTAAGACAGACGTTAATATATTCTCATTCGATTCACAACTTTCTGAAACAACGAGCTTATCGTTTGAAATATTGTCATGATTAAAATCAGAGATATTTATTCTTGAAAATCGGAGTTTTCCTTTTTCAACAAAAACTAATTTATTTTCTCCTTGAAGTGAGGCCTCATCAAGGCCGCCAGAACCATGAACAACAATAGCTCTATTCATCCCCATTTTTAATAGCGCACTCCCCATAGGCTCAAGAAGATCCTCAGAGGCAACACCAAGTACTTGCGCATCAGGTCTTAAAGGATTTACCAAAGGGCCAAGTTGATTAAATACAGTCCTTATTCCAAGGTTCTTTCTCAATGGAGCAAGTTTAACTAATGATTTATGCCAAACAGGTGCAAAAAGAAAAGTAATTCCAATCTCATCAACGGCAGATATTACTTTTTTTAATGAACAATTTAAATTCAAACCAAGATTCAATAAGACATCTGCAGAGCCAACTTTTCCACTTGCGCTCTTATTTCCGTGCTTAGCAACATTTACTCCGCAAGATGCAGCTACAAATGCTACTGCAGTGGAAATATTAAAGGTATTAGCTCCATCTCCTCCGGTTCCACATGTATCTACCATATACAAATTTGGTCTTACTACTGGCAATTGGCAAACATTTAAAAGTTCTTCAGCCATAGAAGATAATTCAACTCCTGAACAACCCTTAGCCCTCAAAGCACTCAAAAAAGCCCCTGTTTGAACATCAGATATTTCATCTTTAAGCCATCTCTGCATTAACAATCTAGACGTAGGATCATCGAGATTTTGTCCATCCAACAAGATATCTAGGATTTTGGAATTCGAAAGTTTAGAAGACATTTATTTTAAAAAAGAATATGTAGACAAAGGTTAATTTGATGTATCAAAACTTGACCCAACTAAATCTTTATTTGTATTTGTAGGTCTGAAGCTTTTTGACCAAATTTTTTTTGTATTTGAAAAAAGTTGATTTTTTGTGATTTTCCAAAATTTTAAAATTTTTTCTATATCATTCTTGATTTCAATTTCCCCTGGAAAACCATTATAACGATTAATCAATCTAGCCAAATTAATAAAATCAATATCTTCTGGTTCTTTTTTAGTAATAAGAGAATCTAAAATATTCTTGTCTGTTGCATGTAAGGGATGAGTTTGTTCGTTACTCATGAATAAATACGAAATCATTTATCAAATTAGCTCACATATTTAAAAATGAAACATTATCTTAATCATATCGGCAAAATTAAATGAAAAATTTAAAGTTTAAAGTAATATCTAAATATCTAAGACCGTACAAAAAAGAATTTTTATATGGGAGTTTAGCTCTCTTAATAGTAAATATATTAAGCGTAGTAATACCTTTAGAAGTAAAAAATATAATTGACCAACTACAAATAGGTTTTTCCTCTGATTTTGTAATTTCCAAATCATTATGGTTAATTTTATTAGCAACTTGTATGGGTTTAATCAGATTATTTTCAAGACAGATTGTCTTTGGGATAGGTAGAAAAGTAGAGGTAAATCTTCGCCAGAAACTCTTTGATCATTTACTTATTCAGGATCCAGAATGGATACAAAAAAAAGGAAGTGGAGACATAATTAGCAGAGCTACAAGCGATGTTGAAAACATAAGAAGACTTTTAGGTTTTACGGTTTTAAGTTTATGCAACATTGTCTTAGCTTATTCACTAACTATTCCATCGATGTATGCAATTAATAAAACACTAACAATATCAGCTTTAATGATATTTCCATTAATCCTCGGAATTGTATCCTTATTTGGCGGTAGAATGGTAAACCAAAGAAAAGTTCAACAAGAGTCATTATCCAAACTTAGTGATCTAATACAAGAAGATCTATCTGGAATTAGCGCTATCAAAATTTATGCACAAGAAATAGCAGAGAAGAAAGAATTTAATTTATATAACAAAGCCTATCGAAATGCAGCTATAAAACTTGCAAGAACAGCAAGTACTTTATTCCCACTATTACAAGGCATTTCGTCAATTTCTTTATTAATTTTATTAGGATTAGGAACTTTTCAATTAGAGAATGGATTCATTTCCATAGGTGGATTAGTAGCCTTAATTCTTTATGTAGAAAGACTTGTTTTTCCTACAGCTCTCCTTGGTTTTACATTGAATACTTTTCAACTCGGTCAAGTAAGTTTAGACCGTGTAGAAGAAATTTTACAGAATAATCCTAATATTGTAGATGGAACAGACACTAAAAACTTAAAGAAAAACATAAATGGATCTTTAGAAGCAAAAGACCTAACTATAAGATATCCAGGATCAAAATTTAATTCACTTAATGGTCTCAATTTCAAAATTAAGCCAGGAGAACTTATTGCTATAGTAGGCCCTGTAGGCTGTGGCAAAACAACACTTGCGAAGTCTCTAGGAAGGACTATTGAAATACCCAAAGGTCAATTATTTTTAGATGATATTGATATAAAAAATATTAAATTAAGTGATCTAAGAAAAAATATTGCAATCGTTCCTCAAGAAGCATTCCTATTTACTTCTACAATTTCTGAAAACATACGTTTTGGAGAACCAAATGCTTCTAAAAAATTAGTTCAAAAAAGCGCTATAAAAGCAGGGTTAATAGATGATATAAATAATTTTCCTCAAAAGTTTAAAACAATTGTTGGGGAAAGAGGTATTACACTTAGCGGTGGACAGAGACAAAGAACAGCACTTGGTAGAGCCTTGCTTGTGGATTCTCCTATAGTCGTTCTTGATGATGCTTTAGCGAGCGTTGACAATAAAACAGCTTCAAGAATAATAGATGAAATGAGGGAAAGAAGTAATAAAACCATCTTAATGATTAGCCACCAACTTTCTGTTGCTGCTAGGTGTGATCGCGTTTTAGTAATTGATAAAGGAGTAATAGTACAAGAAGGTATTCATAAAAAATTAGTAAAAGAAAACGGCCTATATAAACAACTCTGGGAAAGAGAACTTGCCACAAACATTATAAAGAGCTAAAAGTTTTTTTTTAAGTTATTATATTTAAATTTAAGTTATGTTTGAATTCCTAAAAAGCATTATGAATAATGATGGGCCAACTTTAAAAAAAGATATTAATTCAGATCATAGAATTTTAAAAACAGATATAAAAAAAGAACCTAATCTGCATGAAGATGAAATATTCTTTGGATGCGGTTGTTTTTGGGGCGCTGAAAAATGTTTTTGGAAACTTCCAGGAGTTGTCACTACTTCCGTTGGGTATGCTGGTGGTGAAAAAAATAACCCAACATATTATGAGGTTTGTTCAGGTTTAACTGGTCACTCAGAAGTTGTAAGAGTTGTCTGGGATAAAAATAAAATAGATATAAGTGATTTACTAAAAATGTTCTGGGAATGTCATAACCCGACGCAAAAGAATAGACAAGGTAATGATATGGGAACTCAATATAGGTCAGCAATTTATTATAAAAATGAGAATAACAAAAAAATCATATTAGACAGTAAAGAACATTATCAAAATGAATTAAATAAAAAAAATATTGGTTTAATTGAAACTGAAATAAAAATGATTAATTCTTATTTTTATGCAGAAGCATATCATCAACAATATCTGGCATCAGAAGGTAGCCGACAATATTGTTCTGCGTCGCCAACAAAAGTTAATCTAGGAAACTTCACCGGAAGTAATTACAAATTAAAAAACTATGTATGGGAAAACTTTAACTGGGAAGTTGATAAATGTGTATTGAGATCTGATAACAAACCTATCGAGAATAACATTTAAATTTATCTTTTATTTATATTAGTATTACGGGGCGTAGCGCAGTTTGGTAGCGCACCACTTTGGGGTAGTGGGGGTCGTGGGTTCAAATCCCGCCGTTCCGATCAATTATTGTCATCATTAATAAGAGACTTATATAGTTTATATGAGCTTATGCCAACAGCTATAAAAGTAAAAGATGAAAAAAAAGTTAAAACCAATATGGTTAGGTTTGAAACTTCTACCTCCCCTAACTGGAAAGATATAAAAATATGCATTAGATCTCATTTTTTTAAACATTAACACAAATACAAATTTTTTTTAAAGACTTATAAATTCAAAAGAATTACAAAACCTAATAAAACACGATAAATAATAAATATTTTCAATCCATTTGAGGAAAAATACTTTAATAAGAAATCAATAGCTAATAAAGAAGATAAAAATGTCGTGACAAGACAAAGGGTAAGAGGTAGAAAACTAAATGCGGAAAATTTGTTGAGAGAAGAAAAGAATTCAACAACTGCAGCAAGAGAAATAGCTGGAATACCTATAAGAAAAGAATATTTTGCAGCATCAGCTCTCTCCCAACCTGATATTAAAGCAGTAGAAATAGTAACACCGGATCTTGAAAAACCAGGAAAAATAGCCAATGCTTGAAAAAGACCTATCAAAAAACTATCTGAATACTTATAATTTTTTAAATTTATAGTACCTTTTTTAGAACTATCTGCTAAGAACATATAGATTGCCATAAGAAAAGATACTATTGCTATTGATAAATTTGAACGAAGTATCCCATAAATAAAACTAGGAACAAATACTTTTATAATTCCACCAAGCAAAATAATTGGAATAGTACTTATAAAAACGGACCTTAGTAATCTTTCATGTAATAAATTATCAACAAACTTTTTTGAATATTGAATTCTTAAATTAAAAATATCTTTCCTGAAATAGTAAATTAGAGCCAAAACACTGCCAAATTGTATTATTGCAGACAAAGAGGGGCCTGGTTCATCAATTCCTAAAATAAGAGATATAACTTTTAAATGAGCGGTACTACTTATAGGAATAAATTCTGTTAAACCTTGAATTATGCCATATAAAAAAAATTCTAAATAATCCAATAAAACACTTAAATTATCTAATTAAGTATTAGCAATTTAAATAATAGAAATTAACGTTGAATACTTAAAAGAAAATATGATCAAATGGATAAATTTATTTTTAATACTAATTTTTATTCTCTTTTCCCAATACCTACTTGTTAGAAATCCAATTGTTGGATTATTTTTATATATAAGTAATTAGAAAGAGGGAAGAAGTAATTAGAACTAAATTAGCCTTATTAAAAGGTGTTTCTGAAGATTGAAATGATTAAAGACTAGTAAAAAATAAGGAATAAATATAAAAAAAATAAACAGTACTCCAAAAAATAATTTGAAATATTTAATGGAGGAACAAATAAAATTATCTTTTCACATCGTGTGCGCAACCATCGCCTTTATAATTTTCACTTTCATAAAAATCATTTTTTGTTCCAAAATAAATTGTTAATAAAACGAATGGTAAACTTAAGATAAATAAAATTGTTGTTAAATCCATAATTAGAAAGTTGAGTTTATCAATTTAAAAAAACAATATTTAAACTCAAATTTAGTAATCGGTAGGGCCTTTGATGCCGAGATAGAAAAAGGCACCTAAACCAACTAAAAGTAAAACTCCAGCTATAGCTGCAGAGGGTACGAAGCCTCCTATTGCAAAAGAGGAAAAATGATACATCATAAGGAACTAATCTAGTTTGATAATATCAATAAAAAATAAGTATTTGTAAAAAATTGTGACTCGAAGACAATTTAAGTATTTTATTTCTATGCTACTAAAGTTGAATCTTCATTTTCTGAGGAAATTCTTATTCTCTCTTCTAATTTAGGGCCATATAATTCATTTCCCCAAATTTCAACTCTTGAGTCGTTTGGAGCCATAAAAGTAAGAATGTCAGTTGGGAATAAAACTCTCTCTAGGAAAAAGTTTGATGGACCAATACATCTCAAAACAACCATTCTACTACCTTCGTTTTTGTAAGAAAACTCAACCATCCCTAAACAACAAATGAATACAATTAAACACTATTTAGAGCTAACAAAAATGTATAAAAAAATACTGAAAAAAAATTATGTAAATATTAGGAATTTAATCTTGCCTCAAATAAACTTCTATCTTGATCAATTAATAACAAAGCGTAAGATTTTAAATCATCAAAACTTTTATGGGGAATGGAAACATTGAGCATTCTCAAAAAATTAGATAATTTTTCATCCTGAAGTGCATTACCTTTTTGTAAAAACATTTGTTTTTCTTGATTAGATTTCCACAGATTCATATATTCAAACTTTATAGGCTTTAAATGCCAGATATTGTCTATTAAATTCCAAACATCAAGATATTCTTTTAGACTTTCCTGAATTTTTAATCTATATAATAATTCATGGGAATTAAGCTGTAATGATTTTTTCGGTAGATCATTTATGTCTATAGATAAGGGTTCTATTCCCAAAAACCATCCCTCAATGATTAATATATCAGGATTATCTGATCTCCAATGAGATCTATCCCCCAAGCCATTTCTTAAAGATTTATCAAAAACAGGAACATTTAACTCTCCATTTGTTTTCCAACCTAATAATTTTTCATACATTAATTTTACAGAGTGACTACCAGGAAAACCTCTTGATACATCCCAAGGATTATTTTTAATTGCCAATTTCATTTCATCTGAAGGTAGATAAAAATCATCAATTGAAATAACAGCTATTTTGAAATTTAATTTTAAAGATATTGCTTCAAGCCATTTACCTAAAGTTGTTTTCCCAGTTCCAGGTAAAGCTGAAATCCCGATAATTTTTCTATCAGAAAAATTTCTTCGAAATTTATAAGCCTGAGACAAAAGAGGTAAAGCCAGACCCCAAATCCAATCATCATTTACTTTATTATTCCAAAACTGATCAATTGATAGAATCTTTTTTTGATTATTACAAAAGGCAATCCAATCATCCAAGGATTCCCAACCTACGTCAATAATTAATTTTTCAAATTTATCAAGTGGAAAATTAATATTTAAATCTTTCACGTTTTTAAACTAGTTCAAGTTTATTTATTAATTTATTAATTTCAATTTTCCAACCATATCCATTTGGTTCAGAAGCTAAGGTGAAATCAAAATCTTTTAATTGATCTAATAAGCTCAAATTAGGTCCATTCATACTTGGTATAACGATTCTAATATCTGAATTTAAAAGTAAAGGTAAATCATTTGGAGAATCGCCCAAACCTATAATTTTAATATTTTGATTACATGAGTATTTTTTTAGGGCATTTATTGCTTTTCCTTTATTAGAATCTTTCGATAATAAATGACTCATTCTATTTCCTTTAAAAATTTCTACTTTGAACTTTTTACAACAGTTCTTGATTCTATCTTCTAAAAAACTTGGTGGATTTAAAAAAGGCATGCTCCAATGTCTATCACGCATTAAGTTCAATGAGTTACCTTTTAATCCTGTAAGCTTGGTTGCTTCTTTATCAGTGAGATTATTTAGAGGAATAAGTTTATAATCAATTTCTTTAGAAATAATATTTAAGATTTCTTCAAGAATTTCGTATTTTTTCCCAAGAATAATTTGTCCATTAACCTTTTTAAGAGATTCTCCATATATTGCTGCACCGTTTTCAACAATATAAGGGTCTTTTAGATTTAAATCATCCCTAATTACTTTTACTTCAGCTGCTGTCTTACTTGTACAAAGAATTACAGGAATGGACAATTTTTGTAGGTTTTTTATAGTTTCTTTAGCAGGTGTTAAATCATACGAGTGGTCCATTAAAGTACCATCTACATCACTTACAACCCAAAAAGAAGAATTATCAATCATTTTATAAAGTACCTAGCCAAATAACCTGAAAAGGATCGAGGCTAATATTTTTCCAGTTATATTTATTAGATGTAAAGAAATCTCTCATATTAAAATCATCTTCTATTATTTCGGGAAGATCATTATCATTCAGTTGATAATTAATTTTATTTTCAGTCATATTATGGATTGCAAAAACTGAGTCAGATCCTTTACCTCTTTTAATTACTACAATATCGCTTCTACCTTTGGACAAACATTGCATTTTCGAACAGGGGTGAAATTGCTTTAATTCTGATCTGAAATTCATAGCATTACGAAGATATTTTATGTTTTTATTGGCATTAGATTCAGGATTATTTAAAACAGATAAAAGATTTTCTAATTTAAATTTTTCTCTATTGAGGTCTCTTCTTTGACCTGTCATTGAAAAACTCTTGATATCATTTTCAGACGCAAGTAATGCTGGCAGATAAAAAGCAGGAACCCCTTTTAAAGCCATTACTAATAATTGAGTCAAGATAAACCTCTCAAATTGGTATCGATTAGAATCTCTACCTGAATCTTCCATTGCGCTCCACCAACTAATATTTAATTCATATGGTTTATCCTCCCCGTTTGATAAGCGCCTATGGCTTACTAGTCCCCCTCTTTTCTCACAATTAATCAATAAATCTTTAATTCTATCCTCATTCATTAAACCTTCTAGAGCTCTTAACCCTACACCATCATGTGATGCAGTGAAATTAAAAAGAGTAGTATCATCTGGTAAATTTGGCCAATCAAAAATCCATGAATTAAGAATATCAGCTCTTGAAGTAATAATTGCTTCTAGGAGAAGAGGAGGCAATGGAAAATTATATGCCATATGGGCCTCATCATCTGGAATAAGATAAGATAAATTCTCCTTCTGAGGAACATTAGTTTCTGTTATTAAAACTCCTTCATCAAGAAGATTATTTAATAGAACTCTTAAAACTTTTACAATTGAATGTGCTTTTGGCAAATGTAAACATGTTGTGCC
>CACAXN010000016.1 GCA_902536455.1 uncultured Prochlorococcus sp.
TATAACAAGCCACTCATTGGTATCGTTTTCTCTTCTCATGAAACTTATAACCGAATTGGATTTGTCATTACAATCAATCCATTGGAATCCGTAAGGATCAAAGTCATTTTTCCATAATGCAGGTTCATTTTTATAAAGAACGTTTAGGTCATCAATCAAGTTTCTGATACCTTTATGAGGCTCAAATTCTAGTAACTCCCATTGAAGATCATCCCAAACATTCCATTCTTGTCTTTGCCCAAATTCCATTCCCATAAATATAGTTTTTTTACCAGGGTGGGTCCACATATAAGTTAGTAATGCTCGAGTATTTGCATATTTCTTCCAGTCATCGCCAGGCATTTTATGCAAAAGATGACTTTTCCCATGGACAACCTCATCATGACTAAGTGCAAGCATAAAGTTCTCTGTATAGTTATATGTAATTGAGAAAGTTACACTGTTTTGATGGAATTGCCTAAACCAAGGATCTATTTCAAAATAATCAAGCATATCGTGCATCCATCCCATATTCCATTTCAAGTTAAACCCTAACCCTCCCATGTCAGTTGGTTTGGTTACCATTGGCCAAGTTGTTGATTCTTCGGCGATAGAAAGTGCACCTGGGAAGTGTTGGAAGAGTACATGATTAGCCTGTTGAAGAAATTTAACGGCTTCTATATTCTCATTCCCACCATTTTCATTGGGTATCCATTCTCCATCTGGACGTAGATAATCTCTGTAAAGCATTGAAGCTACAGCATCTACTCTTATGCCATCAATATGAAACTCTTCAAACCAATAAACGAGGTTGGCTACTAAGAAGTTTCTTACTTCGTTTCTGCTGTAATTAAATATTAGGGTTCCCCATTCTTTGTGTTCACCTATTCTTGAATCTCCATGTTCATAAAGATGACAACCATCAAAAAATGCTAAACCATGCTTATCTTTTGGAAAATGACCAGGCACCCAATCAAGAATTACGCCTATGCCCTCTTCATGACATTTATTTACAAACTCTCTAAATTCATTTGGGGTGCCAAATCTACTTGTTGGTGCATACCAGCCTGTAACTTGGTATCCCCATGAACCATCAAAAGGATGTTCAGATATTGGCATTAGTTCAATATGAGTGAATCCTCTCTCTTTTACGTAAGGGATTAGTTTCTTGGTTAATTCTGGATAAGTTAAGAATCTTGTTCCAGGTTTTAAATCGGCTGCAGACACTGGTACTCTTGGTTCACCATTGTCCTCCAGATATTTATTATCTGTTGATTCATGGAGCCAACTTCCTAAATGCATTTCATAAACTGAAATTGGCCTGTTTATTTGACTAGAAGAATCTCTATTTGAAATCCAAGAACTATCATTCCAATTAAAGTTTTTCAATTTTGAAACTATTGAACCATTTTGAGGTCTGACTTCATGAAGGAACCCATATGGATCAGCTTTCTCATAAATATGACCTTCTTGTGTTCTTATTTCGTATTTATATATGTCGCCCTCTTGCATTGTTGGCATGAATATTTCCCAAATTCCCCCTAATCTTTTTTGCATTGGATGATGTCTTCCATCCCAAGAATTTATATTTCCAATTATCGAGATTGATTTTGCATTTGGAGCCCAAATGCAAAACATGACTCCTTTTTGATTCTTTTTTTCAATGAGATGTGCTCCCATTTTTTCCCAAATATGATGATGATTACCTTCTGCAAAAAGATGTCTATCAACTTCTCCCATCCACTCTTCTCTATATGACCAAGGGTCATGTTGAGTATGTGTGATGCCTCCTCGTGCAATATTTATTTCGTAATTATAATGTGGATTTTCAGGCAGGATAGCTTCAAAAAGCCATTTGTGATTTATGCTTTCTGCCTTATAGGTATTGTTTTTAAAATTTATTTTAACTTCGTCGGCCTCAGGCATCCATACCCTTATTACCCATTGTTCTTCATAAAAATGAGGACCTAATATTTTTAATGGATTATCATTGCAACAATTTTCTAGGTTGATAGCTTCTGATTTAATCCAGTCTGCTTGAATTGTCTCGATCATGACTGGTAGATATTAAGGATTAATAATATCAAATGATTAACCAAAAAAATAATTATTTATAAAAAAAAGGGGTCATTTTCATAAATGTTTTATTAAGGCTAAAACTTAGAGTAATAACTCTATGATTTGCTAAAGGCGCTCCAACATTTCCCTCCCCAAATCCAGGATTAACTCCAATAGCGGGATAAGCTGATGCAGATATAGACAAGCGAAGCTTGCTATCTTTAATCAAACAAATGTTTGTTGGCTGCATTGTTATTTGATAAATGCATTCTTCACTTATTTTGGAGTTTTTAACCCTTAAGAATCCGGTTGAAAATTGATTCACTTTTTCATTACCTTCCTCAACTAGAGATAAAGCAAGGCAGATATCGAAATTGGGCTGATCACTTTTTACTTGGATTTCTAATGTGGGAATTCCTCTTAAATATTGATCTTCTTCAAAAGAATTGGTTTGAAAAACTCCTACATCCAGGCGTTTATCAATAATACTTCTGTTGAATTTTCCTGGATTTGGACCTAAATGACCACCGTCAGATGGAGTAGGTCTCCATGGGTCATTAACAATTGTGAACCATCCTAATCCTTTTGAATTTATGGTCAGACTTCCATCTTCAACCTCTACATTTGCTTTGCCATCGCTTTTGAGCCCAAAAATAAATTCGGGGTGAAATTTATTATCCAATTCTTCCCATTTATTTAATGAAATATTCCATATTTTTTTCTCGTCTTTAAAATTCTTAGAATTAAAGTTTTCATCTGATTTTAAATGCTTATCAAAAAATTTTAATAAAGATTCTTGTGATCCCTCCCACCAATTTAGATGTGTCGCATTACCAATAATTATCTCTGGGCTTCCACCAGCCTCTTTAGATTTTTTATAAAGATCAAAGGCTCCTTTTAAATGTGGATCCCAAAGTCCTCCAATTATTAACATAGGTTGTTTAATCCATTTTGAAATTGGTTTAAAGTCTTGAAATGGACGAGCATTATTTAAATTTTGAAGCCATTCCAAAACAAAGCTATTAGGATCATATTTTTTTAAAGTATCAATTCCTTCCCTTAAATAACTTTTATTTTCTAAGGCTAATCTTATCTTTTCCCACTCAAGCAATTTATTTTCTCTTTTCATTTTTAGTGCTGCGATTTGAAGTCCCCATGCAATATTGTTATGCCACCAAAATGCTCCTCCATCAGAGCACCAATGATCCTTGATATTCATCCCAGTCATTGCTGGAGATAAACAATCGGGCGGCTTTGAATTTAATTCACCAGTTAGTTGAGTAAACCCTTGATATGAAAAACCATATAAGCCTAGTTTCCCATTACATTCTTTTAGAGACCTTACCCATTCATGTGTTTCTGAAGTATCGCCAGCTTCTTGAGAAAAACCATTAAAAACTCCTTCAGAAGAACCCATACCTCTAACATCTTGAATTATTACCATATACCCTTTAGAAGCCCACCATTCTGGGTGAGAATAGGTAATTGTTGAAGCTATTTCCCTGCCATATGGTTGTCTCATCAATAATGCAGGCCATGGCCCATTACTATTAGGTAACCAAATCCTAGATATAAGTCTTACTCCATCTCTAAGTACTAGAGACTTGTCAAACCATCTTGAACCAGACATTTAGGCTTTAGATAATATCTGGGCAGTGCAGCCCAATGACGTAGATAGAAAAGATCTCTGCGTTAACTGGAGTTAACTTTTTTTTGTTTGATACATACTCTATAGCTTTATCTGAACTAGCTGAAATGCCTTTTGAATTAAACTCTCTAAATTTATTACATAAATTCCTAGCTTCGTTTGGATTCTTTTTTACAGTTTCCAATAAGTTTGATTGACTTAAAACAGGGTATAAAGAGTTGGAAAATAAAAATAAAAAAAATAATAAAAGTTTCATTATCACTAACTTTTTCTAAATTCTACATTAAAAAATTTTTTTATCCAAGATTTCCTATTGATTTGTCGATTTGACCAGCTTTTTTAATCCATTCTTTTAAGAGAGTAAAAGTTGTATCTGTTTCATTTTTTACTCTAAGATTTCTTTCTAATCTACCAATTTTGCGTTCTAATTCGTAAGGGGTTGATAGTGACAATGATTTAAGAGAAGATATACCGCAATGTAAAAGTAAATATGCTTGCGGTGGAGAAATTCCTATTTCTTTTTTAAAAATAGCTATAGCTCGAATTTTTTTTAGATTATTCAATGTACATAGTGAAGATTTTCTTTGTATCTCATTTATATCTAAGTCTGAAAGATTACTTAATTTTTCAAAGTCAGTTAGATTATTTTGAATAAAATAAGATTTCTCATGTCTAAAATTAGTTGGCAAAAAATCTAAAAAGGTTTTACTTTCCATTTTTTAACGGATTAATTCATTTTGACATTTTTCTGAACTTCCCCTATTACTACTGGTTTACTTACACCAGCTGAAATTTTTTCAAGTTTCCTTATCTTAATTTTTACGTTAGCACCAGATCTGCTACCCTTTCTTAGGTTCTCCGATAATTGTTCTAAGGTTGGTTCAATAGATTCTTCAGGAAATTCATCATCTGCTTTTGCAATAATCAAATCAAACCCATTGTCATAAACAATTGGGACATATTTTGCACCTTCTAATATAACTTTTTCAGTATAACTTTGTATAAATGCCCAACTGCTTAAAGAAAGTAATAATGAGAAAATGGTTGCTCCTATTATGCGAAATTTAAAACCAAAGTTAAATATAAAAGCTGCTACAGTACATAAAAAAAGAAATATCCCAAAGTATCCAAAAATTTTGGGTGTATTTTCTAATAGTTCAAAAAAAGACATTTAGTGGCTTTGACCTAATTAATTTCTTATATTTTGTAAGCCTACTCTATTTTGGGTTCTAAATTGAAAAAAATTAGATCTCTAAATTTAAATACAAAAATTCTACTAGTAGGGATGATTTTTTCCTCAGGGTTTTTAGGCACCTTTTTATTAAATAATTTTTTAAGAGATAGCTATAACTTTAGGAAATCAAATCTTGAATATAGAGTTGGGAATTTGATAAATAAAAGAGTATCTTTAGGTGATTATTCCGGGATTCGATTTCTAGGTTTTTATCTGGGGAATTCAAAAATAATTGACAAAAAAAATATAGATTCTGGAATTACAGCTAAGAATGTATATATAGGTATTATGCCTTTAAAATCTTTTTTAAAACAAAAATGGATAGTAAAAATAAGACTTGACCAAGCTGAAATTAATTTAGATAGAGATTTTTTAAAAAAGGATAAATCTTATAAAAAAGATCGAGATATAAAAAAATCAAAATACGAATTGAATTTTAATTTAAATAAATATGCGACTCTAGAGCTTAAAAATTCAGGGTTAAAAACAAAAGTAAAAGGTAATATTATCTACAAGTCTAATAATAGACAAATCATTGCAAACTTAAAATCTAATTTTTATGGAAAAGGTTTTTTAAAATTAAAATTTAATACAAAGTTAAATCAAGACTTTTTAATGCTGGATTTATTTTCTAGTGGTTTAGATCTTGAGAATTCTGAATATGTTATAGGGAATAGAAAAATTAGCTTTAAAAAAGGGAAATTTAAATCTAATTTTAAATTGAATAAATTACCAACTGAAACATCCTGTAAAGGAAAATTCTCTTTTAGTAATTTAAAAATAAAACCCGAAACTTTATCAGAGAATATAAATTCAGATATAACTAGTTTTTTTTGTAAAGATAGAAATTTAGTTGGAAATTCATTCAACTTAAATTATGGAACTTTGACTTCGAATTTTAATCTAAATGTTCCATTAAATAAAAGTTCTAATAATATTGATCTAAAAGGAACTATTGGATATATTGATAGTCTGAATCCAGATATTAAATTTTCAGGAAATATTCCTTATTGGTTTGATAGAAGAGGTATTAATTTTGGTGATATTGATTCTAGTTTTAAGATAAATAGAACTCAATTATCTAATTTGAACATTTTTAGGAAAAATGATATAAGGGGTTTCATTACTGCTAAAGGAGAATTCAAAGGAAAAATCATTAATCCTGATATTTCGATAAATTTTACTGTTGATTATCCTCACTATAAAGGTATCCGTATTAGAGAAATATGGGAAGGAGATATAAAAAATGAAGAAAATGAATTTATGCTAAATATGAAAAATAGATATTCACCTATTCCTTCATTTCTCTCAATTAAGTTTGATTCTGAACTTAAAATAAATAATGCAAATTTTGTTAGAGTTTTTAATTCAAATAAAGGGAGTATAGGGATATTAAAAGATGGTGATATTTACAATTGGAGAGCAGAAAATTTTCCGATTGATGAACTTGAATTATCAATAAGCAAAAATCAATTCGATAGAATTAACGGAATTATTAATGGTGCTGGATCAATATCATTAGACCAGTCATATCTCGATGGGCGACTTGCCTGGAGTTTAGGTAAATATAGAAATATTAAATTAGCAAATTCATTATTTGATTTTAGCTTCAAAAATAATTCTTTATATGTCAACTCCTCATTATATCCAATCGATGGAGGAATAATCGAAGTCGAATATGATCCAGATAAAAATAATTTAATAAATTCAGAGTTTACCAATATAAGTACGAGTTGGACCATATTAACAGCTATTGACATTTTTAATTTTGATAATAAAAAAGTTATTCCAACTAGAAAATCTAATATCTTGGATGATTTGGAAATAAATAAAGATAAGAAATCGTTCACAGAAAGAATAGATTTTATAAACAACATTATTGAAAAAAATAATTTGCTGGATGACAAATTTAATTTGCAAAAATATTTAAGTAAATTCAGAAGTAGATATAACGCGAGAATAGCTATTAATGGCGATAAAGAACTCAACTACAAATTAAATGCAAAAATAAATGGATATCTTGATGTCTCTAGGGATGAATACAAGAATGATAAAGAGGAGTTTTCTATTGATTTGGTAGGAGGATTATTAAGAGGTGAAGGCTCTTTAAAAATTAAAAATCTACCATTAAGTTCGGCAAATATATTCTTAAATCAACCAAAAGATTTTCTTGGCGGATTGGATATGAATTTATTTTATAATCTTGATACGAAATCTTTCTCGAGTGAAATTTATTCTAATAATTCATCAATAAAAAATGACCAAATATTATTTGATAAAGGACTAATTGAATTTAATAATTCTATTTTTAATATTGATTTTTCAATGCTAATAAATGACTCCAAAATTCCGATCATAATAAAAGGTTCAATTCCTATAAATAATTCAGATAAATTAGATTTAAGATTTGTGGGTAATGAAAAATTTATTGATTTAATAGATATTTTTGCTGATAACTACTTTACTTATAAGGATGGTGAATTAAATCTCAGAATGATAATAAAAGGAACTATAAATAAACCTATATTAAATGGATTTGTCGTAATTAAAGATTCTGAGATTGATTTTTACAATACTTTAATCAAAGAAATTAATAGCTTAATAATTTTTGATTTTGATTCTTTGGAGATTAAGAATTTAGAAGCAAAGACAGAGGGTTCTGGAAATATTTTTATAAAAGGATCTTTGCCTTTTTATACTAAAAATGATTCTAAGAAGGAAGAGATTAGTTTCATAACTAATAAATTTACTTTAAAGACAGAAAATTTTAATTTTCTGGTAGATTCCGATATAGATTTAAGTGGCTCATTTAAGAGTCCTGTTTTAGGAGGAAATCTATCTTTAAATAATGGATTTATTAATTTTAATAGAACTAATAAAAATAATAAAATAGAAAATAATATTAAACGAAAAGAAGATAAAAAAGATTGGCCAGAACTCTATTGGAATAACAACGAGAATATTGAAATAATTTCAAATGAAACAATTTTGAACTCAGTTCTTTTAGGGGAAACCTTGCCTAATTATTTAGAAAATTTGAGTTTTAATAATCTTAAGTTAAAACTCGGACCAGAATTTAAACTTCAATATTCAGAGATCGTTGAAGCTTATTTAGATACCAAATTAGACCTTAATGTAAATGGAGCAGTAGGAAAAGATTTAAATGCCAGAGGTCTGATTTACCTTAAAAAAGGAAGAGCGAATTTATATACTACACCGTTTAAACTTGATAAAAATAAAGAAAATTATATTTTATTTGCATCAAGAAGTGGTGTGGTTCCATTTATTAATTTTTCTCTGGTTAGTAAAGTTCCTGATTCTATAATTCCTATAAGTGAAAATAATAAGGATTTTAATATCTCAGGCGATCTTGATATAGATGATAATGAAAGTGGATTTGGAGCATTTGGAATTGGAAATACAAGGCTTATCAGAATTGAAGCTTCTTATGAAGGATTTTTAGATCAATTATCTTTTGAAGATGAAAATAAAAGAATCCAATTGAGGAGCACGCCAAGTTATAACAGATCACAAATAATTGGTTTAATTGGCGGTAACTCTGCAAATTTAATAAATAGAGCATTTATTTCTCAACTTAATAAAGCTGATGCCTTTAGTGAAAGATTTCAGTTATCTTTATATCCAGCTTTAATAGAAAACAATGATTCTTTAAATAACATTTTTTCTAATGAAAATATAGATATAGAAAATGAAGAACAAACATCATCTAATGAAGAATTTTCTTCTCAAGCTTGGGTTGCCGAATTAGGAATTGATCTTACCGATGCTATAAATTTTGCCTTTCAAACTGTTCCAGGTAGAGATGACCTCCCACCTACAGGGATTTTGACTTTTCAAGCTAATCCAAACTTAGAATTATTAGGTTCTTATGATTCTGATGGAGACTGGAAAAGTCAAGTTCAATTATTTTTTAGATATTAATTCATAAACAAAGTTGGTTTAAAGAATCGTTAAATTGAATTATTATTTAATTAATTGAAAACCATTATGGCCAATATCTTTGAAGTTCCACAACCAGGTAATGATCTTTTAGCAAAAGCTAAGCAAGTTCGTTTGGGATCAATAAAGATAAGTCAGACTGAAAATAACAGTAGAATTAAAGCCTTAAATTACATGGCTGATTCCCTAGAAAAAAATACTAAAGAAATTTTAGAGGCTAACAATGAGGACTATACAAGAGCAGAAAAGAAAGGAATCTCAAAGGCTTTGCTATCTAGATTAAAGTTATCAAAAGAAAAATTAACATCAGGAATTGAAGGGGTAAGAAAAGTTGGAGATTTGGCTGATCCTATAAATCAAGTTCAAATCAAAAGAGAGCTCTCCAAAGGACTTATCCTAGAAAGAAAAACTGTGCCAATAGGAGTTCTAGGGGTAATTTTTGAATCAAGGCCAGATGCTGTTATGCAGATTAGTTCTCTAGCAATAAGATCAGGTAATGGAGTAATGCTAAAGGGTGGTAGTGAAGCAAATTTAACAAATACTGCAATAGTAAAAGCATTGCAAAAGGGTTTGCATGAATCAGGTCTTGATAAAAATGCCATATGCCTACTTACTAGCAGAAAAGATAGTATGTCGATGTTAAATCTTGAGAAATATATTAATTTAATAATTCCTAGAGGAAGTAATGAATTAGTTAAATTTATTCAGGAGAATACAAGAATTCCTGTTTTAGGCCATGCTGATGGAATTTGCCACTTGTTTATAGATAATGAGGCAAATCTGGAAATGGCTTTAGCTGTCGCTTTAGACAGTAAAATTCAATATCCTGCAGCATGTAATGCTATTGAAACTTTATTAGTTCACAAAGATATTGCAAAAGTTTTTTTAGAAAAGGCAATACCATTGTTTAACTCTAATGACGTTAAATTAATTGGAGATAAAAGATCACTTAAATTGGGGTTAAAGCATGAGGCGAGTATAGAGGATTGGCAAACTGAATATTTAGATTTAATTTTGTCGATAAAAATTGTTGACGATCTTGAAGAGGCAATTACTCATATTCAAAAATTTAGTTCAAAACATACAGACGGAATAATTACTGAAAACATAAGAAATGCTAAAAAATTTATGAATATAGTAGATAGCGCAGGTGTTTTTCATAATTGCTCAACAAGATTTGCGGATGGGTTTAGATATGGATTCGGAGCTGAAGTTGGGATATCTACTCAAACTCTTCCCCCGCGAGGACCTGTAGGTCTTGAGGGTCTGGTTACTTATAGATATTTCTTAAAAGGGAATGGGAATATAGTTGATCATTTTTCATCTGGGAAGGCTATCTATACTCATAAAGACCTTTGAACTTTTGAAGATGGAAACATTTTTAAAAATTGAGAATATTAAACTTTGGGCTAGAGTGGGTGTTCTTGATGAAGAAAGGCAATTAGGACAATTATTTAATTTAGATATATTTTTGTGGACTGATTTTGAAGAGTCAACTACAAATGATGACATAAAAAAAACAGTTGACTATTCAAAAATAGTTGAAATTTTAAAAAACCAATCAAAGAAAATATCTTGTTTCACAATCGAAAAATACTCAAACGAAATTTTAGAAATTATTGATGAGGAATTTAAGCTTTCTAAAATTAAAATTATTTTGACAAAATGTAATCCTCCAATTGTAGGATTTGATGGGAAGGTATCTATAGTTAGAGTTCTTGAAAATAATTAAAAGTTTTGGAAAAAAGAAATCCCATTGTATTGATTCATGGTCTATGGAGTACTTCAAGTATTTTTTCTTCTATCATTTCAAAACTTGAAGATATTGGAATTGAATATTTTGCTCCAACTCTTAATCATGAATACGGAATGACTTCAATTATTGATTTAACAAATATATTAAATGAACTAATTTTAGAGAAATATGGTTTAGAGAAAGAAATAGATATTTTGGGATTTTCTATGGGAGGAATAATTGGTAGGCACTGGCTTCAGAAATTTAATGGCTATAAAAGAACAAGAAGATTAATATCGATAGGTTCCCCTCACAAGGGAACGTTGATAGCTCAATTAGTACCTAAATACCCTTTTAGAGGGATATCAGAAATGAAAATAAATAGTAATTTTTTGAGAGAACTCGAAAAGAATGATTTTTTTCTTGATGATATCGAGTGTATAAATTTCTTTACTTATTGGGATCTAATGGTCTTCCCTGGCTGGTGGACTAATTTAAATTTTGGAAAAAAAATATCAGTAAAAGTATATAAACATAGAAATCTTGTAAGAAATAAATCTGTAGTTAAAAAAATTATCGATGAAATTATTGTGTAGCTTCAGATAGACCCAAGTGCCTTATTAAAGAATCTGTTTTTGGCTCTCTGCCTCTAAATAGTTTAAATACGTCTAGTGCAGGTAAGCTCCCACCCAAACTAAGTATTGTATCTTTAAATTTCTTTCCTATTAAATTTAAATCTTCAGGGTTTTCCAAATCAGCTTCTTCGAACATAGAAAAAGCATCAGCACTTAGAACCTCAGCCCATTTATAGGAGTAATATCCTGCAGAATAACCTCCTGCAAATATATGACTAAAACAACAAAGAAATTGATCATCTTGAATTGGGGCAATAACAGTAGTCTGTCTTGCAATTTCTCTTCTTATTTCATCGGCTGTTTTACCCTTGTTTTGATCGATACCACTGTGTAATCTGAGGTCTGTTATTGCGAAATGTAGTTGTCTAAGAGTAGCCATACCGCAATTAAAAGTTCTATTCTTAAGGAGCTTTTCAAAATTTTCGTCGGATAATTTTTCTCCTGTTTTATAGTGTTTAGCAATATTCAAGAGTGTAGTTTTGTGGAAACACCAGTTTTCCATGAATTGACTGGGAAGTTCTACTGCATCCCATTCAACATTATTGATACCTGCTGCTTGAGGAAAATTTACAGTAGTCAGCATGTGTTGAAGACCATGACCAAATTCATGGAAGAGTGTCTGAACTTCTTCAAAACTCATCAAACTAGGTTTATCTTTTGATGGTGGAGTCTGATTACAAATAAGATAAGCTACAGGGAGAGTCTTTTTGCCGACATTACTTTTAATCAAACATTCATCCATCCAAGCCCCTCCTCTCTTTGATTCGGGCCTAGAATATGGATCGAGGTAAAAAGATGCTATTTTATTATCTTCTTTATTGAGGATATTAAAAAACAAAACATCATCATTCCACAGAGGTACCTCATCAGTTGCCTCGACTACTTTAATTTCAAAAAGCTTTTCGCTTAATTTAAATAAACCTTGCAAAACATCATTAAGTGGGAACCAAGGTCTCAAAAACTCTTGATCCAAATTAAACTTTTCCTTTCTAAGAAGTTCAGACCAATAACTAAGATCCCATGGCTCAATATTTTGCGATTTTGGAAATCCATAGGCTTTAGCAAACTTATCAAGCGTTTCCAATTCAATTTTTGCGGTTTTGAATGCTGGTTCTCTCAATTCTTCTAAAAGGTTTTCAACTTTTTTGATTTCTTTCGCCATTTTCGTTGATAAACTTAGTTCCGCCCAACATTTATAGCCGAGAAGATTAGCCTTTTTAGTTCTAAGAGATAATATCTCTTCAATAATTTGAGAATTATTTTTTTCTTCTTTAGACGCCCTACTAACGAATGCCTTATATAGTTTCTCTCTAAGGTTGCGATCGGTGGCATAAGTCATAAATGAAGTATAAGTTGGTATATCTAGACTTAATTTCCAAGGACCATTTTTAATATCAACTTCTTCATCTTTTTTTAAGTGATTGTGTGCTGAAATTGCCATCAATTCAAGTACTCTTTCAGGAAGACCATCAACTTCAGATTTTTTATTTAATATTAAAAACCATTTATTCGTGGCATCAAGAACATTGTTGCTGAAGTCTGTAGATAGTTTTCCAAGCTGTTCTGAAATATTGTTGAATTCTTCTTGATCATCTTTTTTTAGTGAAATGCCTCTATGTTGCATCTCAATAATTTCTTTATCTAAAATTCTGCTTTTGATTTGATCAAAGTTATTTGTTTCTTTAAGCTTGACTAGAGAATTGTAAATTATTTTACTTTGTCCGAATTTATTACTCAAGCTGATAATTTCGGGAAGGAATTTTGAATAAATGTCTCTAAGATTTTCAGAATTATTTACAGCATTTAGATGACTTATCACCCCCCAACTCCATCTAAGAATTTCATTGACTTCATTTAATGGATTTATTACGTTATCCCAATTTAAATCGTTATTAATTAGATAATTAGATAAATTTTTCTCAATGTTTTTAAATTCTTCAGCTATCTTTTCTAGTACTAATGGAAATTGTTGACTTATGTTTTCGGGAGTAAATTTTTTAAATTCTGGTAATTCTCCATATTTAAAAATTGAGGTATCCATTTATTAAAATAATTAATTAACTAAAATTGGAATTAATCCTACTAACTTAGCTAAAGTAAGCTGCTGACTGAGAGCATTGGTTGAAGATTCGTACAGATTTATGGCTATTTTGGGCCAAAATCCTATCACTAAAGTAGGAAATAATAAACTGAAACCAATCGTCAATTCTCTACCATTCATTTCTTTTACTGTAGCTAATGCAGGAATTCTAGGGCCAAAGAATACTCTTCTACACATTGATAATAGATATATTGGTGTTAAAACTAAACCTATAGCTGCAATAAGAATCGTTATCGATCTGAAAATAGAACTAAAGCCTTCTTGACTAGTTATACCTAAAAATACAGTTATTTCACTTATAAAACCGCTCATCCCAGGTAGAGCTAAAGAGGCTAAAGAGCTTGCTAAGAAAAAAGCAAAAGTTATTGGCAAGACCTTTGCTAAACCACCCATATTAGGTATCGAAAGAGTATTTGTTCTTTCATAGAATGAGCCTGTAACAAAGAACATAGCTGCAGCAATAAGTCCGTGACTAATCATTTGCAGCATTGCTCCGCTTATCCCTAGAGCATCAACTGCTCCAATTCCTAATAGAACAAAACCCATATGACTGACTGAGCTACATGCAATTCTCCTTTTGACATTATCTTGGGCAAATGCATTTAGCGCTCCGTATATTATATTAATGATTCCAAGAATAATTAATGCAGGTGCAATTTGAAGATGAATTTCAGGTAATATTTGAACATTAAATCTCAAGAGAGCGTAGCCTCCCATTTTTAAAAGAATTCCAGCTAGTAACATTGAAACTGGTGCGTTAGCTTCTCCATGGGCATCTGGCAACCAAGTATGTAATGGAAAGATAGGAAGTTTTACTCCAAAGCCAATTAAAAATCCTAAGTAAGATAATAACGCTAAGCTACCATTAACATGTTTATTGGTTAAATCGGTAATATTTAAAGTAAAAGTATCACCACTCAAAGCAAGTGCTAAACCACTTATGAGAATTAATAAAGAAGCTAAAGCAGTATAAAGAATAAATTTTGTGGCCGCATATAATTTCTTTTTTCCTCCCCAAATAGCAATAAGAAGATATACCGGAACCAATTCAAGTTCCCATGCTAAGAAAAATAATAGGAAATCTTGAGAAAGGAAAACTAATGCTTGTGCTGATGATTGGACTAACAAAAGAGCAAAGTATAAATTAGATTTTTTCTTAATTTTCCAACTTGCAGCAGCTGATAAAAATGTAATTAACCCACTCAAAGCTACTAAAGGCGCAGATAGCCCATCTACGCCAAGAGACCATTCTAAACCTATTGAGGGTAACCAGGAAGCTCTTTCTACCAGTTGCAAAGAGCTATCTGAAGTATTGAATTTCTGAAAAAGGACGCCTATTATTAGTAAAAAATCTATAAATAAAAAACTTAATGAGATATTTCTAGGGAGTGTATTATCTTCTCCTTCTTTTGAATTCAAGAAAGGCATTATTAATGCCCCAATTAAAGGCAATATAACAATAGATGATAGCCAAGGAAAAGATTCTAAACTCATTTATTGAATGAATAATTTTTTTATTCTAGTTGAAGTTGTACTAGCATGAGACTATAACATTAAAAATGCCTAAGTAAAACTACTTACCAGAGATAGTTCTAAATTGGCTGCCTATTGTTTGAACGTTTAAGAATGGTGCTCTGCTAGCTACACCTGAGTTTTCCCATGCTTTTACCATGGCCTGACTGACGTTTTTACCATTTTCTTTTTTACACAAAGCTAAGATACTTGGCCCAGCTCCACTAATTGCGCATCCTAGAGCACCTGCATTTAGTGCGGCATCTTTGACTTCTAGTCCACCTTTAATAAGTTTCCATCTATAGGGTTCATGTAGCTTATCAAACATCCCCTCTTTTATAAGTTCCTCATTTCCTGCTTTTAATCCATTAAGTAATAAAGTAAGTGCCCCCATATTTGTCACTGCATCAGATATAGGTACATTCCTGGGCATAACCTTTCTTGCTTCACTAGTGCTTAGACGAATTGCGGGTATTGCCACAACAGCTTTAATTGAATCGTGCCAATCACATCTAATTATTCTCCATCTTTGAGAAGAAGAACGGGCTGTCAAACAAAGCCCACCCAGCAGAGATGGAACTACATTATCAGGATGACCTTCTATATCAATGGCGAGTTCAAGGAGTTTTTCTTTGGGCAATGGAGAGTCCATTATCGCATTTGCTCCGATTAGTCCAGCAACTATTGCTGTAGCACTACTTCCAAGTCCGCGTGCAGGAGGCACTGCCAACTTAACTCTTGCTTCAAGTGCAAAAGGATCCATATTTGCGCTCTCCCATACTTTCTGAGCTGCTCTAAAAACTAAGTTTTCAGGCCCTCCTCTTAAATGATTACCATCTGTACTTTCCATTATTAAATCAAATCTATCTCCGCCACCTTCAATTCTTGTAAAAATAAATTCATTATACAAATCTAATGCTGCTCCAAGACAATCGAATCCAGGCCCTAAATTTGCAGTTGTAGAAGGCACTGTTACCCTTATTTTTTTACCTACTTCAGGAATAGACATTTTTTCTCATTAAGTTTTTAAAAGCATTTTTGCTCTGCAGGCTGCACTAAAAAGTCCAAACTCATCATCTAAAATTACTTTCATAGGTATTGTTTTAAGAATATCTTTTAATCTTCCCTTGTCGAAAAATTGTTTCATAAATAAATCTGATTTAAAGTTTCTGAAATGTTTTGATGCAGTGCCTCCAGAAATCCATAACCCGCCAAAGCACAATTCTTGAAGAGCAACATCTCCCAATAAAGAGGCATAAGCGCCTAACCAAATTCTTTCAACTTCAATCATTAGCTGATCACCTTCTTTAGAAAGGTTGCAAATTTTTTCGGGCAGCTCTTTTCTCAAACTATCAGAAATTTTAATTTCTCTAAAAAATTTTTGTAGAGGATGGTTCTTGGCATCAGATTTGCTAAGTCTCCATTCAGCAATTCTTGATAAACCAGTGCCGCTAACGATCCTTTCACAAGATATCCTCTCAATATTTAAAGAATTTTTGAGCCAAGTCTTTAAGTCCCACTCTAATTCTGACTTTGGAGAGTATTCAACGTGTCCCCCTTCGCTAGCTAAAACTTTTACTTTATTTCCTGATATTAGACCTCTTGCAATGCCCAAACCAGTGCCGGCCCCAACAATGGCATGCAAATCATTGTTTGTATCCTCAGAATGTGATCCATTTTGGATAGTTGAATATTGATTTTTTTTTAAGAAAGGAATTCCATAAATTTGTACTGCAAAATCATTTATTAGCTCGCATTGTTCAAATTTAAATTTATTTTTTAATTTATTTCCTGAAATATTCCATGACAAATTCATGATTTTTGCTTTGTTGTTAGATAAAGGACCAGCTACAGCGAAACATGCAGAAGAAGGATGAGTAATATTTTTGCATTCATTTTCGAGAAAATCTTCTAGGATTAGTTCAAAAGAATCCCAATCAGAAGATATATATTTCTTCTTAAATAACAATTTAGGAGAATCATCATTTATTACTCTTTCGAATATTCCCAATAGAACCTTGGTACCTCCTAAATCACAAGCCAGAAAATTCATCTATTAGAAATTATTCTATTCTCCCTTTTTTTTCTATTAATTCATCCATTAATTTGTATAGATTAGGTAGGTCGAAAATTCCTAAATTTGTTCCATCCAAAGCTCTTAAAGCGACTGAATCAATTTCCTCTTCTTTATCTCCGATAACTGCAATTAAAGGAACTCTCCAGAGAGTTGCCTCTCTTATTTTATATCCTATTTTTTCATTCCTAATATCAACTTTTGATCGGTAACCATTATTATTTATTAATTCATTAAACTTTAAACACTTTTCAATATTTCTATTAGTAATGCTTAATAAAATTATTTGATAAGGCGCAAGCCAAATTGGGAATTTTGCCTCATATTGTTCAATTAAGATTCCGATAAATCTCTCAAAGGATCCTAAAATTGCTCTATGAAGCATAACTGGATTTCTTTTCTCATTATTAATATCTACATAAGTTGCATCCAATCTAATAGGCATTGAGAAATCAACCTGAATAGTACCGCATTGCCAAACTCTATTAAGACAATCTTTTAAGGAGAATTCTATTTTAGGACCATAAAAAGCCCCCTCTCCTGGCTGGAGTTCCCATTTTAGGTTCTTATTATCGAGAGCTTTGGTAAGAGCCTCCTCTGATTTATCCCAAATCTCTTCACTCCCTACCCTTTTTTCAGGACGGGTTGATAATTTGATAATGATTTGATCAAAACCAAAAGTTTTATAAACCTCGAAAACAAGATCTATAAAAGTTGATACCTCTTCTTGAATCTGCTCTTCTGTGCAAAATATGTGTGCATCATCTTGAGTAAAGTTTCTTACTCTCATTAAGCCGTGTAGTGCACCAGAGGGCTCATTTCTGTGACAAGAACCAAATTCAGCAAGACGAATAGGTAAATCTTTATAACTTTTTAAACCTTGATTAAATACTTGAATATGGCATGGACAATTCATTGGTTTTATTGCATAAGTTCGATTTTCTGATGCAGTAGTGAACATATCGTCTCTAAATTTTTCCCAATGACCAGATTTTTCCCAAAGAGATTTATCAACAGCTTGTGGGGTTTTAATTTCTAAATAATCATTTTTTTTGAGTATTTCTCTTATGTACTTTTCCAATACTTGGTAGATTGTCCATCCATTTGGATGCCAAAAAATCATTCCAGGAGATTCTTCTTGTATATGAAATAGTGAATGTTTTTTACCAAGTTTTCTATGATCCCTTTTTTCCGCTTCTTCAATTCTTGTTAAGTAGTCAATGAGCTCTTTTTCCTTTGCCCATGCAGTTCCATATATTCTCTGTAATGATTCATTCTCACTATTGCCTCTCCAGTATGAACCTGATAATTTAAGTAATTTAAAGTGTCTCAAATGTCTAGTATTGGGCACGTGAGGCCCTCTGCACATATCGATATATTCTTCGTGTTTGTATAAATTGATGAGACTTTTTTCAGAAATTTCTTCAATTATTCGTAATTTAAAAGTCTCATCTCTTTCTTTAAAAGTTTTAATTGCCTCTTCTTTAGAAACTTGTAAAATTTCAACATCATAGTTTGTTTTTATTAATTTATTAATTCTATTTTCGATTTTTATTAAATCTTCAGGAGTAAATCTATATTCAGAAAAAATATCGTAATAAAAACCATCTTCAATTACAGGCCCAATCGCCATTTTAATATCAGAGTAAATTTGTTTAACTGCATGACCAATAAGGTGAGCAAAAGAATGTCTTATTATTTCAATTCCCTCTTTATCTTTTGATGTAATGATTACAACTTCGGAATCTTCATTTATAGGGATAGTTGCATCAAGAAGAACATCATTTACTTTCCCAGCAATTGTTGCTTTAGCTAATCCAGCGCCTATATTCTGGGCAATTTCTAGAATAGTTACAGATTTTTCGAAAACCTTTTTTGACCCATCAGGTAAGGTAATTATTGGCATAGTTTATTTCTCCATTTCAAAGAATCCCAATTTTGATTTAACTCTTTTTAAAGTCTGATTTGCTAGATCTTCAGCTTTTTCCTTACCTTCATCAAGGATTTTATTTAATTGATAGGGATCTTCAATTAATAATTTATATTTTTTCTGAATAGGTTCTAGTGATTCAATAATTTGTTCTGTAATTAATTTTTTAAATGTTCCC
>CACAXN010000017.1 GCA_902536455.1 uncultured Prochlorococcus sp.
CGAAAAAGATAATGCTGAGACTGAATGGTTTTAAAAAATTAAATTGATGTTGAAAAAAATTGTAGCTTTCACTCCATTATTTGGGGCATTGACTTTTCCACTAATAGTTCCAATTACAATTTCTAAATTTGGCGTTAACTTAGGAATTCTTAGTGCATTATTAATTTCTTCATTATGGTTTATCGCTATGTTAAGAACATCCGAAATGCCTCATTAATTGAGTTAGATTTTTGGAAGTTTTTTTAAAATATGACTCAAGTTAATGTAATTAATATCAATTCTCCTTTTCTAGATCAAAAACCAGGAACTTCTGGTTTAAGAAAAAGCACTTTAAAGTTTCAGGAAGAACATTATTTAGAAATTTTTATTGAAGCAATCTTACAATCATTGGAAGATTTAGAAGGTTCAACATTAGTAGTTGGTGGTGATGGCAGATATGGCAATATTGAAGCAATAGAAAAAATTGTCCAAATATGCATTGCTCATAAAGTTCAAAAGGTTATTGTTCCAAAATTCGGTTTATTATCTACTCCTGCGACATCACATTTAATTAGAAAAGAAAATGCTATTGGTGGAATTATTCTTTCTGCAAGCCATAATCCTGGTGGTATTGATGGCGACTTTGGAGTGAAACTGAATATCTCTAATGGTGGTCCAGCTCCTGAGATAATTACTAATAAGATTTTTAAGGCTTCACAATTACTAACTAGTTATAAAATTTGTAAAATTCAATTACCTGATTTTAGTGAATATGGAACATATTCTTACGGTCAAACTACCTTAGAAATTATTGATGGATTAAAAGATTATTCTAATTTGATGGAGAAAATTTTTGATTTTGATCAAATTAGTGATTTTTTAAAAAAAGACTTCTCGTTAATCTTTGATGCAATGAATGCGGTTACAGGCCCATATGCAAAAAATATTTTTGTTGAAAAAATGGGTCTTGCAAATAATTGTGTCATGAATGGTACCCCGTTAAAAGATTTTGGAGGTTTACATCCTGATCCTAATCTTACTTATGCATCCCACTTGGCTGATTTGTTATTAAATAAAAAATCTTACAGTTTTGGTGCTGCATGCGATGGAGATGGAGATAGGAATATGATTTTAGGAAGTGGATGTTTTATAAATCCTAGTGATAGCCTTGCAGTTATCACTGCTAATACAAAATGTGTCCCTGGTTATAAAGATGGTATTACAGGTGTAGCACGATCCATGCCAACCAGCTCAGCGGTTGATAATGTTGCTCGAGCATTAAATATACCTTGTTTCGAGACACCTACTGGTTGGAAGTTTTTTGGGAATCTTTTAGATTCTAATTTAATTACTTTATGTGGAGAAGAAAGTTTCGGAACAGGTAGTAATCATGTGAGAGAGAAAGATGGACTATGGGCAGTTTTGTATTGGTTACAAGTTTTAGCTGAGAAAAAATGTTCGGTAAGTGATTTGATCCAGAATCATTGGAAACAATTTGGTAGGAATTATTATTCAAGACATGATTATGAGGCAATTCCCTCAAATATTGCTAATCAAATCTTTGGTAATCTAACTTCTATGCTCGAAAATTTAAAAGGAAATAGTTTTGCTGGCCATTTAGTTAAAGTTGCAGATAACTTTTCATATTTAGATCCCGTTGATAATTCCATAAGTGAAAATCAAGGTTTAAGATTGGTCCTTGATGATAATTCTCGTTTAATTGTGCGTCTTTCTGGAACTGGAACTAAGGGTGCAACATTAAGACTTTACTTTGAGAAATTTTTCGATCCTCAACAGAATCTTTCGTTAAATCCACAGATCGCTTTGAAACCTCTAATAAAGGATTTAGATGCTTTATTGAATATTTCAAAACTAACTAAAATGGAAACTCCTACAGTAATTACATAGAATTTAAAGTAATGATTTTTTGATTTTATTAATATGCATTCAGAAAGTTTATTCACTGATTATTCTCAAATAGAAAATAATGCACCTTTGGCAGATAAATTAAGACCAAAGAAATTGGAGGATTTTTTTGGTCAACAACCAATTCTGAATGAGAATTCGCTTTTAAGAAGTGCAATATTAAACGATAAGATTAGTAATTTTATTTTTTCTGGACCTCCTGGTGTTGGAAAAACTACTCTAATTGAAATTATTTCCTTTAATACGCGTTCAAAATTAATTAAGTTAAATGCAGTATTATCAAGTATTAAAGAATTAAGAAATGAAATCGCTAATGCAAAAGATAGATTAATAAATTCAAAAAGAAAAACAATTTTATTTATCGATGAGGTTCATAGATTTACAGCAGTTCAGCAAGATGCTTTATTACCTGCAATAGAAAATGGAACTATAACTTTTATTGGTGCTACAACTGAAAACCCTTTCTTTGCTGTAAATAAAGCGCTTGTTAGCAGGTCTCGTATTTTTACATTACTTCCTTTGGCAGAAAATGATTTACAGAAAATAATACAAAAAGTCATAACTCACTATTCTAAAAAAAAAGATTCAAAAAAGGTTTATTTAACTCAAGATGCTATAAGTCATTTAATTAAATTTTCTGGCGGAGATGCAAGAACAGTAATCAATGCGCTCGAGATGGCCATAGAAACAACTGCTGAAAATGAAGCTAAAGAAATCAATATTAATCTCTCAATAGCAGAGGATGCACTTCAAAAGAAAAATATTGTTTACGATAAAAATGGTCAAAATCATTACGATGTGATAAGCGCCTTAATAAAGTCCATAAGAGGTTCTGATCCAGATGCAACTTTATTCTGGCTTGCGAATATGCTAGAGGCTGGTGAAGATCCTAATTTTATTTTTAGAAGATTACTCATATCTGCCAGTGAAGATATTGGAATAGCTGATCCTAATGCCATAGTAGTTGTACAATCCTGTTGTGATGCTTTTGATAGAGTTGGTTTTCCAGAAGGATTATATTTTTTAACGCAGGCTTCTTTATATTTAGCTATGTCTCCAAAAAGTAATAGTACGAAAAGTATTTTTAAAGCAATTGAAAAAATCAAATCTACCAATGCTTTTGATGTTCCACTTCATTTAAAAAATAATTCTAATAGTTATGTCAATCCTCATAATTATCCAGGTAATTGGGTTGCACAAGAATATCTTCCCAAATCTTTAAGAGGTTTAAAAATATGGGAACCCAATAATAATGGATGGGAAAAAACTCAATATGAACAACTGCTTAGAAGAAAAGAAAACTAAAAAATTTTCGAACAACAAATAATCTCAGGATTAAAAGAAGTTTTTTCTTCGTAGGCTAAAGCGATAGTCCAATGATGGAAGTTAATCTGTGAATAACTTAAATGTATATTTTTCTTCTTATGAATTAACTCTTTTGGCTTTTCAAAAAATTGCCAATGGTTAATATCTTTAGCTAATTTTCCATGATCCCATTTTATAGCCGCTTCAACTGCACACCATTGATTTAGTATCATATTTTTTGTTAAATAATTATTATGGTTTGATTTATTGGTATGAAAAAAATATTTTTCTGCAAATTTTATATGGTTAAAATCTCTATCTGTTCTCTCAATATCTATCCCTATTTTGCTTTTGTGCCAGACTATAGTAATGGCATCGTTACAATGACTTAAACTGATATTTCCCATGCCAGAGGGTAAACTTGGAGGTTCTCCAGGATGAGCATTAATTGGAATTTCTAGGGGGTCTAAATCAAAAAGTGTTGAAAGTGATTGTCGTAAATAAGCTCTTGTTTCTAAGAAAATCTTTGATCTTGAATTTGTTAGGTTTTTTGCAGTTTTAATTTCTTCTAAAGTTGCGACATCTTGCACACCTTTAATCTCATAAAACCAAATTTTTGGTATTTTATATTCATACTCATTTAATAATTTCAATGGCTCTTAAGGTTGGCGACAAAGCACCAGAATTTAAATTAAAAGATTCTTTTGAGAAAGAAATTTCTCTTAGTGATTTTAAAGGTAAAAAAATAATACTATACTTTTATCCAAAAGATAATACTCCAGGATGTACTAAGGAAGCATGTAATTTTAAGGAGAATTGGGATTTACTCCAAAAAAATAATATTGTTGTGCTTGGTATTAGTAAAGATAATGCATCCTCTCATCAGAAGTTTATAGAAAAATTTAATTTACCTTTTATTCTTTTAACTGATCCTGAACCTTTCAAAGTTTCTTCTGATTACGATAGCTATGGACTGAAGAAGTTTATGGGAAAAGAATATATGGGAATGATGAGAAATACTTTTTTAATTGATACTGAAGGTAACATTGAAAAAATTTACTTAAAGGTAAAAGCAGCAATAATGGCTGATCATATAATTGCAGACCTTGGGTTAAGCTAATTTTCTAACGGACAGGTTGTGAATAATCATTCCCTCCATAACTAAATTAGGAGCATTGATAATATTTTCTTTTTGAGTATTTAGAGATTTTGTGAGTAATTGAGAGTCTCCTCCACAGATTATTAAAATATCCTTTTCGGGATTAAATAAACTATTAATCACGCCAGTAAGAGAGTTGATTACTCCTTTTAAAATTGCTTCTTCTGTATTAATTGAAAAATCTTTGATTGGAATATCATATCTCTTGGGAACTTTAAGATTTTTTGTATTTTGTTCCATAGATTTTAATTGTGTTAGAAAACCTGGAAGAAGTTGACCTCCAATAATAGATCCATTTGAATTCAATTTTGTTATTGATAATATTGTTCCAAAATCTGCAATTAGTAAATCTTTTTTGAAAGGGTTATCAATAATTTTTAAAGCGGCAATACAGGCAAGAGCTCTATCAACTCCAAAATAATCAGGAAGATTTGATAACTGAATATCTTTAGTTTTTATTTCATTTTCTTTTTTCAGCAAAAAATTTGGTAGTTTTCCTACAGAAGCCCAAATTAATTGATTAAGATCTATATTTTCTGGAACTTTTTGCTCTTTTTTGGTATGAAAGAATTTAGATTGAATTTTAGAATATTTTGCCCAATGAAGCCTACTATTACCTACTAATAAAAAATTTATATCTGAGACCATTGTTCTAGGATCAATTTAATTATTAGTGTGTATTCCACATTCTTGTTTAATCCCCCTAAATCTTGTATCTCGGCCCTTTGTTTCAATACCATCGGGACTGCTTGAATGCCAATCTCCTACAGAAGAATAACCCTTGATAAAAAGTGGATGGGCAGGTAAATTATTCTCTTCCATATAGTAAAAAATATCTTTGTTTGTCCAATTTAATAAAGGTCTTAAAGAGAGTCTTTGACGAATTACGTCTAGGAATTTCATTTTGTTTCTATTTTCTGTTTGACTTGATCTAACACCGCTTGCCCAGCAGACAATATCATATTTTTCTAGACCATTTTCTAAAGGGTTTATCTTTCTCAATTCATGATACTTATCTAAATCACTCTCTTTATTGGTTTCCCACAGTTTTCCGTATTTGGCCTCCATTCTTGCTGGAGACAATTCACTTTGTAAAACTTCAACTTCTAGGGATAAATTATCAATAAGCTTTTCAGCGTAATGGTATGTTTCTGGAGGAAGGTAACCTGTATCTATCCAAAATATTTTGATTGTTTTTTGTAGACGTAATTTTCTGACCATATCTAAAAGGACTGATGACTGTATACCAAAACTTGTTGTAATAGCAAATTGATTATCAAACTTTTCATAACCCCATGTAAGCATTTCTTGAGGCTTTATATCTACTAGCTCTTGATTATATTTCCTCAAGTTTGCTTGAATATCTTTTTGGATTTTTTCAATCATTATTCAGTTTGGATATGAGTTTAATTTTATTTCGCTCAATTTAAAAATTATTCGTTTAGTTTAATAATACATTTACGCATAACAATATTTCTCTAATGAAATCAATACAAAAACCAATAGTAATAGTTGGAGCAGGTTTTGCAGGTATGACATTTGCTTTGAATTTAAAGAATCTTAATCCTTCTTTGCCGATTCTTGTGGTTGATTCTGAAACTAACTTTATATTTAAACCATTAATGTATGAAGTTTTAAGTAAAGAAATAAAAAGTTGGGAAGCCAGCCCAAAATTTGCAAATATTTTTTCTGATGCAGGTATAACTTTTTTAAAAAATTGTTTAACCAAGATTTCCTTCAAAGAAAATATTCTTGAATTTATTGACGATTTAAAATTAAGTTATCAGTATCTTGTTATCTGTACGGGATCTATTCCAAATAGTTTTTTTATAAAAGGTGTAGATGAAAATTGTTATTTTTTTAATGATGTTCATGATCTAAATAAATTAAATTCTTTTTTAAAAAAATCACAAGATAATGCGTTGCATAAAAAGTTATTCATAGTTGGAGGTGGTCCCTCTGGCATCGAGCTGGCATGCAAAATTAAAGATATATTTAAAGACCAATTTGAAATTAAAATAATAGAAAAATCAAACGAAATCCTCAATAAAAACAAAATTTTTAATAGAGAACAAGCAGAGAAGGCATTAGAAAAAAGAAAAATCAACGTTTTTTTGAATTCCACAGTTAAAGAAGTTTCAGAAACTAAGATTAGTATTTCTAGTGAGGTTGGAATAACTTCCTTGGTTAAAGATATTGTTATTTGGACTGCAGGTGTTAAACCTAATTTGTCTTACTTAGAAACTGATCAAATAGTAAAAAAATTTGGACGAATTTTAGTTAATAACAATTTGCAAATCGAAAAATATAAAAACTGTTTTGCTATTGGCGATATTTCAGTTATCGAGGGAATGGAGGATTTACCTATAACTGCTCAAGTAGCTATGCAGGAAGGAAATCATCTGGCTAATAATTTAGAACTTTTAATTCAAGGAAAGGATCCTTTACCCTTTGAATTTAAAGACAATGGTGAAATGATTAGCTTAGGAATAGCAGAAGCTTCAATTTCTGGGCTTGGTATTACTTTGTCTGGGAAATTGGCTTTTGAGGCAAGAAGACTTATATATGCTTCCAAGTTGCCTGATATTACGGAAAGCTTAAAATCTGCATCTTCATGGATATTTCAAAAAAAATCCATTTTTAAAAAGTTTCTTAAAAAAAGATAATTCCAAGAAAACTTTTTTGAAATATTGTTTTTGGGTATATTGAGTTAAATAAGTTTCGTATGAATTTAATTGCAGTAGTTAGTAATAATTTTGATGCGTTTATAACGGTAGTTGTTTTAGTAATGTCAATAATTTTGTTTATTAAAAATACTATCGCACCGGAATTGACTGGTTTGTTATGTGTCGGAATATTTATAGCTACAGGTGTTCTTTCTCCTGAAAAAGCTTTAGCTGGATTTGGTAGCCCATCCTTAATTACTCTTATGGGTTTATTTGCAGTTTCCACTGCGTTATTCAAAAGTGGTGCCTTAGATAGAGTAAGAGAATTGATTTCTTCTGAAAGTATTAGAACTCCAAGAAAATTAATTTCCTTAATCGCTTTTTTGATTGCTCCAATATCTGGAATTGTACCTAATACTCCAGTAGTAGCATCTTTGTTACCTTTAATTGAAGGTTGGTGCGAGCGGAGAAATATATCACCATCAAAAGTTTTGTTACCTCTTTCTTTCGCTACTTTACTAGGTGGAACTCTGACATTATTAGGTAGCTCAGTAAATCTTCTAGTAAGTGATATTAGTCAACAATTAGGTTATGGAGCTTTGGAATTATTTAGTTTGACTTCAATCGGAATTCCTGTATGGCTTATAGGTACAACCTATATGATTCTTGTGTCTGACATGCTTTTGCCAGATAGAGGTAGAGATAAAGAGTTTATTAAAAATGGTGATATGAATATATACTTTACTGAAGTTACTATTCCCTCTACTTCAGAATTAGTTGGACAATCTGTCAGAAATAGTAGATTGCAAAGAAGATTTGATGTTGATGTTTTGGAATTGCAACGAAATGGAAAAGTTATTCTTCCTCCTTTGGCAGATAGAAAGATTGAGCCGGATGATAGATTAATAATCCGAGTTACAAGAGCAGACTTATTTAGGCTGCAGCAGGAGCATACCATTCTGCTAGGGGAAAACAAAACCTCTTTCGACGGAGCTAATTTTTTCTCAGATGATGAAGGCACTAAAACCTTCGAAGCCCTTTTACCTGCTGGCTCAACTCTAGCTGGTGCAAGTTTGAGAGAATTAAGATTTAGACAGCGTCATAATGCAACAGTTTTGGCACTAAGAAGAGGACAACAAACTGTTCAGGAGAGATTAGGTCAAGCTGTTTTAAGGGCTGGAGATGTTTTATTATTGCAAGCGCCCTTAGATTCAATAAGAGGTTTGCAAGCAAGTAACGATTTGCTTATTTTAGATCAATTCGAAGATGATTTACCTTTCTTGATAAAAAAACCTATATCGATTGCAATTGCAATAGGAATGGTAGTCTTGCCTTCTATTTCTAATATTCCATTAGTAGGTTCAGTTCTTTTAGCAGTTATTGCTATGGTTGCTTTTGGATGTTTAAGACCTGCGGAGATACAAAAATCAATTAGGTTAGACGTTATTTTATTGTTGGGATCTTTATCATGTTTTAGCGTGGCTATGCAAGTAACAGGATTAGCAGACTTAATTGCAGTCAATCTAAATTTTGCTCTCAATGGAATGCCACTATATTTTGCACTAGTTGTAATTTTTGTATCGACAGTCATTCTTACTCAATTTATAAGTAATGCTGCTTCGGTTGCTTTGATTTTGCCTGTTGCTATTGAATTCTCTAATGTTTTAGGCATTTCACCAAGCGCCTTAATAATGCTTGTTTTATTCGGTGCCAGTCAATCTTTCTTGACTCCAATGGGTTATCAAACAAATTTAATGGTTTATGGTCCTGGTAGATATAGATTTTTTGATATTGCAAAATACGGAGCTGGATTAACACTTATAATGTCATTTACAGTGCCAGCATTGATAATTCTAAATTACGGGTAATATCGTGAAATTCACAAGTAAGGTTTATAAATTAAAAGAAGCTTACAAAAAGCTATCTGTACCTCAATTTACTATTGTTACAGGCTTATTTATTATTTGCCTTGGAACTTTAATTTTGAGTTCGCCATTATGTTCATCTTCAAAGGTTGGTTTGTGGGAAGCATTTTTTACATCTACTTCTGCTATAACCGTAACTGGCTTAACCATAATAGATATTGGTGTTGATTTAAATTTCTTTGGCCAAGTTTTTTTGGCTTTTATGCTTTTATCAGGTGGTCTAGGATTAATGGCAATTACAACATTTTTACAAGGGTTTGTTGTAAAGGGGACAAAGCTAAGAACTAGATTAGACAAAGGAAAGACCCTTGATGAATTTGGAGTTGGAGGAATTGGTCGAACTTTTCAAAGCATTGCTATTACAGCGCTAAGTATCATATCCTTGGGAGCAATTGTTTTATATTCTTTTGGATTTGTAGATATTCAAAATAATTGGGAAAGACTATGGTCCTCGATTTTTCACAGCATATCTGCATATAACAATGCAGGATTTTCTTTAAGGTCAAATAGTCTCCAAGACTATAGAACAAATTATTTGGTAAATGGTGTTTTTATTATTCTCATTGTTATGGGTGGATTGGGATGGCGGGTTATTGATGATATTTGGAGTAATAAAAAAAATCTTTCTTATAAAAAATTAAGCCTTCATTCCAGACTAGTTATTAGGACAAGCTTTTCTCTTATATTACTCGGATCATTAGGATTCTTTATCACTGAATCATTGCTTAGTAGTCAATTTTTTAATGATTTGAATTTATTTGAACGGTTATTGTCATCAATCTTTGAAACAATAAGTGCAAGAACTGCAGGCTTTACAAATTATCCAATCTCCTTGAACTCTATATCAGATACTGGCCTATTGTTATTAATGACTTTGATGTTTATTGGAGCTAGTACCGGAGGGACTGGTGGAGGCATAAAAACAACTACATTTATCGCTTTAATGGCTGCAACTAGATCAACTTTAAGAGGTCAAAAAGATGTAATTATTAGCAATAGATTAATTTCAGATAAAGTTATTCTAAAGGCAGTTGGAATCACAGTTGGATCTTTGCTTTTTGTTCTGTTAATGGCAATGTTGCTGAGTACAACAAATACGTTTGTTAAGAAAGAATCTTTCACATTCCTAGAAATTCTGTTCACTTGCATATCTGCATTTGCAACTGTTGGTTTTGATATTGGTTTAACTGCAAAATTAAATCATTTCGGCCAATTTATTCTTATTGTAGGAATGTTTGTGGGCAGACTTGGTATCCTTTTACTTTTAAGTGCACTTTGGCAGGCTCTTTATAAGAGTAGAATAGATAGACAAAAGAGAATAGGCTATCCTAGGGCTGATCTTTATGTTTAGGATTGACTGAGTTTTATTATGGCTGATTGGTGGCAGTGGTCTCAAAAGCAAGAAAAAGAAGTCCTTACTTTTGCAGTTGTTGGCGTTGGGAGATTTGGAACCGCTGTTTGTAGAGAACTTATAAGTAATGGTGCAGATGTTTTAGCTGCAGATTATTCGGAAAAAGCTATTGATGATTTGAGACAATTGGAACCCTCTATAGAAGCTAGAGTTGTAGATTGTACTGATGAAGAGTCTATGAAGGAATCGGGAATACTTGAAATGAATACTGTTGTAGTAGGTATAAGTGAACCTATTGAAGCAAGTATAACTACTACACTTATTGCTAAAGATAGTGAAGGTAGCAAAGTGAAAAGAGTAATAGCAAGAGCTACGAGTGACTTGCACGAAAAAATGTTAAAAAGGGTGGGTGCAGACAAAGTTGTCTTCCCTTCCAGAATGCAAGGAGAGAGATTAGGTTTAGAACTAGTTAGACCAAATCTAATTGAAAGATTGGAACTCGATAATCAAACTGGTATAGATGAAATAACTGTTCCTGAGGAATTTATAGGAAGATCTTTGAGAGATTTGAATTTGAGAAAAAATTATTTAGTTAATGTTCTTGCAGCAGGACCTGCTGAAGAGTTGACAGTTAATCCTCCAGCAAAATATATCTTAGAAAGAGGAAATATTTTGGTAGTAATGGGAAAAACTGCAGATTTACAGAAATTGCCTCAGAATTAACTTATTTCAATCAGATTTTCTAAAATATCTTATCCTTTGAGGAGCTCTTTTTAATCTTTTGACACTTTGTTTTTCAAGTTCGTCTCTAAATTTATCTGTATTTAAATTATTTTCTGAGAAAAATGATTTACCCTCCTTCTCAAAGTATTTTTTTATACCCTCTTGTATTAACACTTTTGCCATATTACTTACTGTCCTAGATTCATTATTAGCCAAAATAGTTAATTGCTCACATATTAATTCTGGAAGAACTACTTGAATTCTGGGAGATTTAGGCTTCCCATTAGTTGATTTTTGCCGGGTAGCCATGAGTCAAAGTTGATAACTGTTACTTATAAGTATACACAGTTAGTCAAGGATACTATCTTTGTGTATATTATTAGTAAGGAAATTTATGTCCGTATCAATTAATTGTTTTTATGCCCCATGAAAAATTCAAGAAAACTTGATTCTCCTAAAAGATCGATTATTGATAAAAAGAAAAAAAGATTAGTTAATTCTGATCCTTACGATAATGAAAATAGTGATGTTTTGGTATCTGCCGTAATTAGTCCATATTTGTTAACTCATCTTCACCATGTTCTTCAGCAGTCTGAGTACTATGCTCAAAAAGATGGTAGAAAATCTCAAGCAGCTAACTTTGCGAAATTAAGAAAAGTTTTATGTTTGGACGCAAGAAGTATGGCAGATGCCTCTGCAAAAGAAATAAAAGATGCCGATAATGATTTATCTATTAATGAATATAATGAACAAAATGTAGCTTGAGGTAATAATCTATTAATAAATAGATTTTAAAAACATGTCCAGTAATGCTGAAAAGCTCTACAAGTTTATAGCAAACGATTCCAAAAAGAAACAAAGTTTGTTTATGACAGCCTTAACTAATCCCAAAAAAGCGTTAGATAAAATTTGCGATATTGGCAACGAGTTAAATATTTCTGTGACTAAAGAAGAGGTTATTGAATATTTAAGTACTATTGACGATGAGGCTACTAAAATGTGGTTAATTAAGGCTCGAGGAGGTCTTTAGGAAAAGGTTTCGAATAATTATTATTTGGATTAGTTGTTGGTTTTATTCTTTTGTTGTAGCCACCACCTCCAGCTAATGTCCAAAAAAACCAGTAACTTGGAATTGCCAGAGCTGCAGCTATGAAAATCACTACAATTTGTTCTATTCTTTTCATAATTTAATTTTATTCCACAAAATATTTTTTAGTAAATAAGCCACAGATTTTGTAAATTCTATTTTTAAAACAGTGATTAGATTTGAAGGTGTAAGCAAAATATATTCTACAGATGTTGTCTTAAAGAATATTAATTGGGAGATTAAGAAAGGAGAAAAAGTTGGCTTGGTTGGTTCTAATGGTGCAGGTAAATCAACTCAATTTAAGATTTTAATTGGAGAGGAAGAGCAAACAAGTGGAACGATTATTAAAGAGGGGAATCCTAAAATTGCTCATTTAAAACAGGAGTTTGATTGTAATTTGAATTTTTCAGTGAGACAGGAATTGGAAAGTTCTTTTGAAGATATACAAATTGTCGCCATTAAACTTTTAGAAATTGAGAATAAAATGAAATCCTTGGATATAAAAAAAAATTCTGATGAACTTGAAATATTTGTAAATCAACTCGCAAAATATCAAGCAAAATTTGAAGCTTTAGGTGGTTATAAAATGCAATCTGATGTAGAAAAAATATTACCAAAATTAGGTTTTTCTATAGAAGATGCTGATAAATTAGTTGGTATATTTTCCGGTGGTTGGCAGATGAAAGTTGCACTAGGAAAAATAATCTTACAAAAACCTGATTTACTTTTACTGGATGAACCAACCAATCATTTAGATTTAGATACTATTTTCTGGTTGGAAGAATATCTATCTTCGCTTAAGATAGCAGTTATTATAATAAGCCATGATAGATATTTCTTAGATAAATTATGTAAAAAAATAATTTTTATAGATAGAGGAACATCTGAAATATATAATGGGAACTATTCTTTTTTTGTTGAACAGAAATCTTTAAATGAAGAATCACAAAATAAGGCATATCAATTACAACAAAAAGAGATTGAGTTGCAGAAGAGGTATATTGATAGATTTAGAGCTAGTGCAAATAGAAGTTCTCAAGCAAAGAGTAGAGAAAAACAATTAAAAAAGATTTCTAATATTGATGCTCCCATAGCAAAATCAAAAAGTCCTGTTTTTAATTTCCCCCCGTGCCCTCGCTCAGGAAAATTAGTTCTAAATATCAAAAATTTGTCTCATAGTTTTGAAGATAAAATTCTTTTTTTTGATGTTAATTTAAAGATTTCTTCGGGGGAGAAAATAGCAATATTGGGACCTAATGGCTGCGGTAAATCTACATTGCTTAAAATTATTATGAAAAAAATATCTCCTGAAATTGGAGAAATAAATCTTGGCAAACATAATATAATAACAAGCTATTATGAACAGAATCAGGCTGAAGCACTTTCACTTGAGGAAAGGGTGATCGATTTAATATGTGAAAAGTCTCCAGAATGGTCCCAAAAAAAAGTAAGAACATTTTTAGGAGGTTTTGGCTTTCAAAATGAAACTGTTTTTAAATATATTAAACAACTCAGTGGTGGAGAAAAGGCAAGATTAGCATTGGCACTTATGATTATTAAACCTAGTAATTTTCTTCTTTTGGACGAGCCAACTAATCATTTGGATCTTGAATCTAAGGAAAACTTAGAATTAGCAATTAAAAATTATAAAGGTTCATTATTAATCATTTCTCATGATCGGTATTTTATTTCAAAGGTTGCAAATAGAATTGTTGAAATTAAAGATTCAAAATTATTTTCATATGATGGTAGTTACGAATATTTTTTAGAAAAAACTCAAAGCCAAAAAACAATTTGATTGCTTTTAATAAAGTGAAAATTTGGATAAGCAAGCCCCTAATTTATTTTTACATAGTTGACCGTCTGTGATTAGTCTTAGCAGTACAAAAATAAGTGTTAATGATTGAAATTAAAAATTACGATTTGCAAGAAATAAACTTTCAAATTTATGACCCTATTGAAAGTTATTTTGATTCATTATTACCTGTGATTTAAGGGATGGTAGATTTATTGCTAGGTGTGTGGAGATACTTAGATTGAATAAAAGTTAAAACTTTTAATTATTTTATAAATTAGTTATATCAGTTGGTGTTACTTTCAATTTAATAAATTTATTTCCACGCTTCAATAATATATTTACTTTTTTATTGATACCATTTTTACTTATTTGGTCTATAACGTCTGATGCGGATTCAATATCTTTATTTCCTACTTTTATTAAAATATCATTTATCTTGACTCCACTTTTTTCAGCTGGACTATTCGGTACTATATATCCAACTTTTACGATATTATTTGTTCCCTCAGAATTAATTTCTTCTATTAGGCTAATCCCAATCATAGGATGAGTTACTTTTCCATTTTTTATAAGTTGATAGGCAATTTCCTTAGCTTTATTAATTGGGATTGCGAAACTCAAACCAGCGCCTGGTCCTGATCTTATCAAGGTATTAATACCAATTACTTCTCCATCTCTATTCAATAATGGACCTCCAGAATTACCGGGATTAATAGCAGCGTCTGTTTGTATCATTTCAAGTTTTTTATCATATATGCCTAATTGAGTGACGTTTCTATTTAGATTACTAATAATACCGAGGGTAACTGTGTTTTCCAGTCCGAATGGATTTCCAACCGCTATAGCCCAATCACCAACTTTAATCTTTGCCGAATCGCCCAATTTTGCCTTTGGCCAAGGTCCTTTTCCTTCAATCTTTAATACAGCTAAATCAGTAAAGAAGTCTTGCCCTATAAGTTTTGCGTTTAATTTTTTGCCATTGGTTAAACCAACAGTTACCTTATCTGATCCATTAACAACATGAGCATTTGTCATTACAAGTCCATCTGCAAATATAAATCCGCTGCCTTGGTTTTGCTCTATTCTTGGTCGATTGTCATTAGGTAAATCTAATCCAAAAAATCTTTCAAAATATGGGTCAAGAAATGGTTGAGAATTTCTAGGAAATTTTCTTTTTTTAACATATCTTTGAGTATCAATTGTCACCACAGCTGCACCGGTTCTTTCTACAGCTTTAGTTATGAAAGATTTATTTGAATATAAATTAATCTCACTAAAACTTGGTTTAGTTAATGGTTGGGATATTAAATTTGAAGGACATAAGATACCAATTGCAATAAATGAGAAAAATAGAATTTGTTTTTGGATATAAATATTCAATTTTAGTTTTTTTATTTTCTTCGAATACATTAGATACACATTATATGTGTTGCTAATTTAACTATAAAAAGAATATTGTACTTTAGAGAAAAATTATTTAATTTAAATAGCTAAATTTCTTTTTTTCGGGCTATGATATTAAAAATATAACTTATTAATCTATAAATTTGATGACTATTCTATTTCCAATCATATATTCCGCGGCCTTAACTTATTTAGTTTGGAAAGCATTTAAAGTTATGTCTAATGGTTGGGCTATTTCCGATAATAAAAATAATAGTTTCGGTACTTCCAGTTTTAAACAAAAAAAGTACACAATTCATCCAGAACTTTTAGATAAATCAGGAAACATAACAGAAGAGGAGTTATTAACAGTAAGATTTTCTAATGATAATGACTCTACATTAGAAGAAAAAGGTTCAACAACTGATTAATCAAATTACATTTAAGAAAAAAAATTGGAATTAAGAACAAAAATTGTCTCATCTGTAATAAGATCCCTCAAGTTACCACCAAGATTTCGTTTAAAAATGGTCAAAGAAGATCCAGTAAGACTTGAACTAAGTCTTACTCCTTCTTATGGTAAAAATCCAGTTATTGTTGGTTTAGTTGAATCTTTAGACTTAGTCGCTCGAAGAGATAGAGAAGGTAGATTACCCAGAGATCTTCAAGGAACTTGGGACTGGACTGTAAGACATGGAAAAGTTAGTACTGGAGGTTGGAATCCTATGTTAAAAGAGGCATTGCAAACAATGTTTGATACAGGATTGCCAGCTATCGTGTATGAAGAATTGACTGGAGACGAGTACCGACCTGTTGAAGGTATAAGACATGTTAAATAAATAATTTATTATTTATCATAAATTCTTCCTTAAAACGTTAAAATAATTTGATAGATAATCTAGTTAATTATGAGTAATGAAAATCAACCAAGATTTGGCTTTGTAAATTTTGCAGAAACCTGGAATGGCCGTATGGCAATGATGGGTATTTTGATTGGTCTTGGTACTGAATTAATTACTGGACAAAGTATTCTTCGACAAATTGGAATAGGTTAACATTTTTACTTTACTTCTTCTGCTTTCACTTCAATAGTACTTTCACTAGGCTTTTTATCTAATTGATTACTCTTTCTTGTATTCTCTAAATCTGCACCACAATTCATGCAGGTTTCGCTCAAACCCAATGATATTGAACCACAATTACTACATATATTAATTTTAGATTTGTATTTGTTAAAACCTATAAATATTAATAGTAATAATAAAAGAGGAATTAAAAATAAAAGAATTAGGATATTACCAATCAAGCTTATAAAAGACTTTAATCCAAAAATAGTAATTACTATTATCAAGATTAAAGAATAAGTAAGAAAACTTTTGTTGGCTTTAAGAAAATAATTCATGACACTTAAAATTATCTCTTAAGTCTTTTTTTATTTACTAAGGACATACTAGCAATAACAACGCTCCAACACTGTCCAAAATATAAAATTACTCCTAGCAGCCAGACCCACACAGTAAGAACTAGAAAACCTCCAATAAAACCATATGCTTGAAATCTTGCGCCAAGAGAAAGAATACTTTTACTTACTGCAAGGTTCAATGTAGTTAGACCAATTCCAATAAGCAAAGATCCAGGCAATAGTGGCCTCAAAGGAACTTTTCTGCTGGGCAAGAGGGCTTGTAATAAAAGAGCCATTAAAGAAAAGCCAATTAGTGGTATTGCAAATTGACCAACTTGTAATAGAGGTAACTTTAGTAATAATTCAGAAATTAAATTATTAGATTTCGATAGGTTTTCTAATACGTTACTTGGAATCATCCTAAGATTCGCACTAATTTGATCCAATACCATTAAGAATCCTATGAAGAATACTATTAAAAATGCTTCAACTCTATTTCGGAGAAACCTTGAAGCTTGCTCTCTCCAAGCAGCATTTACTTTCTTAGAAGGTAGTTGGTCCTCCCAGAGTCTATCTGAACCTCTTTGGAGAGATAAGTATGCATTTCCTGCTGTAAAAAGCAAAAACATAGCCCCTAAAATACCTGCTCCAAAACCTTGATCAATTAAGTTAAATAATGTTGTTTCTACTAATTCAACGATTGAGGGAGGTAAAAGCTGAGCCGCAATGGAAATTATTTGTTGATCTAATCCTTCTTGTTTTCCAAGGAACCATGATGCTATTGAAAGAGAAATTAGAAGAATTGGAAAAAATGATTGTAATGTGTAGTAAGCAAACGCAGCACTTAGATCAATACAATCAGATTTGGTCCATCTTTCACAAGCTCCCCACAAACTTTTTAATATCCATTTTGAGCTGCGCTGCATATTTATTTTCTTCAAATATTTATCTTGAATATTATTTTTTATTGTATCTAATTTAATAATTTTTCAAGTAAGTATTTATTTATGATGCAACTATTTTTCCAATAACAAATTACCCCATGCCTTTAAGATTTCAAATTTTTTTATAGATCTATAAGCAATTAATGGGAAATTAACATTACTCAAGTTTTGTCCTGAAACTAAGTCCAAAGGATCTGTCTCTAACCACTCTATGGAACAATCGAGTTCTTCTAATAATAGCCAGGCCGCTGCAATATCCCATATCTTAGGGGTTGATTCTATTGCTCCGAAAGTTTGTCCCATCGCTACACTTGTTAGATTTAAACTTGATACACCTAGGAGCCTAATTTTGCCTGGAAATACTGAGTTTGGTTTTTTTTGTAAAATTTTTATAGATCTACTACATAAAGAAATACATTCACTTTGGTGATTATTTTCGCTAGGGTCTATTTTTTGGTTATTCAACCAAACGCCTTTACCTTTAATAGATACAAACTTTTTTTTCAATGTAGGAATTATTAAAAAAGAAGATTGTGGCTTACCATCAACGAACCTTGCTACTGATATAGACCAGTAAGGAATACCCGCAGCAAAATTTGTTGTACCATCAAGTGGATCTACCACCCAATAAGCTCTCGTGTTGGGAATCAACTTTCCCCCTTCTTCACTAAGGACGCCCTCTCCTGGAGCTATTGACGTTAGACCATCTACTATTGTTTTATCACTCCATAAATCACAACTTGTTAGTAATGATCCGTCTGCTTTATTGCTGGCGCTAATATTTCCAAAATCTTTTATTTGACGTTGACTAACTAGTTCAAATAAAGAATCTAATTCACTTAGTTGCCTATTAGATAAATTTGGAAGATTCATTTTGGAATATTGCAAATAGACTTTATCTCTTTAATTTCATTATTATCGTATCCCGTACAATTTTTGCTAATTTCAAGAAAAGTTAATCTTTCTAATTCATCTAAATTCAAGTTGTAATTATATACAGCATTAATATTTTTTGATTGTGCATTACTTAATTCACTTTGTCTTACAAGTACATCTTTGAGAGTTGATATGCCAACATCATATCTGAGTCTTGAAAGCCTTACAGATTCTTTACTAGATTCAATTTCTTTTTGTGAAGAAATTATTTTCTCTTCATTTAACTTTAAATTTAAATACGCTTTGCTGATGTTAGTCCTCAATATATTTTTAAGATTTTTAAAAGCATATTCCTCAGATTCAGCTTCTGCTAATTTTGATTTGTAAGAGTTTTTATTTT
>CACAXN010000018.1 GCA_902536455.1 uncultured Prochlorococcus sp.
GAGCATTGAATCTTTTACTTGATTTAAAGAATAGACAAATTACAACCATAACTTTATTAAAAGCTTGTCTATTTAGAGAAGAGAGTAGAGGAGGTCATTATAGAGATGATTTTCCAGATAAAGATAAAAATTGGGAATGCCATACCAGACAACAGTTAGATCAAAAAATACATAAAAGATTTATTAAAAATTAGAATCTCCTTGATAGCTAGTCTTTATGGCTAATTCATTCAGGTCGCGAGTACCACTAATGATTTCTCCATTTATTTCCCAAGAGGGAAATCCACTGATTCCTTTTGTTTGGCATAGCTCATAATTATTATCTTTACCATCTTTAGCACATTCAACTACTTGTAATTCTTTAACTGCTTCTTTACCAAATAATTGTTTCTGATCATGGCAATGAGGGCACCAGTATGCACTATACATAACAATATTGTTTTCACTTAAAAATTTTGCAAATTTTACCTTCTGGGGAGAGCTTGAAGTGGTAATTATTGGCGATACATTTTCAGTGGGTCTTTCAACATCAATAGCATTAGAGGGGTCAACGTTTGTTGACCAAATTAGGCCCCCTAGGAGGACACTAATGGCTACAATAAAACCTCTAAAAATCATAGGTTCTCTACTTTCAAACTTTGCTCCAATCATAGAAATTATAAAGATAGAAAACGACAAAATTGCTGAAAGTATACAAAAAAAACAATATGCCTGAATCTTAAAAAACATTATATTGATTAATAAAAAGCTAAATGTTGATGACGCACAAGATATTAGAAATACTAACCACCATAAAAACTTATTTAGTTTTTCTTTTGGGGAAATCAAATTAAGCGAAAGTATTATTGTGATAACTAATATTGATAAATACGTTATAAATCCAGCTAATGAGAGAGGTATATTAACTTGATTATTTTCAAATAAAGTACCCCAAGGACTACTTAAAACTGTTTCACAACCATTTTGTGTTCCTGGGCATGAAAGCGAAGTAAATAATCCCCAGTTTTTTAAAGTAATCGAACCTGTGTCAACTATGCCTATAGTGGTAAGAATTGCAATTATGATTTTTGGCCATTTCAAATCTTTTTTACTTCTTTTGTTAAAAGTCTTAAGGGCCATACAAAATGAAAGTTTGTTATTTACATTATCTATCCTAATATTATCTTGGCATGGGAGTTATATACGAAATGCTGTTTAAATCTTTTAAATCTTATTTTTTAAGTTGTGAAACAAAATAGTTCTAATGTAAAAGGAAAAAAAATATCTAAGATTGCATTCAGTCATGTTGGTTGCGAGAAAAATCTTGTTGATACTGAACATATGCAAGGCTTATTAGATAAAGAGGGTTATGAAGTTGACAGCAACATAAATGATGCAAACGTAGTTGTGGTGAATACTTGCAGTTTTATTGAAACAGCCAGAGAAGAATCTATTAGAAAAATTCTAGAATATACCAATCAAGGAAAGGAAGTAATAGTTGCAGGCTGTATGGCTCAGCATTTTGAAGATGAACTTCTAAAAGAAATACCTGAAATAAAAGCTTTGGTTGGAACAGGAGATTATCAAAAGATAGCCAAGGTTTTAGACAGAGTAGAAAAAGGGGAAATCGTTAATGAAGTTTCAAAAATACCGGAATTTATTGCAGATGAGGAATTACCTCGTTTTGTAGATAAAAACAAATTTGTTGCTTATCTTCGTATTGCTGAAGGCTGCAACTATAATTGCGCTTTTTGTATTATTCCTAAGTTGAGAGGTCCTCAAAGAAGTAGAACAATAGAATCTATAGTTTCAGAAGCCAAAATTCTTGCAAAACAGGGTATTCAAGAAATTATATTAATTAGTCAAATAACAACTAATTATGGTCAAGATATTTATGGAAAACCATCATTAGCCAAACTTTTGAATGAGCTTTCTAAAGTTCCAATTCCCTGGATAAGGATACATTATGCTTATCCAACGGGTTTAACTGATGAAGTTATAAGAGCTTTCAAAGATTCAAAGAATATAGTCCCTTACTTTGATTTACCACTTCAACATAGTCATCCAGATGTATTGAAGAGCATGAATAGACCTTGGCAGGCTTCTTTGAATGAATCAATTTTGGAGAAAATTAGAGAAGAAATTCCATCGGCTGTATTAAGAACTAGTCTCATTGTTGGGTTCCCGGGAGAAAAAAAAGAACATTTTGAACATCTTCTCGAATTTTTGGGTAGGCATAAATTTGATCATGTGGGAGTGTTTATTTTTTCTCCTGAAGAAGGAACTGCAGCTTTTCATTTGCCAAATAAAGTATCCCTAGAGGTTGCAGAGGCAAGAAAAGATAACGTTATTTCAGTTCAACAAAATATCTCTAAAGTTAAAAATCAGAAATATGTTGGTTCAAAAATGAAGATTTTAATAGAAAAAATATCAGATAATTACGAATTAATAGGTAGGTCCAACAATTTCGCGCCTGAAATTGACGGAACTGTGATTTTATCTGTTAAAGATAAAATTGATTTGAAAAATTATATTGGTAAATTTGTTGAAGCAAATATTTCTTTTGCGGACGAATATGATTTGTATGGAGAGACTATTAAAATTTTGTAGTTTTTTTAAATTAATTTAACTGCTCTTAAGAGCTTATCTAATGCGAAAGCAGCTCCAAAACCAAAACCAATAAATGCAAAATAGAAAATGATGTTCATTAATTTTTTTACTTTTATTCAATTTAACATCAGATGAAAAGATTAGATTTTTTCGTTTAATTTCTTAATCTTGGATATATGGTAATTTTTTGTATAAACATTCCTCTGCTTTTTGTAGTTCACGGCCTAAATATAGAGCATGATCGAATCTGGTTATTAAGTCATTTCTTTCTTCTGTGATCAATATTCCAAGTTGTTTCGCACTAATACCTTTAAAAACTTCATTGCTAACTCTTTTATTTTGAGAGTCGCATTTAATTGGTTCATTTGTTTCTGGGTCAAGCGCATATCCTTCATCATTAATATTATTTAAAAAGTGCTCTAAAATTATTTTATTTTCTTCTAAATCTACTTTTATAATAAAATAGCCGTTTGGATCTAAGTCTATATATCGGTTGGATAGATTATTATCAATCTTTATTTTTTCATCTAAACTTTTACTAGAATCCATTCTTAGAAGTTAATAAAAACTATATTACTAATATAATCTTTGGTAAAGCCAAATAATTTTTTATTTAAAGGGTATAGAATTATTCTCAAATTCAATTTCCATCTTGGTTTGTTTATTAACTTCATTTAGCCAAGGATAAATTATATTTTCCATATTTTTGTCAAACCACTTATGCAAGCTAATTGAGTTTTTTGCAAAAAACCCTCTCCGCCTTTTGTGTTTACCGCCCGCTCCTGGATCAAAAAAATGGATACTATTTTTTATTGCCCATTCAATTGGCTGGTAGTAGCATAATTCAAAATGTAAATTAGATATTTCTTCTTGACTTCCCCAATATCTACCCCATAAGTTGTTTTTATTTTTAACGCACATCGACATTGCAAAAATATCATTTAAATCATTTTTTGATGCGCTAAAAAGTAAAATATTTTTTTTATTATCAATAATTTTTTCGAAAAATGTAGATGTTAGATATTTACTTCCCCAAACTCCCCACCTAGAACAATGCTGTTCATAAAAATTATGCATTTTTTTGAGGATTTCTTGGTTGATATCATCTTCATTAAAAATTTCTACTTTAATATCTTGTTTAGTAATTGATTTCCTCTCTTTTTTGATATTTTTTCTCTGATTAGAGTTAAATCTAGAAAGAAAATCATCAAACGATTTTTCTCCATTACTTCTCCATTCACTGCTGGAATTTATCCATTCATAGTATCCTAGAGATTTAAGATGTTTGCCCCAGCTTTCATCAATATATAAAAAATTACAACTTAAAATTTTGTTTGTAATTGCAAAGCTTTCGATATAGTTTATGAGGAAATTTGTAATTTCTTTCTTATCTTTATTTTTTTTATAAAGAAATTGATATCCATTTACAGGACTATAAGGACTCATTCCAATTAATTTAGGGTAATAATTTAAATTCAACTCTTGAGCTAATCTTGCAAATGATTGATCAAAAATGAATTCTCCATAGCTATGATTTTTTAAAAAAAGTGGAGCAATTCCTAATATTTCTTCATTTTTATAAGCAACAAAATATAGAGGCTGCCAACCTGTTTCTCTTGAAACACTTTTTGATATTTCAAGGTTTTTAAGCCAAGTCCACTCATAAAATGGATTATTGATTTCATTTGCTAATTCATTCCATATCTCCTTGGAGATTTCCTTAATTGACAATTTGACTTCAACTTTATGTATTTTTTGGTTCATTTATTTATTGCATCTATTTCAAATTTTTTTGTAATGAACATGGATTTCATTATTCATTAAATTTTTAATTGATTTTATTTCCCATTGTCTTTTGAGATTAAAAATCTCATTTGTTTGTTCCGGAGGGATCCATGTATATCTACCTCCAATAATTCGTGGAATTATTGTAATTTTTATATCTGATATTAGATCCTCTTTGATAAATGAATTTATAAGTTTTCCACCTCCTAAAAGAGCTAGATCATTTATCCCTTGTTTTTTGAGTGAAATTAAAGTTTTCCCCCATGAATCTTCAAAAAAGAGTTGTTTCTCGAAGTAATAATTCGATGAATTATCAACTTTATTTGAGCTGATTAGCCATCTTCTAATTGGTTGACGAAAGTATTTCCAATTACTGTTAAATTTTTTGCTATTTGAAGCAACTATAGAAATTGGTTGGCCTTTTGATATGTTTACTTTATTATTATCATTTAGATTTTTAATTAAGTAAGTTGATTGGTGAGCTATTAAAGTACCTAAACCAAAAATAGTGGCGTCAACCATTGATAAGTTTTGATTTAATATTTTTTTATCTTCTTCGCTTCCAAGATGCGATTCTCCACCTCCAGGAAATGCAATTCTCCCATCAAGACTAGATGCTATAACAATTATTACTCTTGGTATACTCAAGTTTGCGTGACTAAACTATTTTCAAATTTCAACTTCAATGAATTCGTTAACTTTTGATCAACATAAATTTCTGCAGCATTATTTGGACTCTCTTGGAGTTTAATTTTGTGTAATGTTGCACCAAGATTATGTACTGGTTTTTTAAGAATATCAGAAATATATAAAGCTATATTTTCAGCAGTTGGAACACAATTATGGAAAAATTCAATGTCTTTGTTAAGAAAAGTATGATCCAGTTGTTCAACAACTAAATCATTAATTATCTCTTGGAGGGCAGATAAGTCACAAACCATTCCTGTTCTTTTATTAATGTCACCTTTTACAGTTATATCGACAAGATAGTTATGACCATGTCCATTAACTCTGGCACATTTCCCATAGATTTTTTTATTTTCATCAAAGGAGATCTCTTCTTTTGCAAGTCTATGAGCGGCTGCAAAATGAGTTTGAACTGTTAAAAATGCTTCCATGTTTTTTCCAAAATAATCTGCCCATAAATTTGGGTTTTCATAAAGCCTTAGATTTGTAAGAGGTAAATCATCCTTTAGACGACTCCAAATGACCTTTACTAATGCTTCAGTTGTGGGAAGTATACCCTCTTGATTACTAACATTAAATTCAGGCCAGACATCATTTAAAAAACGAAAATCTAATTGTCCAGTAACTTTATCTTTAATAGAGTGTTTTACATCAGAGAGGTTAAGTACCATTCCATCAGAGTCTAGTTCTCCACCCATTGAAACAATAAGTTCATAATTATGACCATGACCTGGTGCAATACTGCACTTTCCAAAAAGAGATAAATTTTCTTCTGGGCTTTTTTCAGGAAGCCAATAACGGTGACTAGAACTAAAGCAGGCACGTCGAGTTATGACGCATTCACGTCCTTTTCCATGTAATGGTTTGGATTGTGTAGAAGTCATACCTGTCTGCGATAATACTATCTTAAGGTTTTAAATACGCTTTTGTCTTTATGGAACAATCCATTATTGAAAAAACAGTTCATAAGATTAAGGGCAGAAGCATATTTTTAATAGGAATGATGGGTTCTGGCAAGTCACAAACTGGTTTGAAGCTTGCTGAATTATTGAAGTATAAATACATAGATTTAGATTCATTAATAGAGAAGTTGGCAAAAAAATCTATAAATCAAATTTTTAATGATGAAGGAGAAGCTAATTTCCGCGAACTAGAAGCAAACTGTCTTAAAGAAACTATCAAAATTCCCTCATTAGTAATCTCAACTGGAGGAGGAATAGTTACAAAATCCGAAAACTGGGGAATCTTAAGACAAGGAATAATCGTTTGGATAGATCTCGACAAAGATATAGCAATTGAAAGATTGAAAAATGAAATTGAAAATAGACCACTTCTTCAGGGAAAGAATCTAAATAATTTATACATGAGCATTTTTCAATCTAGAGAAAATTTATATTCTCAAGCAGATTTAAGAATTCAGGTAAAAAGGGAAAATAGTGAAGAAGTCGCTATGAAAATAATAAATGCAATTCATAAAGAAATAATTATTTAATCTGCTTCAATTCTTACTGCAAACCATTTTATAACATATCCTAATTTTATTTCTAATTCATATGTGCTTTCCAATAATTCTTCAAAAAATTCCTGATCAGGATCTTCTATATTTTGATATATTATTTGTGTTTCTGCCTTACTAAGCCAATTCTTCAACCATAAAATTGCTTCTTGCTTTGATACAATTTTTTCTTCTGAATCTGGCTCTAATAATACATAATGATCTGATGCTCTTATTAGTGGATTTGACATAATGAAAATTCTTCTTGGATTAGTTCTTTGCTTAATTTTTCAAGGAATTTTTTTAGAAAGTTCTTTTGCTCAAGTAGATTCTAACGTACGAGAGTTTTTGGAAAATCGTGTAAATCAGTGGCCAGAATTATATTTGCCAAATTTTAAATTATCTGATGTTTCCAAGGATTTAATCTATCCTGAATGGTTCGAGGGGAATTGGCTTGTTACTTCTCAAGATATAGTTAATGATTCAGAAGAGCCAGTTATTTATCAAGTAAATTTCTATAAGAATGATTTAGATTTAATTGTTGGTAATCGTCCAAAAAATTCTGAATCTATTGGAAAAGCAATATTTGGTGACACTTTAATCAAGGTTTTAAATGATCCTCAATCTATTAATAATCAAATTACTTATTTAAAAGATGATTTTTATATCGATTCAAGAATTACAGGGAGAAATCAGATCCAAGATGAAGATATTTTTTTCGCAGATGAGCTAGTTATACAAACAGCACATAAGCAAGGGGCTTCAAGGATTAATCAGGTAGAGACCATTAGTAGATTTCAAAAATGTTCCGAAGAAATATTCGAAGTTGATAATTCAATCAAACCATCAATTTGTGGCATGCAATATGTTGCTTCTTATGGTTCAAAAGTTGGGGATCCTTCTATTCATGCTATAAAAACAAATAAATATAAATTAAAGTTTGAATTTATTGAGAGTTAGCACTAAAAAGATATTCTTCTAAGTTGTTCCTCCAAATGAAAAGATTTTCTAAATAGGGGTTATTTATGTATTCTTGGCTCCCCTCCCCTGAAAGAATTGGTCCTGCAGACTTTGGAAATTTAATAAGGGATAATTGAGCAGCAATTGAAATATCTGCAATTGATAAACTATCTCCAACTAAATATTTTGTGTTGATTAAGGATTTTGATAAAGCTTCCAGTAATTTTTGGAGTTCTAAATTATCTTTAGAAGACAAAACTACATTAGAAATTTTACTAAGATTTTCAAAAGGTAATTTATCCACAATGCTTTTAACTGAAGAAGGTATTTCATCTGGAAGTAATGCAGTTCTTAGCTGGGGATTTTCTATCGCAGATTTTATTAAAGCTTTTCTACAAGTTGTAGCCATCGTAGTATCTGCCCAGTCTTCAATTAGTTTGCATTGTGTAAATAATATTGGGTCCTCAGGAAAGAGTGGATTGTTATCATTTTTTTTATCTATATATTCGCAAATAGTTGAAGAGTCATTAATAACTTGATCATTACTATCGACTATTATAGGTACTTGTTTTTGACCTGATAATTTAAAGATTTCAAATTGGCCTATTCCAGGTGTTACTTCTTCAACTCGATATTGTAGTTTTTTTGCATGAAGAGCCATTCTTGTTTTTAAACAAAAAGCACTATGCCTAAATTGATATAATGTAATCATGCTGTTTAATGTTTGTTAAAACTTAGCTAAAAAAGTAATCTATTTGTGGAGCTGATGGGCGAATTTTTTTCTAATGTTGCAAGATATCCAAAGTATTTGATATCCATCATTGTTGGAGGACTTGTTGCCTTGCTTGAACCTTTATTCAAGAATAGATCAAATCCACTCACAATAGTAGCTTTGATATCTTCTGTCTTAAGTGCTTTCATAACTGTTTATTTTGTCTTGCAAGCGATGACAAACCCAATAAATTTACAACCATAATGCCAAATAATTACCGTCTTGCCAAAGTTTCTTCTCTTTTAAAGAAAGAAATAACCCTTATTTTGCAGAATGATTTGGAAAATGATCTTATTAGAGATCACTTCGTCAATATTTCTAAGATTGATTTATCAGGCGATTTGCAACACTGTAAAATTTACATAACTTCAACTGCTCAAGAGAAAGTGAGGAAAGAGATTGTAGCCAACCTGAATACTGCTAAAAGCTCTATAAGGCATAGTTTAGGAAAAAGATTAGAGATGAGGAGAATTCCAGAGATAAATTTTAAAGACGATGTTGTTCTTGATAAAGGATTATCAGTCTTGAAACTTCTTGAAAAATTAAAAAATAAAAATCAAAATAACAATGTTGAGGAAAAGGATGTCAATAGTTGATTTACCCCTTGATCAAAAAAATATAATCATTACTAGATCAAAAGAAGGGATATTGGATATAAAAAAGATATTCACAAGCAAGGGCGCTAACGTATTTGACTTGCCAGCAATAAGTATTGGTGATCCTGATGATTTGAATCCTCTTGACGAAGCATTAAATCAAATAAATGATTTTCATTGGATTATTTTTTCTAGTAGTAATGGGATCAAATTTGTGGATAAAAGACTTAGATACTTTAATAGTTCATTAAAAGAATGTTCTAAAAAAACAAAAATCGCCGTAGTCGGAGAAAAAACCTCAAAAACTCTTGATGATTTTGGGCTTAAAGCTGATTTCATCCCTCCAGAATTTGTTGCTGAAAGTTTAATTGATAATTTCCCAGTATCTGGTTATGGACTTAGAGTCTTTGTACCAAGAGTTCAAACAGGTGGTAGGGATCTAATTGCAGATCAATTTAGAAAGGCTGGTTCCCGTGTATTTGAGGTTGCTGCATATGAAACTAGATGTCCTGACTCAATTCCAGAAGAAACAATTGATATAATTTCTAATCGAAAGGTAGATGCAATTATTTTCTCAAGCGGTAAAACCGTAGTAAATGCTGCTTTTTTACTAGAAAAAAAACTTGGTAAACAATGGTTAGAATATTTTGATCAGATTAAGTTGTTAACTATTGGACCGCAGACAACAAAAATATGTAACAAGATTTTTGGAAGAGTTGATAGTCAGGCACAAAAATATACTTTTGAAGGACTGCTAGAGTTGGCAATTAATATTTTTAGTTAGAAAAATTTTTTGAATAGTTCTTTTCAACTAAATCTTTAAACCTATCAATATTGGCCTGTAATTCGTTTGTAACCATTTTGCCTAAGATATTTTCTTCCATAAAACGTGCAATCATTTTAGGTAGCTCATAAGTTATTACTAAATTTACCGTTGTGATTTGATCAGTTTTACTTTTGAAAACTACTGATCCCTCAGTTGGTAAACCTCCTATAGATTTCCATTTAAGTTTGCTTTTTTCGGCCCTTTCTGTAATTTGAGCTTTCCATTTAAACCTAAAGCCATTTGCAGCCAAAGTCCATTCTGTTAAATCTGGTAATATACTAGTCTCTTCATCAAGTGTTTTTACAGATTCAATCCAGCTCATCCAAAGTGACATTGAGTCTAAATCGCTCCATGTATCCCAAACATTTTCAAGAGGCGCATTAACAATTGTAATTACGTCATGTTTTAGCCAAGTACCCATCAATTAACCTACTGCTAGATTCTTTGCTAATACTGCTTTCTTCTCTAAAATTGCAGCAGCAGCCAAATGGCCACTCATTGTAGCTCCCTCCATAGAGTCTATGTAATCTTGTTTTGTATAACTACCAGCCATGAAGAAATTAGATATAGATGTTTTTTGATTAGGTCTGAAGGGTTCCATACCTGGAGCTTCTCTATAGAGTGATTGTGGAATTTGTACTACATTACTCCAAAGCAATTTAAGGTTTTTTGAGGATGGGAATAGACGGCGAACCTCTTTATCTATTTCTTTTGTAATTCTTTCTGTAGATCTTCCCATCCATCTATCGCCAGGAGTTAAAACACATTGGAGTAGTGATCCCATATCTTTTTTTCTATAATCTACTGGACTTGCTAGTGCTAAATCAGCAAAACAACTAAAAGAGGCATCAGCAGAATAAAGAAGGTTATCTAGTCCAATTGGTTCGTTTCCAGTATTCTCTTTTTGTAATTCAGTAACCCAACCGTCATATCTTAATTGGATTGTGGCGACGGCAACAGCTCTAAGTTTTTTTAAACCTTCAAATTCTTTAAATTGATACCATTCTTTTGGAATTATTTTTTTTATTCCAGGAACATCACAGGCAGCTAGAAATTTATCTGCAAACACTGTCTTAATTCCTTCAGGAGAAGATATTTTTAATTGATTAACTGAATAAGAGGAAGATTCCTTTTCATAAATTATTTCTTCTACCTTATGTTTAAGATGTATTTTTGCCCCTTTGTTTGTGATGTAGTCGACAATAGGTTGAGTTAACCATTTATGTGGAGAACCTTTTAAGAGATTCAGTTTTGAGGCTTCTGTTTTTGAAGCAAACATCATGAAGATAGTTAGCATGCATCTTGCTGAAATATCTTTGCAATTAATAAAACCTAAAGCATATGCGATAGGATCCCACATTCTTTTTAAGCTTATTTCACTTCCACCATGGTTTAAAAACCATTCTTTAAAACTAATTTTATCTAGATCTCTAATTATTTTCATTGCGCCTTCATAGTCTATCAATCCTCTAACTATTGGGCTTGTTCCTAAAGCTAAAGCATTTCTGAACTTATCTACCCAAGTAAGTTGTTCGGTGGTAAAAAAAGCTTTTAGTCCATTAAATGGAGCACCTAAAGGGAATCTGAAGTCTAAAGATTTTAAATTACCACCATTATTGATGAATAGATGAGTATGTTCTTTCGGGAGTAAATTGTCTAAAGCTCCCACTTTTTTCATTAATTTAAAAAGATTTGCATAATTATAAAAAAATACATGTAAACCCATTTCTATGTGGTTGCCATCCTTATCTTCCCAACTTCCGACTTTACCTCCCCAAAATGATCTGCTCTCGTAAATTTCTACTTCATGACCCTCATCAACTAAATTTACTGCTGATGTAAGACCAGCTAATCCAGAGCCAACTATTGCAATTTTCACTTTTTCTTAAAATTATAACAAATCAAGCTTGGATATTGTTTGTTCTATGCATCCTATCGATTAAGTTTTTATATTATAAATAGTAGAAATACTTCGTTTATGGAAAATGTAGAAGTTAAACAGAAAATTAAAAATTCTGATGATGGCAAAGGTATCTTAATTACAAATGATGCTATAGAACAAATTTCAAATTTATTGAAGTGCCAAATTGATAAAAAAGCATTAAGGGTTGGAGTAAGATCAGGAGGATGTAGTGGTATGAGTTATACGATGGATTTTATAGGAACTAATGAAATAAATCCTGATGATAAGGTTTATGATTATTCATTAAAAGCTGATCAAAGCTTTCAAGTAGTTTGTGATCCTAAAAGTCTCTTATATATTTATGGAATGCAATTAGATTTTAGTAAGGAATTAATTGGAGGTGGATTTAATTTTGTAAATCCCAATGCTTCTCAAACTTGCGGTTGTGGAAGCTCCTTTGCAGTTTAATAAATAATGAATAACGAAATTAATCCCATAGAAGATGATTTTAATGCAGCTCTATCAAGATATAAAGCAGGGCAAGATTTAATTCCAATAGTTCAAGATTTTCAAAAAATTATACAACAAATTCCAAATCATTTTGCTGCCTGGACCTGTTTATCATGGCTTCAATTACTTTTGAAAAATAATGAAGAAGCTTTGGCAAGTGCTAGACAAGCTGTTCGATTAAATCAGCAAGATCCACAAGCTAGAATGAATTTGTCTTTAGCTCTTTTGGCTACGAATAATAAAGGTGTTAGGGATCATATTGAGTTAATAAAAAAAATGTCTATGATGATGCCAGATGTTAAAAGTGAGTTGAAAGAAACTGTTGAAGACGGATTAGCTAGATATCCAAATTGGCCGGAGTTAACCAAAGTAAAAAAATGGTTGGAATTTTAAATTGTTTAAAATTTTAATATTAAGTAATGGGCATGGAGAAGATCTATCTGGCAGTCTTATAGCTAAGCAATTTGTAAAAAGTGGTTATTCTGTTCATGCTTTGCCAATTGTTGGTATAGGCAACCATTACGAAAAAGAAAAAATTAAGATTATCGGCAAAACTAAAGAATTTAGTACTGGAGGAATTGGCTATAATTCTTTTAAGGGAAGACTAAGTGAGATATTAGAAGGAGAAATATTTTATCTTCTAAAAAGATTATATTTAACTTTTAAAATAAGAAAAAAATATGATTATTTTTTTGTAGTTGGTGATATTGTGCCAGTTTTTTTTGCATGGGTTTGTAAGAAAGATTTTTTTACATATCTAGTTGCTTATTCAAGTCATTACGAAGGGAAGTTAAAATTACCATGGCCTTCTAAATTTTTCTTGCTCTCACAAAAAGCAAAAAATATATATACGAGAGATTCCCTTACAGCTAATGATTTAACTTTGCAATTAAAAAAGAAAGTGTCTTTTTTAGGTAACCCTTTTATGGATAAGTTTTTTCCTAGAAACAAAGAATTAAAGAAAGCTGAATTTAGTATTGGATTATTTCCAGGAAGTAGATTAACTGAGACTTTAGATAATTTTGTTTTGATTTTAGAGGTACTCGAGGCATTATCAGATTTAAGATATTTTCAAAAAATAAAGTTTAATTTTGCAATAGTTAATGCTCTATCTTCATTAAAAATAAAGGAGATATTTCAAAAAAGAGGATGGTTAAAACTAGAAAACATAAAAGAGAATAATCTCTTAAAATTCCAATATAAATTTTTAGAAGTGAATATATATTGGAATAATTTTGAAAAAATATTATTGAAAAGTAGATGCTGTATCAGTATGGCAGGAACAGCAACAGAGCAAGCTATTGGATTAGGAAAACCTGTTATTCAAATTGAAGGTAAAGGTCCACAATTTACCAAAACTTTTGCAGAAGCGCAAAGACGTTTGCTTGGAAAATATGTTTTTTGTGCCACTAATTATAAAGATAAGAATGATCAAATCAATCAGACAATAAAATTGATCATAAAAATAATATATCTTATACAGCTAAATAAGAAATTTATGAGCTCATTTAATGAAGATGCCAAAAAAAGACTGGGTGAAAACAAAGCTTGTCTTAGAATGGTCGATGATATGAATATTGTTATAAAAAATGACTAAGGAGAATAATCAAAATAAGTTAAAACAAATTATCGATAATTTGTTATTAATAAATTTATTTGCAGTCATTTTTTGTGCAATATTTTTTATTTTTGCAATCATCATGCAATTTAATGGTGTATTTATTTTTATTAATTTTATTCAGATAGTTTGGAATCCTCTTGTGGTTCCATTGATAACAATTCTTATTATTGGTGCTTTAGTAAACGGCATTAATTCTTGGTGGAGGCGTAAATTGCTTTCTCAAGAAAAGGATATTTAAAAGTATAATTTTTGAGCTTACTGCTAATTACTTTTTGTCCTTCTAATACAACTTTTGCTCCATCTCCTAACAATATTTTTAAAACTGCTCCAGGCACTGGAAGTAAATTAGGTCTATTCAGACATTTGCCTAAAGTCTGAGAAAAGTCTCTCATTAATATTGGATTTGGTGCAACAGCATTAAATACTCCAGAATACTTTTTATCAATTAATGCTTGAGTAATTAATGAACATAAATCAGTTCTATGAATCCAACTCATCCATTGCTTACCATTTCCAATTGGTCCACCTAATCCAACTTTAAATATAGGGAGCATTTTTCCTAATGCTCCTCCATCTGCCTCTAGAACAATTCCAATTCTAAAAATAACTAACCTTGAGAAAAATGGTTTTTCAGCAGCGACCGATTCCCATTTTTTGCAAAGATTAGCTAAAAAGTCTTTTCCTCCAATACTATTTTCAGTGAATTCACCAGACAAACTTGTACCGTAATAACCTATTGCTGATCCATTTATAATGACTTTTGGGTTGATTTTTAAATTTTTGAGGGTCTGCATCATAAATTTCGTTGTGTTAATACGACTATTTTCAATCTCCTGTTTTTGTTTAGAAGTCCATTTTTTTTCTGCTATGGGTTCTCCCATCAAGTTAATAATTCCATCTATCTCTCTTAAAATATTTAGAAAATTTTCGTTATTCCAGCTTTTTTCTTTTGATAAATCTATTTGAAAAAATTTAAACTTATTGAAATCTAAATCAACCTTTAATTTACTTATGGGTTTTCTACTTACAATGTATATTTCATGATTTTCCTTGAGTAGTGTTGGTACTAATTCCTTACCAACAAATCCAGTACAGCCAAGTAGTAAAAGACGCATATCATATAGATGTTAATCATTTAAGGCTATTAAATTTTTTAGATGTTTGTAATTATTATTCCGGTATAAATGTTTTTTAATATTTTTCAAACAAGTTTTTGTATAATGAATTCCAAATAACTTTCTTGAATTTATTATGACAGACTCTATTCCAAAGAAACCTCTCAAGAAAGGAAGCTTAGTTTTTGTCGATAGAGAAAATTATATGAAAAGTATCGAAGCGCTAGCTAGTGATAATGATCTACCTAATTATGTCTTTGAAGGTCCTGGAGAGATTCTTTTACTCAAAGACGAATATGCTCAGGTTCGATGGTGCAGACCTGTTCCGGATGTTTGGTTGAAATTAGATCAACTTAAAGAATATATTCAATAAAATTTTTATACCTAAAAGTTTTTACTTTTTTTTTCTGTAGACATTTTTGATTGGATTCTTTTTGCTTCTTTGATCATTTCTTTACCATCAAATAAGTAATTATCTACATATCCTTGCGTATATCTATCAAATTCTGATAGCGCATCTTTAACTTTTGAAAAACAATGATAAAGATCTAGACCTAAAGCTGAAATAGACTTTGGAACTATTTTTTTGTTATAAATTTTTTCAACTTTTTCTATTTTCTTTTGTGAAAGAATTATGTAACTGCAAAAATTTTCCATTAGTTGGTCATCATATGGATCCGCAGATAGTTCTTTTATTTCGTTATTCAAAGGTTTAATTATTTGACTAATTAATCTATTTATCGGACTATAAATTTCTTTAATCCATGTTTCAACTTCTTTATCCTTAATTGAAGAATTATTTTTTTTTGAATTAAATTTCTCTTCCCAATTTTCATTTAATGAATCAAATGATGAACTGGAAGAGAAAAAACTACTATCGTATTGTTTTTTTTTGATAGGGTCATTTAGAGTTTCCCAGGCATTTTGTATTGCAAGAAATCGTTCTTTCTTGCCGCCTGCATCAGGATGATGTTGCTTAACTAAAGAGCGATATGAAGATTTAATTTCACTTTTGGTTGCACTTTTTTTGAGACCTAATTCTTCATATAAATTTTTCCCCATTTTTATAAATTATGCATTAAAGATAACCATCTTTTCTGGCTTGAATTGAGGTATTAGATTCAAACATTGCTGTTGATAAATATCTTTCTCCAAAACTTGGAAGAATAACTATCAATCTTTTATTCATTAGTTCTTTTCTTTTACCTATTTTAATAGTTGCTGCTAAAGCTGCACCGCTGCTGATGCCAGATAAAAGACCTTCCAATCGAGCTAATAAACGCCCATAATAAAATGCTTCATCATCATCTATTTTTATAATTTCATCAATCAATTTAGTATTAAGTACTTTCGGTACGAAACCTGCTCCTATTCCTTGAATTGAATGAGATCCTGCTTTTTCTCCGGAAATCACAGCACTTTTTTTGGGCTCAACAGCATAAATTTTACATTTTGGATTAACTTTTTTCAAAAAACGTGCACAACCAGTAATTGTTCCTCCTGTGCCTACACCTGTAACTAATCCATCTAAATTGTTATTGGATTGGGACCATATTTCTTGAGCTGTTGTTCTTTCATGAATATCTGGATTAGCGAAGTTTTCAAACTGATTAAATTGATAACTGTTTGAAATAGTTGAAGACAACTCATTAGCTAAATCTAAAGCTCCTTTCATTCCATCTTTCCCTGGTGTTAGCTGTAATTCAGCTCCATATGCTCTCAACATTGCTCTTCTCTCGATACTCATAGTATCTGGCATAGTTAATATCAATTTATAGCCTTTTGCTGCAGCTACCATTGCTAATGCTATGCCAGTATTTCCACTTGTTGCTTCAATTAATGTTGTTTTATCTGGTTTTATCAATCCTTCTTCTTCAGCTTTACATAACATAGAATAAGCGATCCGATCCTTAACGGAAGCTGATGGATTGAAACTTTCTAGTTTGGCTATTATTTCTGGATAACAATCAAAATACTTTTTGATCCGATTTAACTTAACTAACGGGGTATTTCCAACTAGAGAAGTTATATCATTTGCTATTTCCATGAAATGATTTTTTAAAATGCAAAATAAAATCTCCTATATTCATAATAATTGCATTTAAAGACCTTTTATATAATTTTCTCAAAAGAATTTAATTTAAATAACTTCCTGCGTAAAAATATTTACTATTATAAGAGGTAGTTTTTATGATGATTATGTATTCGCTGGAATTAAGTCTGAGATATTCACCCTTTCCACTTTCAATTCAGAAGAAAGAATTTGATGATGTTAAACGAATTTATGATGAAATAAAAAATTCTATGCATGAAACTTTAGAATCCTCAAACTTGATCGAATTAAGGTGTGACAAAGTGCAAGAAAAATTAATTGCTGTAAGAGCCAAAGAAATCATTTCTGTTCAGATATATGAAAAATCTTCAGTAGCAGGAGGAGCAAAAAGGCCAGGATTTTCTCTAAACATAGATTGATAAAATTAATGCGAGATCCCCTTGAAAATGATGTACCTTATATTAAATTCAAAGATGTTTCTTTTTCATATCCTGGAAAAACAGAAAATTTAATTTTTAAATGTAACTTTTCAATAAAAAAACCTGGATTTTGGATGGTCGTAGGTAAAAACGGGAGCGGAAAAAGTACTCTTTTAAAATTAATTAATGGAATAATCAAACCCCAAAATGGTTTCATTGATTCCAAAGCGAATATTGGCATGGTGTTTCAAAACCCTGATCATCAAATATTGATGCCAAATTGCAGGAGTGAACTTCTGATAAATATTAATCAAAATATTAGTCAAAATGAAATTAATAAAAAAATTGAATATGTGCTTGATCAGGTAGGAATGAATGGTTTTGAAAAAAGGCCAGTTCATACCTTGAGCGGTGGACAAAAACAACGCTTAACTATTGCATGTGCTCTTATTAGTAATAGAAATTTTATTCTTTTAGATGAGCCTACTGCGTTACTTGATCAAACCAGCCAATTAAAAGTTTTACAAACTATTAAAAA
>CACAXN010000019.1 GCA_902536455.1 uncultured Prochlorococcus sp.
GCAATTCCAAATACACATCTTGTAATGCATGGATCAAGTTCAGTGCCTCAGGAATGGTTGGATATCATTAACAAATATGGTGGTGAAATTCCTCAAACATATGGTGTTCCTGTTGAAGAGATTCAAGAGGGAATAAGAAATGGAGTTAGGAAAGTCAACATTGATACCGATAACAGACTTGCTTTCACTGCCGCGGTAAGAGAAGCAGCATTTGCTGACAAGGCAAACTTTGACCCAAGACATTTCAACAAACCTGCCAGAAAATACATGAAGCAAGTTTGTCTTGACAGATACAAGCAGTTCTGGTGCGAAGGTCAAGCAAGTAAGATCAAGCAAAACAGCACCAATTACTTTGCTGATCTTTACGCTAAAGGTGATTTAGATCCAAAAGTAAAAGCTACTGTTTAATTAATAACTGAATCAAACAAAAAAAGACCTCCAAAATTGGGGGTCTTTTTTATTCCAATATTAATGATTTTAATGTAAAGAGACCATCAGTCCCACCAATTGTCTCGTCACATGCACGCTCTGGATGAGGCATTAATCCTAGAACATTTCCCTTTTCATTAGTTATGCCTGCGATATCGAATGAGGATCCATTAGGATTATTTTTATATCTCAAAGATATCAATTCATTATCTACAAGTTTTTTTAAAGTATCAGAATCACAATGATATCTTCCTTCACCATGAGCTATTGGTAACTTAATAGTTTGTTTTTCACCTCCATCATTAAACCAACCTCCTTTTGAAGAAACAATATCAAGTTCAACATCATCACAGATGAAATTAAGGTTTTTATTTGCAGTAAGGGCACCAGGCAAAAAGCCTGACTCTGTCAAAATTTGAAACCCATTGCAAATGCCTAAAACTCTTTTTCCACTTTTCACAAAGTCATCCAAAGCATTTATTAATGGAGAGAATCTCGCAATTGCTCCGCATCTTAAATAATCACCATAGCTAAAGCCTCCCGGTAAAACTATTGCATCTACATCGCTTAAATCTGAAGACTCATGCCAAAGATATTTTGTTTTTATATCTAAACAACCTTCCAATGCCCATGAAACATCACGATCACAATTAGAACCAGGGAAGACAACAATTCCTACAGTAAAATTATCCATCCTATAATTTTTCTAGTGAATACTCATAATCTTCAATGACAGTATTTGCGAATAACCTATCACACAATAAATCAATTTTTTCTCTTACTTCATTTTCGCCATTACCTTCTATTTTTACTTCAATCATTTTTCCTATACGTAGTGATTTTATTCCCTCGGCTCCAAGTTTTATAGAAGCAGATTTAGTAGCTTCTCCTGCTGGATCTAAAACTGAGGGTCTTAGTCTTACAAAAACTTTTACAGCAAATTGGTCCAATTAAAAATTAATTTCTATTAGAAGATTAGTTTAAAATTTAATAAAAAGTACTCTTGATTAATAAACAAATATTTTTAACTTATGGTTTTCTGAATTATTAAAGTTTTATATAGCCTTTACCAAAACAAACCAAGCAAGTTCTTCTTGAATTTTCAGGTGTTTTAAAATTTCCTGACCCTCCACATTTGGAACATTTAATTTTATCAAGAGAAATTGCATCATCAAAGATAATTTCTTTAAAAGCAATTTTTGAATTTTCCATTTAGGACTGTTAACTCTTCTAAGTATCTCGGCAAGCAACTCTATAATCAAATCCTTATTTTTGGGTCACTTAAAATCTTAAATTTCTCTTTAATTTTTTTATTCAAAATTTTTATCGATTTCTCATCGAAAGAAAAAATAACTAATTCAAGTCCAGCATTATCTTTTGGTCTCCAACAATGAAATGGTGCCTCTTCAAACCAAGTATTAACTTTTTTTCCAACTATTTGTATTTGTAAAGGCAATAATTTATTTGGTATCCAAATCCGTCCTTTTATTCGAAGAATGTTTAATTCATCCAAGATTTTTGAAATCTCCCTTTCAAAGTCGTTTTTTTCAAGAAAATAATTTAATTTAATTGAATCTGATACAAGCTCAACATGATTATGATCATGTTCGTCAGTTAAAAATTCTTTATAAGTCTCTTTTTTAAATTTAAAATCAAGAAGGTAATTTAAATCAATTTTGCCATTTTTGGATTTGAGTACTGGCACAGATGAGTTTAGACTTTCCTTGATTTTGTTTTTTACAAAGTCAAATTGATCATCATTTAATATGTCTGATCTAGAGACTAAAACGATATCAGAGACTTCAAGTTGTTCCTCAAAAAGTTCTTCGATAGTGGCGTTGTGATCAATCCTATCTGTATCATTATATTGTTTTGTTATTTTATTTAGATCATTAATTGGTGAACCATTAAGCATTGACTCTCCATTAACGATACCAACTACAATATCAAGATAGATAGAAGACCTAATTTCAGGCCAGTTAAGTGCTTGAATTAAGGGAATTGGTAGTGCCAAACCACTTGTTTCGATAATTATTGACTCAATAGGAGGATTAAATTCGAGAAGAGCTTTAATTGATGGAACAAAATCGTCTTGAACGTTACAACATATACATCCATTATTTAATTCAATTACACATTCTCCTCCAGTTTCATCACATCTATCGCAACTTTTAATCAAATCACCGTCGATTCCAACATCACCAAATTCATTGATTATTAAACCGAATTTTTTATTACTCTCCTTTAACAAATATCTAAGAAAAGTTGTTTTACCTGAACCAAGAAAACCGGAAACAACTAGTACTGGTATTTTTTTCTTCATCCTTAATGATTAACAACCTAAGCTATATTCTGTACTCTCTCCTGTAGAACTATTTGTGCCATTAGCAATCGCACATAATTGTTTTTGTTGTGTTCGACTAAGAACAGCATCAGTAAAATCTGCACCATCTATTTTTGCTCCTTCAAAATTACTCTCCATTAATAAAGCATTCGTAAAATTAACATCTGAAAGATCTGCATCTGTAAAGTCTGTTGCATAAGCTAGTGCATCTCTTAAATTGGCTCCAGTAAACTTAGAGTTTTGCAATTTACTATTATTGAATACCGCGCCTTCTAAATTACTTTCACTGAAATTAAACCCATTCAAATCAAACTTAACGTATTCGTTACCGCTTAAATCTTGACCATGCATATCTGGCACTAAATTAAGGTCTTGTTGGTTTCTTATCTCAGGAGGTCTTTTAGCCCATGCAGAATTAACAGAATTAGAAAATATAATTCCAACAAGCAATAATGCAATTATTGCATTTTTTAGTGAGGGGAAAACAATTGATTTAATCATAATAAGACTGTATTTTAGAACTTAGGTATTTAAAGTTTGTAAGGTTATTTTATAGGAAAATATATGGCAATGTCACTAAAGGTTATTGTTCCTCCTCATCCATTAATAAAACATTGGCTTTCAATACTGCGAGAAAAAAATACTCCAAAAATTTTGTACTCTACAGGATATGAACAATTAGGAAAATGGCTTACATATGAAGCATTAAGGAACTGGTTGCCTTATAAACAAGAAATAGTAAATACTGATAATGGGGAAGCAGATGGATTCTTTATTAATAATGATTATCCAATAAAAGTTTTCGCAATGCTGCCCGAAGGGTTATCTCTTTGGTTTGGATCTAAAGAAGTAATTCCTAATTCAACCCTCTCATTAGGAGAACTTCCTAAAACTATTGAATCAAATGAAGGTGTTATTTTTTATTCGGAACAAATAACGACTAAATCAGAAACACTAGAAACTTTAATTAAATTAAAGGGATTAGGTGTTGATTCAAATAGGATTATTTTAATAAGTGCTATTTGCTCAAATAAAGGGTTAAATGAAATTGCGAAATTATGTCCTAATCAGGTAATTTACACTTCTTGCATAGATGAGGAAGACGAAAAAACAAAATTATTAGTCCCTGGTATTGGGAATCCTTTATCGCGTTTAAGTACTATATTTCAAGATAAGAACTAATATAGAATGTAGGAGTAAATATTTTACCAATGTCTGAATACAGAGATTCGTCTTCAAATAATCTTTTCTCATTAATAAGTGGTGCTTTTATTGGAGCAGCAGGTCTAGCTTGGTGGTTAATATCCGAAGCAGACAAAAGAAAGGAGGAAAAAAAACAAAAAGCAATGATGTATTCCTCCAGAATTCAAGACGGATCTGAAGCGATTGATTCAAATGAAAATACAAATGAAGTTGAAGGAGAGAATCTGGAGAAGAAAGTTGAACAACTTAATTCTGCAATTGCTGATGTAAGGAAACAACTTGAAGAGTTGGGGCAATAGAATAAAAAAGGTTCTCAAATAATATGAATAAACTCAGATCATCTGCAATAACACAAGGTGTGCAAAGGTCCCCTAACAGATCAATGTTAAGAGCTGTTGGATTTAATGATGAAGATTTTAATAAACCTATTATTGGAGTTGCAAATGGATACAGCACCATAACACCATGCAATATAGGTTTAAACAAGTTAGCTTTTAGAGCTGAAGAGTCAATAAAAAGATCCGGTGCGATGCCTCAAATGTTTGGAACGATCACAGTAAGTGATGGGATTTCTATGGGGACAGAGGGTATGAAATATTCCCTAGTTTCAAGAGAGGTTATTGCTGATTCAATAGAAACAGCATGCAATGCTCAGAGTATGGATGGAGTGCTTGCTATAGGTGGATGCGACAAAAATATGCCAGGAGCTATGCTAGCAATTGCAAGAATGAATATCCCCTCAATTTTCATTTATGGTGGGACAATTAAACCTGGGAAATTACAGGGTGAAGATCTTACCGTTGTTAGTGCATTTGAAGCTGTTGGACAATTAACATCAGGCAAAATTGATGAAGAAAGACTAATCCAAGTTGAGAAAAATTGTATTCCTGGTGCTGGTAGCTGTGGAGGGATGTTTACAGCTAATACAATGTCTGCAGTTATTGAAGTATTAGGTTTAAGCCTACCTCACAGTTCAACTATGGCTGCTGAAGATTTTGAAAAAGAACTAAGTGCAGATAAAAGTGCTGAGATATTAGTCACTGCAATAGAAAAAGATATACGACCTTTAGACCTAATGAGTAAGAAAGCATTTGAAAATGCAATATCAGTCATTATGGCAATTGGAGGTTCAACCAATGCGGTATTGCACATTTTAGCAATTGCAAATACTGCAGGAATAGATATCAACATTAATGATTTTGAGAGAATAAGACAAAAAGTACCTGTTATATGCGACCTCAAACCGAGTGGGAAATATGTGACGGTGGATCTTCATAATGCAGGCGGGATTCCACAAGTAATGAAAATACTTTTGAATGCAGGATTAATTCATGGTGAATGTAAAAACATTGAAGGCAAAACCATTTCAGAATACTTACAAAATATTCCAGATAAGCCTCCAACAAATCAAAATGTTATAAGAGATATAGATAACCCTCTTTATAAAAAAGGACATTTAGCAATTTTAAAAGGTAACTTAGCAAGCGAAGGTTCTGTAGCAAAAATTAGCGGAGTAAAAAAACCTGTGTTAACAGGTCCAGCAAAGATTTTTGAAAGTGAAGAAGATTGTTTAAAATCGATATTAAAAAACGATATCAAAGCTGGTGATGTTGTTGTTATAAGAAACGAAGGGCCTGTAGGAGGTCCAGGGATGAGAGAAATGTTAGCCCCAACGTCTGCAATTGTTGGTCAAGGCCTCGGAGAGAAGGTAGCTTTAATTACCGATGGTAGATTTAGCGGTGGTACCTATGGTCTGGTTGTGGGTCACATAGCTCCAGAGGCTGCTGTTGGCGGAAATATTGCTCTAATAAAAGAAGGTGATTTAATTACTGTAGATGCTATAAGACAACTTATTGAAGTAGATTTATCTGAAGAAGAATTAGAAAAAAGAAAAAAAGATTGGGTAAAACCTAAACAAAAATACAAAAGAGGGATTCTTTCAAAATATTCGAGAATCGTAAGTTCATCAAGTTTAGGGGCTGTTACTGATTTATAAATCAGCTCAAAAATTATTTTCTTAATCAATAAAACTTTTAATTCTATTTGCTAAATTTTCCAATCTATCGCTGTATTTTGGTGAGTTGCATTTTTTTCCGTTATTGCTATCCATCCATAATGTTTTAACTCCACACCATAATATTGGTTCATCAGGAAAATTAAGTTTAGAGATAACTAAAACCAACTCTTTATTTGATTTAAAAAGTTCTAATTCAAGATCATAAATTTCTAATCTTTTACCCTCTTTATCTCGACACAAGATATTAACCGTCAAGTCAATATCTTCTCCTTCGAATTCGTATTCACCATTTTTTTTTACGACAGAATGAACAAAAGGTTTATTTGTTAAATCTGCTGACTTAGCGATTAAGCTCTCTATATTTTTAGATGGATTTTCAAAGAACACTTATTGATTTAATTAAAACTTTTATTGAACCCTGTTTAAACTCATTATTAAATAATCCATCATCACCGAACTTAGAGTGTAATAGTTGCAATCTTTTAATTTTAGATGGCTTGAATTTAAATGGAAAACGTACTTTATTAGCTCTTACTGAAGGTTTTAGCTCACTAAAAGGAATTTGAACATTTGTTGTTCCAAACTTTTTTGTTGGGAATGATTTAATCCACCTGAGACCACCTGGAATGAATTCGGTTAGTCCTAGTAAAGCATCTTCACAAGCGACAGCAAATTTAAAAGTTCTTCCTTGTCCATCAATATTTAATTCAAAGGATGAATACTCAGATACATTTAAAGAAGGTTTATATATAGATGATCTACAACTAACAAATCCTCCTGCTTTCTCGACAATATTACCCTTTAATAACAAACCAGAATTTAAAATCTCACAAAAAGCTGAACTTGATCCGCCCATAACAGTATCATTTAATGTTTCCCAACCATCGAACTCCTTTCTCTGGAATAAAAATTTTTTCTTACTCATTGAATAATTTTAATTATTAGTAGACTTTAACTAAATTTCTAATTCTTTTGCTGATTCTAGATCACAAAATATTGAAATTTGATTAATAGATTTTATTAATTTTGATGGTGTTCTATCGAGAGGCTCCTTTTCATCTAATAACCTCTCAAGAGCAATTCTTTTATTAGCTCCACTAACTAAAAATACTATCTTTGATGAGGCTGAAAGGACCTTTGGAGTTAATGAAATTCTTTTTAATCCTTTACCTTCATTAAAAATCACAAAATCATCTACATTATTATTTTTTTGATAAGGAAATAGTGAAGCTGTATGACCATCGTCTCCAAGACCTAATAAAGTTAAATCAAAAGAAGGAGGGTTTGATCCGCATTTTTCTAATAATTTAGAAATAAATTGATTTTTTATAGCTTCATCATCGGACTTTAAATTATTGAAAATTTCATAAAAAAAAGCTTTAGATCCAAAATTAGTTAACAATGAATTTTTCAACATTAACGAGTTACTTAATTCTGAATTTGGATCAACACATCTTTCATCGCCTAAAAAGACATCAACCATATCCCATCTAAGATCACTATTTGATAAAAGCTGATATACGGATTTAGGCGTAGAACCTCCACTTACACAAAATTTAAACCTGTCTTTCTTTTTTAAAGTATGAATAATGTGACTTTCAATAAACTTAAAAATCGCTTTTGATAGTTCTAACTTGTCTTTATGTATATATATTGTGTACCCATTTTTGACCTTTTCAATCATTTCATCCATTCAGTATGAAAACTACCTTCCTTATCAATTCTTTCATATGTATGAGAGCCAAAACAGTCTCTCATTGCCTGAACAAGATTCTGAGGAAGTCTATTAGTTCTATAACTATTCAAATAATCTAAAGTGCTGGAAAGACATGGGACTGGTATACCAGCTTTTGTGGATAAAGAAACTACTTTGGCTAAATTATCTAATCTTGTCGCAATTTCATTATTGAACCAATCATCAAAAATTAAATTTTTTAGATTAGGGTCTTTGTTATAGGCATCTTGGATTTTACTTAATAATTTTGATCTAATTATGCAACCACCTTTCCATATTTGAGCAATTGAAGGCATATTCAATCTATAATTATATACTGAAGATGCTTCACTTAAAATATCCATACCTTGGGCATAGCTAGCAATTGTGGCAAGGACTACAGCATCAAATAAAGGTTTCATTCCATCTGATATATTTCCTAAATCAAAATCCTCTATCTCTTTAGATGGAATAGTTTTTTCTATTTCACTACGTTGCTCTTTTAAAGAACTCATTACTCTTGCATTTAAAGACGCATAAATAGTTGGGACAGATACCCCAAGTTCTAAAGCACTTACAACAGTCCATAACCCAGTACCTTTCTGGCCAGCTTTATCTAATATTTTCTCCACGACATCATCTCCAGTTATCTCATCTTTTGTATTTAGACAAATCTCTGTTATCTCAACAAGATAAGAAGCTAATTCATCAGTATTATTCCAAGTACCAAATACCTCTGACATCTGCTGTCCATTCATACCTTTAACCCTCTTCATAAGGTCATAAGCTTCTGCGAGTATTTGTTCAATTCCATATTCAATTCCGTTATGAACAGTTTTTACAAAATGACCTGAGCCTCCTGGTCCAACATACGCAACACATGGTCCATCTTCAACTTTGGCAGCCATTTTTGTTAATAAGCTTTCTATTGCATCATATGAAGCCTTAGTTCCACCTGGCATCATACTTGGCCCTTCTAGAGCTCCTTTAGCACCGCCTGAGACTCCCATTCCAATATATCCAAAACTTTGACTTTCAAGGGTATTTACCCTTCTTTCCGTATCTTTAAATTGAGAATTACCACCATCTATTAATAAATCTCCTTCCTCAAGATATCCAGAAATATTTTCTATTACAGCATCTGTTGCGGGTCCAGCTTTTACCATCATTAGTATTCTTCTAGGTCTCTCTAGCTTATTAACAAATTCCTGGAGAGTTTCAGCTCCTTCTATATTCTTCCCGAGGCCACGACCTTGTAAAAATTCTTCGGTTTTTGAGTAAGTTCTATTAAAAACAACACTAGAAAATCCATTTCTCTCTGCGTTAAGAACTAAATTTTCGCCCATAACACCAAGACCTATTAAACCAAAATGTGCCTTGGACATAAACTAAAAAAAACTCAATAAATATAGTGTGACTGCAACTCAACAAAATTGCTCAAAAAAAATACTTATGTCAGCGAAAAATGATCGAAAAGATTTAAATAACAGTTCCGTTTGCAATAGTTGCATTTTTAACTACTACAACAATTCCATTTCTTATATAAAAGCCTAATTCTGACTTATCTGCTTCTTCTACTCGATCTTTATTAATGATTACGACATTATCACCAATCCTTGTATTCTTATCAAGAATTGCTCTTTTTACAGTTGTTCCTTCACCGACTCCGAGAGGTGTTCCTCCTCCTTTTCTTAATTCAATCCTCTCTTCAGGCGATTCAAAGAAATCAGCACCCATAACCAGAGTATCCTCAAGAACCGAATCACTTTCAATCCTACTTCTAACACCTAAAACACAATGCAAAATACTGCATGACTTCAAAATTGTTCCTTCGCAAACTATTGAATCAGTAATTTGAGCATCTACAAGTTTAGAAGGAGGGAGATATCTTGGTCTTGTATAAATTGGAAATTTTTCATCATAAAAACTAAATGGAGGTTTTGGTTGCTCTGTTAATGCCAAATTTGACTCAAAAAATGCGCCAATAGTTCCGATATCTTCCCAATAATCATCAAAAACATAACTTTTAAGAGAATCACCTCTTTTAAGAGCTTCAGGAATTATGTCTTTACCAAAATCTGTATAATTAGGGAATTTATTTAATAAATCAAAAAGAGTATTTCTACTAAAAACGTAAATACCCATAGAAGCAAGATATGGTTTTTCTACAGCCGATTCCTTAGTTAATCCAAATTTTGAAGTATCAACTGCCATTGCCTTTAACTTCTCCCCAGTTGGCTTTTCACTGAATTCTTTTATATTTCCCAATTCATCTGTTCTCATGAGGCCAAAACCTTCTGCCTGAGCTTCATCAACAGGTAATGCTGCAACAGTTAAATCCGCTCCATTATCTCTATGGTGTTGCACAAATAAACTGTAATCCATCCTATAGAGTTGATCGCCAGACAATATCAAATACTCATCAACATCCCATTCTTGAAATAACCATTGGTATTTCCTTACCGCATCGGCAGTACCTTCAAACCATTTTGGACTATCAGGTGTTTGTTGTGCCGCTAAAACCTCCACAAATCCTTGACCAAAAGGTCCATTTAGATTATAAGTTCTTCCTATATGTCTATTTAGAGATGCACTATTGAACTGAGTCAATACATACATTTTTTCAATACCTGAATTAATACAATTACTAATTGGTATATCTATTAAACGATATTTACCTGCCAATGGAACAGCAGGTTTTGCCCTCATTTTTGTTAAAGGGTACAGTCTAGAACCTTTTCCTCCCCCGAGGATGATTGCCAAAACACGCTTCATTCAATCTAATGGAGGTAGATATACAACTACTTAAAGTAACTGATTATGGGGGGATTTAGAAACAGGAATGGTCAGTTTTCAAAGGTATTCCGATAAATCACTAGAAAAACTTAATATAATTAATGTAATTTAGTTATTTTTATCTTCTTCTATCAGAGAAAATAATTTTTCTACGATTTTTAGAGAAGCTTGTCTTTCTTCTCTTGATTGAGGACTTCTTAACTTAGTTACAGGTGTATGAAGTATTTTATTAATAATTCCTTTAGTCAGTGCTTCCACAACTTTCCTTTCTCGAGCAGAAAAATCTGGTCCCATCCTACTAAGTGCTTTTTGTAATTCTTCTTTTCTAATTAACTCTAAATCAGATCTAAGTTTGTTTATTACTGGAACGGCCTCTAAACTTGCCCACCATTCTAGAAATATTATTCTTTCTTCTTCGACTAAAGATTCAGCTTCTTTTGCAATTTTCTGTCTAAATTCTTGATTTCTTGAAACAACCTCTTGTAAGTCATCTACATCAAATGATCTTACAAATTGATGTTGTTTAACATCATTAGATATATTTCTCGGTACACCAATATCGATAAATTTAAGTTTTTTACTCAAATTTAATTTTTCAATTTTAGCTAGATCAATTATTGGCTCTTCAGAAGCAGTACTAGTAAAAACAAGAGAAGATATTGATATATTTTTATCTAGTTCGTTTAACCCTTTACATACAATCTTTAAGTCCGAAAAGTCCTCAGCAAGATTAAATGCTCTATCAATATTTCTATTGACAAGAATAAGTTTGTGACATCCTTTTGATTTTAAGTGAGTTATTAAAAGCCTACTCATCCGTCCAGCTCCAACCACAAGAACCTTCTCTGATTCCAAACTGACAAGTGTATTAAGACCTTTTTCTTGACCAATTTTTAATTGAGCAAGTTCTACCGCTGCTGAACTGATTGATACAGCTCCGGTTCCTAAATTAGTTTCGGATCTAACTTTTTTACCTGTACTAACAGATTGGGTTAATAATCTATTAAGAATAGGCCCAGTAGATTGATTCTCTTGACCTAATCTCATCATTTTTTTTACCTGAGAAAGAATTTGTCCTTCGCCTAAGACGAGGCTATCGAGTCCTGCTGAAACTTTCATTAAATGCAAAACTGCATCCTCTTGTCTAAAACAAAAGAGATGTGGATTTAAATCTTCAAAAATAATTCCTGAATAATCTGATATAAATTCTTTAATAGATGAAATGCCAGTATTTTTATCCTTAACTAGCGCATATATTTCCAGCCTATTACAAGTACTTAAAATTGAAACCTCTAACACATCAGATAAAGCTTTCAATGCTTTCAATGATTCTGTTATGGATTGGTCTGGAATACTTAACTTCTCACGCACTTCGACAGGTGCCGTGCGATGACTTAGTCCGACGACAACAATATGCATAAAATTAAAAGTGAATTTTTAAAGGCTAATACTCTTAGCACCATCTTTTATGTGGACAGTATTTGTGAATCTTGCAGTACTATCTAATGTACTGATTACTAGACTACTTGTTCTAACACAATCCCTTTCAAATTTAACTCCGTCAAATAATAATCCATCAGTTATTCCACTTCCAGCGAAAACTACATTTTCTCCTGATGCCAATTCGTTTGCTTCATAGATTTTATCTATATCGGTTATGCCCATTTCATTTAGACGTTTTATATTTCCTTCTTTTGTGTAGTCAGCCCATTCAGAAGTTTGAGCAATAGCAGGATCATAAACTAATTGTCCTTGAAAATGTCCGCCAAGAGCTCTCATTGCAGCGGCAGAAATAACACCTTCTGGAGCAGCACCTATACCCATCAAGCAATGTGTTCCAGTTCCTGCAAAACCACATGCTATCGCCGCTTGAACATCACCATCAGAAATCGGCTGAACTTTTGCACCACATCCTCTAATCTCTTTAATTAAATCTTCATGTCTGGTTCTATCCATTACAACTACAGTAAGTTCATCAATAGAAAGATCCAAGCAATCACTAAGAATTTTCAAGTTTTCAGTAGCCGAATTTCTAATATCTACTTTCCCTTTGGCAGCAGGAGGAGCTGCTAATTTGTTCATGTAAAAATCAGGTGCGTTAAAAAGACCACCGGTATCTGAAGCTGCCAAAACTGCCATTGAACCTCTCTGATTATTTGCACAAAGATTAGTTCCTTCACAAGGATCTACTGCAAAGTCAACTCCTGGTCCACTTCCACTTCCTACTTCTTCACCTATATAAAGCATAGGTGCTTCATCTCTTTCACCTTCTCCAATAACAATTTTCCCTTTCATTTCAATTTTGCCCATTCGCAATCTCATTGCTTCTACAGCTGCAGCATCAGCTTCATCTTTTTGACCAAGTCCAGTTAGTTTTGCTGAAGCAATTGCTGCTTGCTCGACAACTTCGAGAATTTCTTGAATTAAAGTTTGATTCACAATTAAATTTTTGAGGATTTTCTAAAAGGTTTTGAGTATGATCTCATAAAAAATATCATTTTTTATGAGAATTATTATGCTAGTAGCTTTTTTTTTAACTCTTTACAGCTGTTACTTTATCAGGCCGTGACTTGAAATTAGGAATAAACAACTAAATATAGTATCTTTATTAAATATTTTAAAAATTAAATGACTGAGTCAAATCAAACAAATTTAGCTGGAGTTGATAGACCAATTCAAATAATCCCTTCAGTTTTACCAGCAGATTGGGCAAATATGGGGGCATGTGTGAAAGAGCTAGAGAAAGCTGGGGTAGATAGAATTCAATTTGATGTAATGGATGGGAATTTCGTACCAAATCTCACATTCGGTCCTGAAATGATTGCTGCATGCAGGAAATATTGCAATGTTCCTTTTGAAACACAGTTAATGGTGAGCCAATACAATTGTGAAACCATGCTTGAATCATACGTAAAAGCTACGAAAGGAGCGAATGGTGAGCCAGGAGTAGTAATAGCTCATGCTGAAGCAAATATTCATTTGCATAGAGTTCTCGGAAGAATAAGAGACCTAGGAGGATCTCCTTCTGTTGCATTAAACCCTCATACTCCTTTTGAAATGATTAAAAACATTATGGATATGGTTGATCATGTTTTGGTTATGACAGTTAATCCAGGTTTTGGTGGACAAGCTTACATACCAACAATGCTGAATAAAATAAGAGAAATAAGAAACTTTGTTCTCGAAAAAAACTTAGACATAGACATTGAAGTTGATGGGGGCATAAAAGCCAATTGGACTATTTCACAATGTGCCGATGCTGGAGCTAATTGTTTTATTGCAGGTAGTGGAATGTTTGCTTATCCGACATTAAAAGAAGGATGTGATGACTTGAGAAAAGTTGCGCGAGAAGCACAAAAAGGAAATGTTATTTCAGAGCCTTAATAAAAATTATGGGTGATTTTTTAATCATCCAAATATCCATCCATAACTATGCAAACCTATTCCTAAGAAATTAACTCCCAAATAACACACTAAAACAACTAAAAAGCCTGAAGATGCCAATAATGCTGGTTTGCGTCCTTGCCAACCCTTGCTTATTCTCATATGAAGATAAGCGGCATAAAACAACCATGAGATAAATGCCCATGTTTCTTTTGGATCCCAACTCCACCATGTACCCCAGGCCTCATTAGCCCAGACTGCACCAGAAATTAACCCAAGAGTCAAAAGAACAAAACCTAATAATATAGAACGATAACTTAATGTATCTAATTCTTCTGAATGAGAAAATTCAATAGGTTCAACTAAATCATTTAAAGGATAGTTATTAGAAACTTTGAACCCTCCTATGCCTGTAGAACTACTTCTGATTTGAAGAGGGTTATTTTTGTTAATAAATAAAACAGAAATTGAAAGTAAAGAGCCTATTATTAATGCTGCATAACTCAGCATTACGACACTAACATGCATCACTAACCAACTAGATCTTAAAGCTGGAACCAAGTTGGATGATAATTTCAAATCGTCAGGCAAAACAAAACAAGCAAAAGCCACAGTAAATAACTCAATAGGAATAGCAATTGAGGGAATTATTGGAGATTGGTATTCCCTTTCAATCAATAGTTGTCCTAATGTGATTCCCCAAGTAAGGAAATAAAGAGATTCATACAAATTGCTTACAGGAAAGTGTCCAGAAATAGACCACCTAAAAATTAATTGTAATGTTATTAATAAGTTAGTTAAAATCGTAATAAGCCTTACAGTAAAGGAAGCCTTTTTTTTAAAGACTGCACCCAAAGATATTGGTATGTTAATTAATAAAAAATAAAAAACTAAAAGACCTAGAACTGAAACCGGTTCATATATTAAATTTTTAAAAAGATTATCTAGTATCATTTCTAAAATTTGTCCAGTTTTAATTTTCAATGACAAACAAATAATAATTTAAATCATTCTTATATGAGTAAATCTTTAATAATAAAGTTTTAATGTATTTTGAAAAAGGATTTCAAAGTTTGAAAGTATTACCTAGATAATACTTCTTGACTATTGAGTTATTAGCTAATTCACTTGATGATCCGTAAGCTAAAATTTTTCCTTCGCTTAATACATATGACTTATCAGTAATTAAAAGGGTTTCCCTTACATTATGGTCTGTAATAAGAATCCCTACCCCGTCGTTACTTAATTTAAGAATTAGTTTCTTTAAATCATTAACAGCTAAAGGATCGATTCCAGCGAAGGGTTCATCTAATAATAAATATTTAGGCCCTTTTCTACCAACTGTTAGAGCTCTCGCTATCTCACACCTCCTTCTCTCCCCTCCTGAGAGTTGATAACCATAATCATCTACAAAATGATTCAAATTAAATTCATTAATTAATTGTTCTCTTCTATTTCTTATTGCCGCAGTACTATAAGATGAATTCTGCAAAGCTAAATCTATATTATCCTTGACAGTGAGATCTCTAAATATACTGGCTTCTTGAGTTAAATAACCTAATCCAAGTCTTGATCTTGTTGGAAGTGGAAGATTAGTTATATTTTTACCATTCATTAAAATTTCACCTTTATTAGGTTTTATATTCCCAACTGCGAGATTAAAAGTGGTGGTTTTCCCTGCACCATTAGGTCCCATCAAACCTACAACTTCTCCTGGATTTACAGTTATGGAAACATCATTTACGATTAATCTTCCGTTAATAGAGAGGGACACATTTTGAATTTTTAAATTCATCTTCATTGAAATCGATTAATTATCTTTTTTATTGAAAGAAAATGAGATAGAGAGGAATAATTCAATTAATAAAAAGGATATATTCATATTCATGAAAGAGGTTTCAAAAAAGGCTTATCACTCTCATTTAATGTCTCTTTGTATTGTAATTTTCTCAATAAATCTTCCAAACATAGGCAGAAGGAATCAAGATCAATACCTAAATTAATCTTGGTTCTTGTTTTTATTCTACCCAAACCCTCTCCAAGCAAAATAGTAGCTCCATTTAAATTGCCCTGACTTAAGTGAAACTGGGATACAGATACTTGTAAAATTCCCTGAATGATTTGTCTTTCGTCACCATCAACAGAGTTCCAAATTTCTTCAAAAGCATCATGAGCCTCATACCATTCATGCTTATTAAAAAGATTTAAAGCAATAAAAAGCGAATCTTTAAAACTTTTTGTACTTTCTTCATCCATGAAATTGGTTATTAATATTTTTTCTTCTTATTTATTTTTCTCATTCTTATTGAATTAGGAGTGACCTCTAGCATTTCATCAGGACCAATATATTCGAGTGCTCTTTCAAGAGTTATATCTACAGGGGACTGCAAAGTATCAAGTTCTTCTGCTCCTGCAGACCTCATATTAGTCAACTGCTTCGTTTTACAAATATTCAACTCAAGATCTTGAGGTCTGTTATTCTCTCCAATTATCATTCCCTTATAAACTTTAACTCCAGGTTTAATAAAATAAACTCCCCTATCTTCAGCGTTCTTTAATGCATAAAATGTTGCCACTCCCTCCTCAAAAGCAATAAGAACTCCATTTCGTCTGGTTTCAAAATCTCCAGTTTTAGGTTTATATTCATAAAAAGAGTGACTCATAATACCTTCACCTCTTGTAATACGAACGAATTCACCACGAAATCCAATTAGTCCTCTAGATGGTACGAGAAACTCTAATTGAGTTCTCCCATCTGAACTTGTCTGCATGTTTTTCATCTCTGCCTTTCTCGATCCAAGTTTCTCTATACATGAACCAACAGATACTTCAGGTACATCTAAAACTAAAGTCTCTATAGGCTCACATTCAACATTATCAATTTCTCTAAAAATTACTTGAGGTTGTGAGATTTGGAACTCAAACCCTTCTCTTCTCATCGTTTCAATCAAAATGCCCAAATGTAATTCTCCTCTTCCAGAAACAGAAAACCTATCAGGTGAGTCAGTTTCCTCGACCCTAAGTGCAACATTTGTTAGAAGTTCCCTCTCCAATCTATTTTTTAATTGTCTACTGGTTACAAATTTTCCTTCTTTGCCAGCAAATGGAGAATCATTGACAACAAAAGTCATATTTAATGTGGGTTCATCAACTTTGATTAATGGAAGAGGATGAGGAGAATCGGGACATGCTATGGTCTCACCAATATTGACATCATCGAAACCAGACACAGCAACAATATCACCAGCAAAAGCTT
>CACAXN010000020.1 GCA_902536455.1 uncultured Prochlorococcus sp.
AAGAGACTGTTGAGGGGTTTACTGGTAATTCATGCAATGAAGCTACAAAAAATCTCGAAGACGCTCTCGGTAAAGTAACAGTTAAAAATAAAACTTCTGGTGCTTTCATCTCTAATCAAAGTGAAAACTTAACCCAATTAAATAACGAATCTAATGTCACATTTTAGTACAATTAAAACTCAGCTCAAAGAAGTAGAGCCATTAATTAAAGCTTTAAATCATTTCGGTTATAGTATTAACCAAGAAGAAAAGTTTGTGAAGGGATATAAAGGTCAATTCACAGCCGTTGATATAAGTATGAATTTACCTGGTGATACCCAAGTTGGATTTAAATGGGATAACAATTCTAATGCATATGAATTAGTTACTGACCTTGATCTATGGAAATTTGAGATTCCAGTAGAAAGATTTATCTCAAAAGTTACACAAATGTATGCTTACCAAACAATCATTTCCAAAACGCAAGAAGATGGATATCAAATCGTAGAGCAAAAAAATAAAAATGATGGTTCTATTGAATTGGTCTTAACCAAGTGGGAAAACTAATGCCAAGATATGGATTTTACGGATCCATTTCATAATATTGAAGAAAATATAGAGATTACAGGCTATGAGCCCGTTTTAGGTGGTCAGTTAGCCGAAAAAGCTGTATGGGTTGATGAAGCAAAGTGTATTGGTTGTCAGTACTGTGTTCACGTCGCTTCGAACACCTTTACTGTTGATGAATTTCATGGTAGAAGTCGAGCTATTAGGCAAGATGGAGATAGTTCTGATGTCATACAAGAAGCAATAGATACATGCCCTGTTGATTGTATTCATTGGGTCAAATTTGAAGAATTAGATGATTTAGAGAATAGTCTAGATAGAGATATGTTCCAAACATTTGGAAAGCCACCGAGAATGAATAAGCACTAATATCAAAAAGATGCAATATCGTAGATTTGGTAGAACCAATCTGAAGATTCCTGTTTTATCTTTAGGTGGTATGAGATTTCAAAAAAGTTGGGATCAATTAGATTTTTCTAAGGTTTCATACGAAGAACAAAATAAAGTAGAAAATATATTAGATCTTGCAACACAATATGGCTTAAGTCATGTAGAAACCGCCAAGTACTATGGAACTTCTGAGGTGCAATTAGGGATGTGTTTTAAGAATAATAAGAAAATCCCAAATATAATCCAAACCAAGATTCCGCCAAATAGTGATCCGGAAATTTTTGAGCGAGATGTATTATCTAGCATTGAAAAATTGAAAGTTAAAAAAATTGATTTGTTAGCAATTCATGGTATCAATACTGCTGAACATTTACATCAGGCTATTCGAGATGGAGGTTGCATTGATATTTTGAGGAATTTTCAAAAAGAAAATTTAATTGGATCTATTGGATTTTCAACCCATGGAAAATCTTCACTTATTGAAAAGGCCATATCAACAAACTTATTTGATTATGTAAATTTGCACTGGTATTTCATTAATCAGGAAAATACAAAGGTTATTAATTTAGCCAATAAGCATGATCTTGGGGTTTTCATAATAAGTCCCACTGATAAAGGGGGACATCTTCACACTCCCTCAAGAAAAATGTTGGAATTTTGTAAACCACTTCATCCTATAGTTTTTAATGATCTTTTTTGCTTAAGAAATCAAAATGTCCATACTTTGAGTGTCGGTATTGCAAAGGAGACAGATTTTGCTCTGCATCTAGAAGCTGTCTCGTTGTTATCAGAATCTGAGAAGTATGTGCCTAAAATAATTAACAAATTAAGGCAGGAATCAATTAATTCCTTAGGTTTAGAGTGGCATCAAAATTGGAATAGAAATTTACCAAGTTGGGAATATACTCCGGGAAATATTAATATTCCTGTTCTGCTTTGGCTTTCAAATTTAATCGATTGGTTGGGTATGGAAGGATATGCAAAAGCTAGATATCAATTGCTTGGTAATGGAAGCCACTGGTTCCCAGGATTCAACGCAAATTTACTAGATGTAGATGTTTCTGAAGGGCAATTATTGAAAGTATTAGAAGGTCATATAAATCCAAAAAAAGTTATAAAAAAATTGAGAAATTTAAAAGAAAAGTTTGGAGATAAGAATACTAAAAGATTATCAAGAAAATAATTTCATAATGGATTTTTTTCTGGTTTGCCAACTTTTCTTGGATAAATTTCAGGACAAAAATTCTTTGGTTGAATTAGAATAATATTTCGGGTACCTTTATTCCTTGGTAATAGTATCTCTTTTTTATCTTTAACTTTTCCTTCTAATATTTCTAAAGTTTTATCTAGATTTTTGCTTTCTTGATTCGTCCATTTGCCACAATATAAAACTCCAAACCCTTCTTTTTTTAACATTGGTAGTATATATTCAGAAACTGTTGATGGGTTACTAACCGCTCTAGTTGTTGCAATATTAAAATTATTTCTCATTGACGATTGGTGGGCTAAATTCTCAACACGATCATTGATTATATGAATATTGTTTTTGAAATTGATCTGCTCAACTAAAATTTTTATTGCATCGGTTTTCTTTTTCAAAGAATCAATTAGGTATATCTCAGAATTAGGATGTGTTATTGCATACGCTAAACCTGGGAAGCCACAGCCTGATCCAATATCTAAAAATTTTTTATTATCAAAATTAATATTCGTGAAAGCTTTGAATGGCCAAATGCTGTCAAAAACTTGAGATACCCAATAATCATCACCATCAGTTAATCTTGTGAGATTGGTCTTATTATTTAATTCTTTAATTTTAATTTGTAGCTCTTGAAATAAATTTATTTCTTCTTCAGTTATTAAGGAAAGAATTTCTTTTGGAATGCTTTGTTTTTTCATTTCGTTATAAATATGAAATTTAACCATCCATTAAATACATTCTATTTAGAAAAAATTTATTAGAATTACAATATTAATAAAAGATTATTTTGAAAGGGGAAACTTCCTATTACAAAATTTTAGGTGTAAATGAAAATGCATCCAATCATGAATTAAGAAAGGCATTTTGTAAACTTTCTATTGAGTTGCATCCCGATACAACTTCATTAGAAATAGAAGTTGCTAAAAGTAAATTTCAAGAAGTTCTTGAAGCTTATGAACACTTAAATAATAGTAATTTAAGGAAAATATATGATGACAAACTAAAAGAAAACACTAGGATTACAAATAATACTAACGTTTTAAATAATTTAGTAATCGATTCTAATAATCAAAATTTAATAGGAAATAGAAGACCTTTTTCGAATGGAGAATTGTTTTCGTTGTTTCTTTTAATTATCATCATTTCTATAAGTTTAATTGGTGCAATTTTTATTGCTTCTTTTACTGGAAAAGAATTAGAGACAATACCGCTTTGGTTAATTAAATAATTTTTTAAAAAAGTCTGTGAATCCCTCTAAAAAACCTATCAATCAAAATTCACTTCAATCATTGGAATTGTGGCTAACTGATTTAGGTGCTGTGAAGGATATTAATAATCCATCTAAATGGTATCTGTTACTTTCAAATTGGAATGCAACTATTATTTTTGAACAAGAAGATTTAAGTGTTACATGGGAGAGTGAAGGACAAGAAACTAAAAGACTATTTTCCTACTGCATTAATAGAGAAGATGTGGAAAATGCAATACTGCAGGGACCTTAAACTTCTATCTAAAGATTGTCTAAGATTTGCCTTATTATCCAGTAACTTTTCCCTAATTGATCATCTGTTATACAGAGAGGCGGCAAGAGATAAATAACATTCCCAAGGGGCCTAATAAATAAACCTTGCTCCATTGCAAGACTCTTTATTTCTTTTCCAATATTATTGAAATAACCTTTTTTGTTCCCAATATCTAAATCGAAGGCAGCAATTGTGCCGGATACCCTTATCTTCTTTATGTAAGGTAAGTTTTTAAAATAAATTAGATTAGATAAATGTTTTTCTTCAAATGAAAGGTATTTTTGTGGTTCTTTTTCTAATAAATCAAGGCTAGCGTTTGCTGCAGCACAACCTAAAGGATTAGCAGTAAAACTATGTCCATGCCAAAAAGTTTTTCTTGGGGAATCATCAATAAAGGATTGAAAAATTTTTTCTTTACATAAAGTTATTCCCATCGGTAGAAATCCACCAGTTAAACCTTTTGAAATACTAATTAAATCAGGAATGATTTTTGCCTTTTGAAAAGCAAAAAGGGTTCCACATCTTCCAAACCCAGTCAATACTTCATCGGCAATTAACAAAGAATTATTATTTTTTATAATTTCTGAAACTTTTTTTATAAACTGAGGCCTAACCATATTCATCCCTCCTGCCCCTTGAACAAGTGGCTCAAGGATTACTGCAACTGTGGGAGTTTTAAGTAGAGTTTCTAATTTTTGGATCGCCTTATTTTCTTTATTTTCTACTTCTTCATCGTTCATCCAAGTTGAAGGCCATGGGACTCTTCTTACTGGGAACATAAGATTATCGAAATTCTCATTAAAAATATTTCTTTCACCTAAAGCCATTGCGCCAAATGTATCACCATGATAGGCGCCTTCAAAAGCTACTATTTGAGTTCTTGTCTCTCCTCTATTTTGCCATGATTGGAAGGCAATTTTTAAAGCGACTTCCACTGCAGTAGATCCGTTATCAGAAAAGAATAATCTTTCTAGTTTTGTTAATTCACTAAGTCTTTCAGCTAATTTTTTTGCCTGTGGATGTAAGAAATCAGCAAATATAACTTGCTCAAGTTTTTTTGATTGATCAAAAATGGCATCCGCAATATATTCGTTACTATGACCATGAAGAGTTACCCACCAACTACTAATTGCATCTATTAGTTCTTTTTCAGGATCTTTAGTAAATAGGAGGGCATCTTTACCATGAGTTACTTCTATCTGCGGTTTGCTGTTATTGATTTGCGTAAAAGGTGGCCAAATATTTGGGTGCCAATCTTGATTTGGAGTTTTTGAATCCAAAGATTTCATCTAACTTATTTTTGAGTTTAATAGTGAGATCAACTTATTCTTGATGTCTAGTTCTTTCCATAGTATATCTAAATTATTTGAGTCCATTTTTTTGATGTAAGGAAATTCAGCAATTAAAGGAATACCGCTAAAATCAACTAGAGTTTTTGGATTATCTATGTGTTTTTTGCCATTGACTACTAAACCTAAAATCTCAATATTTCTTCGTTTTAAGGCCTCAATACTAAGCAGGGTATGGTTAAGAGTGCCAAGTGAGCTCTTACATACAAGTATTACCGGAAGATTCCATTCTTTTATTTGATCTATTTGCAAAAAATTGCGTGTTATTGGAACCATTAATCCACCTGCAGTTTCTATAATTAGTGAGCCTTGTACTTTTGGCAATCTCAACTTGTCAAAGTTAATAGCTTTTTGATCTAGTTCAGCAGCCCAATGGGGAGATACAGGTTTTGTAAAGACATAAGCTTCTTTGATTATTTTCTCTTTACTTACTTGTGCAAGTTTTTCAACAGTTTGACTATCAGTTTGCGATTCAATCCCACTTTGAATAGGTTTCCAATAAAAGGAATTTAATCCTTTAACGAAAAAAGAGCTTATTAAAGTTTTCCCAATATCAGTATCTGTTCCACAAATTATAAATTTGAAAATATTTTTGTGACTACTCATAATTTCTTTATGATTTGAATCTCAATTTGCCATGAAAGGTTCACTGTATTATTGTAATTCTTTGGCCAAAACTTTTGAATTTCCTTTAACTCTCTCACTGTTTTGCGTTTACAGTTTGTTGATTGTGCTCCAACATTTTTAATGCTTCTAAAAAGTTTATATACATCTTCAAAATTTTCAAGATAATTAAACTGTTTTGAATAATGTATTTCAGTTGATTTGAAATCTTTTAATAATTCTTTAGAACAAAGGAAATTAAGACCACTATATTCAATATCAATTTTTTTACAAGTATCTTTCCATTCAGGAAAACAATCTTTTGTTGGATATGAAATGATTAAAAAACCTCCTGGTGTTAATTTGCTAAACCAATTTTTTATTATCTTTTCTGGGTTGTTTAACCAATGTATGCAAAAGTTAGATGTTAATAGAGAACAGTTATTTATTTCAGAAGGTAAATCATTATTTAAATCCCATAAAATTTTTTTTCTAGATAATTTATTCTCGAGAAGCATTTTCTTGCTGAAATCAATTCTGGATACTTTTTGGGAAGAAATTTTTTCTATTTCGTCTGCTAATAGTCCTGGTCCTGATCCTAGATCTATCCATTCACCTTTTTTTTGGGGATTTAATTCTTTGATAAGATGAACAATCTTTTTTGCAAAAAATTTCTGAATATTTGAATGCTCTATATACCGATATGCAGCATCATTGAAATTATTTTGTATTTTCTCATTCCACTTTTTACTATCCATTTCAATCGTTAAGTGTATTACGTAAGATCTCGTATAAATTTAAATTATTCAAGCAATGACCTTGTTGAGCTAATTTAATTAAGATTGGCTTCCTTTCAAGTGTTGTATTTAATGAATCTAAAAAGTTATTATTTGATTCGTTGTCAAGAATTAAATCATTTTCTGATTTTATAAAAATAATTTTGCGATCTTTTCTTAAAAATACTGGAAAATCTCTATTGATGTAAAGTTCTCTTAAATCACTTAAAAGAAGAGTTTTATTTAAACTCTCTAGACTTTTATAAAAGATATTTTTAAAACTTTTATTCATATGATTTGGCATAAATGATCTATATATAAATTCTTTCAACATATCCTTAGGTTCATCTTTTATTATTTTTGTTTCCATTCTTTTTAGAGACCTCAAAATAAAGTTTCTCTTATTACTTAAAGGAAGAAAATTATTAAAGGAATTTATAAGAACAATATGAGTTGCTTCTTTTAAAATTTTTTTTGGCATTAAATGAAAACCAAATGAATGGCATAAAGTCATTCTGATTTCTTTTTTAGATTCGCTTTTAATCCATTTTGCTTGATAATTATTTGTCGAAAAATAGCCCCTTTCATTATCTTGCCAATGCCAATTATTATTTAAAAAATCAACTTTATAATCATCCCATAAATATTTATTTAGTCCCCATCCATGTTGAGTAATAATTTGTTTCATTTAAACTCTTTTAATACTGCAATGAAATTATTTAGCAGATTAAAATCTAAGTTTCTTCGAATTGTTATTCTGATTCTTGATTGCCCCACTGGAACAGTTGGAGGTCTTATCGCAATTGCTAAAAACCCATTTTCTTCGAGATATTTTTGTAGATAAATTGCTTTCTCTTCTTGGCCAACAATGATTGATAAAATGTGAGAATCTCCCTGAACTGGAAAACTAAAATTTTTAATAATTTCATCTTTCCATACATTCGCAGAAGATAATAAATCATTTCCCCATTCTTTATTTTCTAAAATTTTTTTTAAACCTTCTAGTGCCCCAGCAGCCAAAGATGGCGCAAGTGCGGTTGTATACCTAAATGCACCACTTGTTTGGATAAGATATTCTCCAATTTCTGAATTGGAAGCTATGAAAGCCCCACCACTTCCAAATGCTTTCCCAAAAGTTCCAGTAATCATAGTTATATCTGAACGACAATTAAAACTTAAACCCCTGCCTTCAGGGCCTAAGATTCCAATCGCATGAGCTTCGTCAACTAATAATTGAACACTATTTTTTTTGCAAATTTCCGTTATTTCTCTGAGCGGAGCAATTGATCCCTCCATGCTATAAAGAGATTCAACAACAACTAAAATGGAATTTTTTGTGGGGTTAGATTTAATAATTTTATCTTCTAAATCTTTTAAATTATTGTGTGAGAATCGAACTAGTTTTGCTTGAGCAGCTTTGACTCCAACTAATAAAGAGTTATGGATCAATTTATCTGCTACTACGATACTATTTCTGTTTGCTAAAGTCTGGATAGCGGCTATATTTGCTTGAAATCCGCTTGGGAAAAGTAATACTTTCTCTTGATCTAGCCACTTGGCAAGTTCTGTTTCTAATAATTTATGTATTGGTCTTGAACCTGTAATAAACCTAGAGCTTCCTGAACCAATGCCTTCTAACAAGCTTATTTCGTAAGCAGCTTTTATTAAATCCTTGTCCCTGCTTAATCCAAAATAATCATTACTGCATAAGTCTATAAGTTTTTTATTTTGCGAATTTAAACTGAGAAGTTCGAAGGATTTTTTACCTAAAGAAAATGTTGTTAATTTACGGATTCTATTTTTTGGAATTTTTACTTTTTTCATTTTGACAAAATAAAATACAATGAATTTAATAAAAAAGATTAGGATTTACTATTAAAGTTTGCAAGGTATTTTTTGTTTATTAATATCTATATAGATCATATATTAAGAAGTTAACTCATCCTCTCTTCAATCACAATTATTGCTTAATTTAGAGGAATATTTCCCTTTTCCGCTAGATGATTTCCAATTAGAAGCAATACGAGCTATTAATAGCGGAAATTCTGTTGTTTTAACAGCACCAACAGGTTCGGGTAAAACATTGATAGGTGAATTTGCAATATATAGGGGCTTATCTCATGACAGCAGAGTTTTTTATACAACACCTTTAAAGGCCCTATCAAACCAAAAGTTTAGAGATTTTGCTAATCAATATGGTGAGAATAAAGTTGGTCTTTTAACTGGAGATATAAGCATAAATAGAGAAGCACCAATCTTAGTCATGACGACTGAGATTTTTAGAAACATGCTTTATGGCGAATTTGATGAATTTGATGATCCCTTAGAAAATTTAGAATCTGTAATTCTTGATGAATGTCATTATATGAATGACCCCCAAAGAGGCACGGTTTGGGAAGAAACTATAATCCATTGCCCAACTAGAACTCAAATAATAGCTTTATCAGCGACAATAGCCAATGCAGATCAATTGCAAAATTGGATAGAAAAAGTTCATGGGCCCACAGTACTAATTAATAGTGATAAGAGACCAGTCCCACTTGATTTTATTTTTTGTAGTGTTAAAGGCCTCCATCCACTTTTAAATAATAAGGGTAATGGAATTCATCCAAACTGTAAGATTTGGAGAGCTCCTAGAGGGCAGAAAATAAGAGGAAAAGTGGGCAGGATAATGCAACCAAAGTCTCCCTCAATTGGCTTTGTGATCTCGAAACTAGCTGAACGAAATATGTTGCCAGCTATTTATTTTATTTTTAGTAGAAGAGGATGTGATAAGGCTATTGAGAATATAAAAGATTTAACTTTAGTAAGCTATTCAGAAGCAAGTATGATATCCCAAAAATTAGATGTTTATCTTAAAAATAATCAGGAAGCAATTAAAGATAAATCTCAATGCGAGGCATTAAAACGCGGTATTGCATCTCATCATGCTGGATTATTGCCTGCATGGAAAGAATTGGTTGAGGAATTATTTCAGCAAGGTTTAATAAAAGTTGTTTTTGCAACTGAAACTCTTGCTGCAGGAATAAATATGCCCGCAAGAACAACTGTTATTTCTTCTTTATCAAAAAGGACAGAAGATGGTCATAGATTATTATTTAGCAGTGAATTTTTGCAAATGTCAGGAAGAGCTGGAAGAAGAGGGAAAGATACCCAGGGATATGTTGTTACATTACAAACAAGATTCGAAGGTGCTAAAGAAGCAAGTGCACTGGCTATAAGCAAACCAAATGCTTTAGAAAGTCAATTCACTCCAAGCTATGGAATGGTACTTAATCTTTTACAAAGTTATACTTTAGAGAAGTCTAAAGAATTAATTAAAAGAAGTTTTGGTAGTTTTTTATATTTAGGTGAATCATCAGGTGAGAATATAATTCTTGATAAATTAGATAAGGATTTAATTGAGTTAAAAAAAATTACATCTAACGTTTCATGGAAAGATTTTGATGCATATGAAAAGTTAAAAAATCGTCTTAAAGAAGAGAGAAGACTCTTGAGAATTTTAGAAAAACAATCAGCAGAAAAATTATCAGAAGAGATAACCAATGCACTTCCATATATTAAAGATGGAAGCTTAATTTCAATCAAAGCTCCCCAAATTAAAAGAAAAATTGTTCCAGGATTAATTTGTAAGAAAATATATGAATCCCAAAAAATTAAGAGTTTATTGTGTTTGACAATTGATAATTTATTTATTCTTATAAAACCCTCATACATAGTAAGTATTTTTAATGATTTGGATGCAATTGATGTCTTAGGACTTGAAGTGCCAAAGATGTATTTTTCTGGAGAGGTATTTAGGGGAGATAATATTTCGCAGTGTTATGCGGATCGAATTTTAGAAGTTTCTAAAAAAAATGATTTACGCACACCACAATATGATTTGACAACGGAAGTTTTAGCACAAAAGCAACAAATCAATAATTTAGAAGAAACAGTTACTGATCATCTTGCACACAGATTTGGAGACTCCAAGAAATTAAAGAAATATAGAAAAAGAATTATTGATGTTGAACAAGAAATAAATATTAGAAAAAAACTTCTTGAGGATAAAGAAAATCATAACTGGAAAACTTTTACTGATTTGATTACAATTTTGAATCATTTTGGTTGTTTAAATGATTTGGAATTGACAGAAGTTGGACAAACAGTTGGTGCAATAAGAAGTGAAAATGAATTATGGATTGGTCTTGTTTTAGTTAGTGGTTATTTAGACGATTTAGAACCTCCTGAGTTAGCTGCAATTATTCAAGCTATATGTGTTGATGTAAGGAGGCCTAATCTTTGGTGTAATTTCAAGCCTTCTTTAAAGGTAATAGATGTTTTTAATGAATTAGATGGTTTAAGAAAATTAGTCTCTTTTCAACAAAATAAGTTTCATATTGAAATTCCTATCTATTTAGAAACAGAGTTGACTGGAATTATTTCTGAATGGGCAAGAGGAAAAAAATGGAAAGATTTGGTTTTTAATACTTCATTAGACGAAGGTGATGTAGTAAGGATTATTAGAAGATCAATTGATGTCCTTTCTCAAGTGCAATACTGTATTGGTGTTAGTAATAAATTAAAAAGCAAAGCTAAGCTAGCATTAAAAGCTATTAATCGTTTTCCGGTTGCTGAATCTAATGATCTTATAAAAGTCTCTGAAGATATTAATCCTGCAACAAAAAGAATTGACAATAATTTTTAAATTTTTTTAATCAAATCATTGAATTGATATTCATTGCTTCATCAAATTCATCTTCGTTTAAGTAACCTAATTTAATTGTTGCCTCTTTTAAATTTAATGATTCTTTGAAGGCAAGCTTTGCAATTTCAGCTGCTTTTTCATAACCAACTTTTGGCACTATGGCTGTAACCAACATTAGTGAATTTTCTAAATTTAACTTCATTCTCTTTTGATTAGGTTCCATCCCATCAACTAATTTTATTCTGAAGTTTTCTATTACATTTTTAAGTAATTTTAAACTTGTGAGAATATTAAATCCAATAAGAGGCTTATATTCATTCATCTGTAAAGTGCCACTAGAATTTGCCATTGAGACTGCATATTCAAGACCCATTATCTGAGTACAAACCATTGATAAGGCCTCGCATTGAGTTGGATTCACTTTACCTGGCATAATAGAACTTCCAGGTTCATTTTGAGGAATAATTAGTTCATATATTCCTGATCTTGGACCAGAAGATAGAATTTTTATATCATTTGAAATTTTAAATAATGCACCTGCTAATATTTTTATCTGACTCATTACTTGAGCAAGACGATCATGCGAGGCCATGATAGAAAAATTATTTTTTGATTTATAGAACATTAGATTAGTATCATCGGAAATTGATTTTATAGACTCTTCACAAAATCCTTTTGGACAATTAATCCCTGTACCAACCGCAGTTCCTCCTAGAGGTAAGAAATACAATTCATTCAGACTCATAATCATTGCATTCTCAGCATCTTTAAGTTGCTCTGACCATCCTGATATTTCTTGCCCAAAAGTAAGGGGAACTGCATCTTGAAAATGGGTTCTTCCTATCTTTATAAGGTCTTTCCATTCTTCACTTTTTTTATCAAGGACCTTAGTAAGTTCTCTGATCTTTGGAACTAAATTTTTGATTATTTCATTAACAACAGATATTTGAATGGCAGCAGGAAAAGTGTCATTAGTTGACTGAGATTTATTTACATCATCATTCGGA
>CACAXN010000021.1 GCA_902536455.1 uncultured Prochlorococcus sp.
CTATTGATAATAGAGTATGGCAGAACAAAGAAAAATGAATTAGAAATAATTAGAAAAAAAATTGAACTTACTAATATTAAGCCTGATGGTATTATTATATTTGTGAATAATTAAATAGTTTATACTAAAAATCCCTTCATGATAAAAAGTTTTCATAGGCAAAATAAAATAAAATTTATATCCAAAATACTTACTTTATTTGTTATTTTTTTTATTGGCATTGATAAAAAATCTCTTAGTGAAGATAAAAATAATGATTTAAAAAATAATTTTAAATACTTAGAATATATACAAAAACCTATAGAAAATGACTACATAATTGGGCCAGGTGATACTTTAGCTATTAGAATTTCCAGACAGCTTCCTGAATTAACTAATAGGTACTCAATAGATGGGAATGGCACTATTTTCATGCCTTATTTAGAAAGGATTTATATATCAGGATTAACAATTACAGAATTAACGGAAATTTTAAATGAGAAGCTGAAAAAATATGTTAAAAATCCAGTAATCGAAATAAGTGTAATTGATCATAGACCTATAAGAATAGTTGTAAAAGGAGAGGTTGAAACCCCTGGTGTTCATACTCTTTTAGGATCATTATCAATAAAGAATGGCAATTTGAATTTTTCAGACCCATCTTCAACTAGTAAAAATATAAAAAGATTTAATACCAATTCACTATTTAATAAAGATAATATGGGATGGCCAGAATCGGCATTAAATCAATTTAATAAGCCGAGTTTAAATTCAGAAGATAAGTTGAATAGTTTCAATTCAGACGATTCTGAATTGGGTAAATACGAACCAAAGTTAAACTTCTTTCCTACAGTATTTGATGCTATTAGAAAGGCTGATGGTGTAACTTTTTATTCTGATTTATCAAAAATTAAAATAGTAAGGAATAATAATATGACTAATGGAGGAGGCAAAATTGAAACAACTATTAATTTTTTGGATGTAATTGAGAAGGGAGATTCAAATCAAAATATTAGGATATATGATGGTGATTTAATTGTAATTAATAAATCTCCTATCCCAATAAGCGACCAAATTTCATCTGCAGTTTTGAGTAATCTCAACCCAAAGTTTATTAGAGTTGTTGTAACTGGCAGAGTTATAGCGCCTGGAAGTCATGCCGTCTCAAAACAAAGCACCTTAAATGATGCTCTAGATATTGCAGGTGGAACAAAAATACTTAAAGGCCCAGTTACATTTATTAGATTTAATCAAGACGGTACAATAGATCGCAGAAAATTTCATATTAGTAAGAGAAAGAAAAGAGGTGATAAAAAAAATCCTTTTTTAAAGGAAGGCGACATTATTTTTGTTGGGAATAGTCCTTTTAATATTGCTTCAGAAGTCATAACCGAATTTACAAGGCCTTTTTTAGGAGTATATGGTACTTTTAAATTATTTAATTAAGAATAGTTTTCTTAATTTTAAGATGAGAAGATTGAGTGGTACCACCTTTGAATTAATCTTTTAATGGAAAAATTAAAGCAATTGGATTTTATAATTTAAATAGTTATTATGCTCAAATTAAAAGAATCGAGATTAGAAAATTTAACTAATTTTTAAAAAGATACTTCTATAAGAAAATAGTATTTCAAGATTGATAAATTTCTATATTTCTAGATTGGTAAAAAATTATTATTCTATTAAATTACGTTTCTTAATTTAAATGACCATTCCATTCAGGAACAAGCTTAAAAAGTAATTCTTTTATATTTTCCTTTTCTCCATTTTTATACATAAGATTGTATAGATTATCTAAATAAATATATAATTCATTTTTAGGTATGAAATTTTCTTTGGCTTTAAATATTAAGGGATGTTCAGTTGGTAAAGCTTCTGCATTAATTAAAAGTTCTTCATACAATTTTTCTCCAGGACGTAAACCAATATTTTTTATTTCTATATCTCCATTGGGATTTGTAGAGTCCTTTAATTTATATCCGCTTAATTTAATCATTTGCTTTGCAAGTTTATAAATAGAAAGAGGTTTACCCATATCTAATAAGAATACATCTCCTCCCTTTGCCATTATTGAGGTTTGTAAAACAAGCTGAGCTGCCTCATCAATCATCATAAAATATCTAATAACATTAGGATCAGTAATTGTTACTGGACCACCTTTAGCAATTTGCTTTTTGAATAATGGGACTACAGATCCTGAAGAATTAAGTACGTTCCCAAATCTTACCATTGAAAATTTAGTATTATTTATATATTTTTCTGGATTATCTTCAATTTCTTTAGCAAAAGCTTGGATAATCATTTCTGATAATCTTTTGGAGGTACCCATAATATTAGTTGGTCTTACAGCTTTATCTGAAGAAATAAGAATTACTTTTTTTAAGCCATAACTTAATGCTGCTTCGCAAATAATTTTTGTTGAAAAAATATTATTTCTTAAACCTTCAATAGGATTTTCTTCAACAATTGGGACGTGCTTATATGCTGCAGCATGGAACAATATATCAATATTAAACTTATTAAATATACTTTCAACAAAATCAGAATTAGAAACATCTCCTAATACATATTTAATAACTATATCTTTATTATTAAATGATAATTTTTCTTTAATTAAATATAAATTATGTTCAGAATTATCAATGATAATTAATTTAAATGGATTTAAATGCAGTATTTGCCGGCATAACTCTCCTCCAATAGAACCTGCTCCACCAGTTACACATATTACATTATTTTTAATTGCCTTTGAAAGTAAATTGTTATTTGGTAAAACTTTTTCTCTTAATAAAAGATCTTGTATTTCTATAGGTTTCAAATAATCTATTTTTTCTTTACCACTGGCAATATCTTCTATAGATGGAATTTGAAAAATTGGAATTGAAGTTTTTTGGAGTTCAGATAGAAGAATACTTTTTTTAAATTTTGATAAAGCAGGAATAGCTATAAAAATTTTATCAATATTAGAATTTTTATTAAGAAATTTAGGCGGATAAATTCTAATTCCATTTAAATACCTACCCCATAACTTTGGAGAGGCATCTACAAATCCTTTAACTTCATATTTACCGCCTAATTTCAAAGACGCCTCTAATTGAGCACCTGCTGAACCAGCTCCATAAATAATTACTCTTTTTAAAGAAGATCTTAATTTAATTGAAGAGTATCTAAATAGATCTCTTAATATCAATCTACTTAAAAGAATTAATAAACTTAAAGTTATGAAAAAATTTAGATTTAATAATAATAAAAATCTAAAATTTGAAAATAGATAAAAATAGATATTAATAAAAAATAAAAATAAAATATTTCTTATTAATATTGAATAGAGAGAAGATATTCCAAAATAAAACATCAAACTTTTATAGTTGCCTGTTAATGAATATAAAGTTAACCCAAGAACTGAAGAAAATATATTTATAGATATTATTTGATCTATGTTTGAGTAGAAAAAGTTTCGATTAGATAAGAAAATACTTATTAATAAAGAAATATTTATTAAAATCAAATCAAATATCATAAGAATAATTTTTCTATAATCTCTTTTGAGTGAAGTTATTTTATGTATTATTTTTAAAAAATAGTTAATCATAATTTTTCTTTAAAAATATCTTATTCTGCGAAAAGAAGATGGTTTATAATAAAGCCTATTGATATTATTATTCCAAATCCCATTATTAGTATTGATAATCCGCCAAAATTATGACATAGAATTAAAAAAAGTATAGCAAGCATATAAGATTTTGAAATAAGACTATGTTTAAAGCCTTTTATATGCAATCTTTGATAAAGATGCTCTTTATGAGCAATAAATATATTTTTCTTATTTTTATATCTTTGTAATAGACAAAATAAAGGATCTAAAATCAATGGGGATGAAATTATAAAAAAAGATATAAGTAACTCTATTGAATTAGTTCTGGAAAATAAATAAACCATTAATCCACCTAAAAATAAACTACCAGTATCGCCCATAAAGATTTTTGCAGGAGACCAGTTAAAAAATAAAAATGAAATTAATGTAGAGCAAATAATTAATAAATCAGAATCAGTTGTTATAGAAAAATAGATTAATATTAATATGAAACAACCAGTTACTAATCCATCAATTCCATCCATAAAATTTATAAAATTTATTATTCCAGAACCTATAAATATTAAAGTTAAATAGATTATTAAAGTAAAAATTAAATTATAATTTGCAAGAAATTGAAAGAAAAAGTTTGATGAAAAAATAATTAAAGATGAAATAATTAGTTGAAAAAAATATCTGGTAATTCTAGGTAAGTTTAATTTATCATCAACAAATCCGAGTATTGCTAAGGGTAATAAAAATAAAACAAAATAACTTTCATTTATTAAAGATCCTAAGGTACCTACTAAGACAAAAACTATTCCACCTCCTTTTGGTATTGGCAATATATGAGAACTTCTATGATTTGGTTTATCAAGTAAAAAATCTCTTAAAAAAGGTATCATTATTTTAAGTAAAACAAAAGTTAATAAAAAAGATAATAATGATATTAGAAAAACTTTAGACATCAATTTATAACCATAAAATTATTTAAAATCTTAATTATTTTTTCTCTTAAGAAGATCATTTTCTATTTCTAGAGATAATAATAATTTCTTCTTTTATATTTCTATTATAATTTATATTGCTAGCAAAGATCTATATGTTCGTAATGCTGGTGCAAAAATAAATATTATTAAAAAAAGAATATTTAATAGTATTGAATAAAGTTTAAACCACTTTATTATGTTTAATTTATATTTTGAAATTATAAAGAAAGATATAGATGAAATTAATATCGAGTAAAAAGAAAGCCTAAATGCTATTGTGGAAGCTATAAAATTCAAAGGCAATTGTAAAAAAGAAATCATATTTAATAAAATCAATGTAAATTCCATTTTGGATAAATACTTTATAAGATTCCATTTATTAACAAAAAATAAAACTATAGAAGAACTTAATACTGAAAAGATTGTAAAAACAAAAGAACTATCCGCACTATACTTACCAGCATTTGAGAATCTATAGTAAACTCCAAATCTCCAGAGATAACTATCAAAAAGTACTTTTGAAGTTAAAAATAAAAAGGCTAATACAAGTAAAATAATTAAAAAATTTAATATGTTCTTTTTATTTACTTTTTTACTGAATTTAAATATCCTTTTTCTAATATTTCTAAAATATTCAGAGTAAGTATAAAAAATTATTCCAGACAGGAAATAAATAAAGCAAGAAAAATGACTAAAAATTGATAGAATGGCTAAAAAAAAACTCTAATTTTATTTGGAAATTTTTGATTATTAAGAATTAGTGTCAGCATAATCAAAATAAATGAGACTGTCATCGCTTGCCTATAATTATGAAAAGAAAGGTATCCTATTATTGGATATGAAAGAGAGGACAATAAAACATGAGAAGATTTAAAATTTGAATTAAGTATTATATAAAAGCTTGTTAGAGATAGTATAAGAATACTTATTGGGAGAATTGAAAAAGATTGTGTAAATAAACTTAAAATTTTATTGAAAAAGGTATAAATAAATTCGCCTTTTAATGAAATTTCTGAGAAATTTGTATCTGCTGTAATATTCCAGAATCTTATATAGTTAGTATAATCAACGCTATAGTTATAATTTAAAAAATAAAGAGAGAGATATAATAAACTAATTAGAAATAAAATATATTTAATCTGACTCGATTTAATAAAGAGTAAGAGAATGTTTAATACAAATATAAAATAAATAATTAGCATGAATATTATATAAGAGATTTTAATTTAAATTGAAAAGATTTCGAATCTGAAGGATTATAGATATATACATTATCATATTCAGAAATATAAAATTCATCTACATTTGAAGTTAAAATATTTTTTTTAAATTGTGCATATTCAGAAAGTCTCATTGGTTGATTAAAAGCACTTGATCCTTTATTTTTCCTTGGTAAAAGCAAAATATCTGAATGCATTATTTTATCGAAAAAGTTTTTATCATCTAAAAATCCATAAATTGCAAAATCGTCTTTAAGCATAGATTGCTTTAATTTCTTAACTTTATCTATAATCACTGAATTTAAATTATTTCTTTTTAAATCTTCAGATATGAATATAAGTTTAAATTTTTTTTCTTTTGAAAGAGCCAAGATATTATTTAAAAGAAAAATTGGATCATCAGAATCTTTAAAGGATCCAGCATAAAAAATAGTTTTTAATTTTTTATTATTAAAAAGATTTAAGTTTTGATTTTTGTTCAAACTATTAATCATATTTCTAATTTTCATTGGCGGGTAAGGATAAATAATATTTACATCTTTATTATGAAAATTTTCTAACAAGATTTGTTTCATTTTAAATCCTATAGCAAAACATTTATCTGCTAATCGAATAGTTATATGCTTATGTATTACCTCGCAAAATTTATTAAAAAGTCCCTTAATTTCATCTATCCTATACCATTCAGTACAATCTACAATTAATTGGTTTTTATATATTTTTGATAATAATGCTAAAAATGAAGTGAAAATTCCAATCCTACTATATAAATATATTTTATTAATTTTATATTTATTTAAAAGATAGAATATAAAAATATAAAATCTTATAATCCTTGGGAGATAATGCAATAATTTCTCAACAAAATTAAATTTATTTTTATTAATAAAATTAAAAATTTTTATCTTATGAAATTTATATTCAATTTTTTCAAATTGTGAATAATCAGTAATTAAAACCAAAATTGAATTTTTATCATTCAAAACTCCACTTTCTATTAAATTACAAATTCTTCTACCTCCAGGACTAGCATAAGGAAATTTTTCTGTTGTAAAAATCAAAGAATTAATATGTGATCTCATTATTATCTATTAATATAAAATTTTTTAATTATCATGATCTAAATTTTAAAAACATCATATAGTTAGAAAATATCATAAAAATTCTTTTTTATTATTTTTGAAAAATCTAAATTTTCTAATATTTCTATTATCTTTTTAGAACCTCCTCTAGCAGGAATTAAACCAAGAACATTCATTATCTTTCAGATTCATGTAGATCTTTTTTCGCTTTGTTTAAAGTATCTGGTCTACCTATATCAATCCAATATTCATGAATTGGATAAACACATACCTTACTTCCTAAATTTTTAATTCTCTCAAGAAATGTTGTCATATCTAGAAATTCTTCTTTATTTATAAATTCAAGAACAGATGGATTAATAATATATACTCCTGTATTTACTAAACTATTAATAAATGGTTTTTCTTTTATTGAAACAAAATTAAATCCATCATTTTCTACAACTCCAAATTGAAGCTGAACTTTATCTTCTCTAACAGCAATTGAAGCAGAAGCTTGTTGATCTAAATGAAATTCTAGAAACTTTCTTAAATTTAATTTAGTAAGAACATCTCCATTAATAACAATAATTGGATCTTTAAAATTTTTATCTAATAAATAAAGAGAACCCGCGGTGCCAAGAGGATTATTTTCAATTAAATAATTTATATTAATATTCCAACTTGAACCATCTCCAAAGTAATTTATTATTTTTTCTTTCAAATAATTTACAGATATCAAAAAATTTTCAAATCCTGATGATTTACAATTTTCAATAATATGCTCCAAAATCGGTTTGCCATCTACCTCTAGCATGGGCTTTGGACAATCTTGAGTAAAAGGCATTAGTCTTTTACCTCTTCCTCCTGCCATTATTAATATATTATTAGGATTTTTTTTATTGTTATATTCTTCTATCAAAACAATATCAACCACTTCTTTTTTATTATTCAAAATAGGCATTCTCATCAATCTCTTTTTATTCATAACTTCTAATATAGTTTTCATATTAGTCCCTTCATTTGCGAAGGTAAAATTTTTATTCATAAATGATTTAATTGGTTCATTTAAAGAGAACCCTTTTAACAATCCCCTTCTAATATCCCCATCAGTAAGTGTTCCTGTTAATTTATTTTCTTCGTCTAAAGCTAAAATTATTTGTAAAGAATTATTATTTAATCCTTTCATGGCATCAATTAAAAGAATTGTTTCAGAAAAACATATTGATTTTATATCAATTTTCATATCTTAAACACAGTAAAATCAAAAAATAAATTTTAATCAATTAAATTATATTAAAAGTTTAGCTATAAAAATATCTTCTAAATAATTATTTTAAAAATTTAATTAAATTATTTATATCCTCCAATTTTTTTATAGATATCAAAAGATTTTATTTGGTCATCTAATGTACAAAATTGACTAAAATCTTTTTCAATAAATGATTTACATTGGTTATATAACCCAGGTTTAAATTTTTCATCTAATTCATTTTCTACTTGAACAATTTCATAGTCTAATTTTCCAATCGGAATTCTTTTAAGGATTTCCAATGGACTTAAAATATATCTTGACTTTAATGTATTTATCTCTAATCCCCATCTTCCTGGGGATGTCCAATCTGCTTTGTATGAAAATAAAATATTTCGTTCTGTAATCCCAGCCCCTTGAAATCTAGCACCCGCAGGATGCCAATTTATAGAACCTTCTTGGATTGCGAACCAAAATTCATTTTTAGGACGACCAGATAAGTAAAAAGCAAGATCTATAACATGACTTGAATTAGCCAATAACCAGTTAGACTTAACATCAACATCAGTATTAAGAATCGAAATCTTATTAGACCATTCAGTAAATTCAAAATTTAAACTTGTAATCCCACCTTCATTATCTAAACATTCTTTTAACTTTAAAGTTGAATTATAGAATCTTCGATTGTAGGCAATCAATAAATTTCTTTTACTACTTTTTTCCTTTAAATCGATTAATAATTTTTTATATAAACTGCCAGGTTTTTCAATTAAGATATGAGAAATTTCAGAATGAAGAAGAATTTCATTAGTCACGGAATATAGATCCTTAATAGCAACTGCAACAATAATGTACTCTGGATGACGATAATTATTAAGCGCTTTTTTGATACCTCCTGTAATAACATTTTTATTAATTTTTTTCTCCAATTCCTTTGCAGATTTTTGACCTCTACCTATTATTTTAAAATCTATTTCAAATGACATTAAGACTCTTGAATAATCTAAAGCCATTTGTCCAGAGCCTACTATCCAAATTCTTTTATTCATTTTATGTAATAGGTAAATTAATAAATTTTTCTTTAATATTGGATTTCCTATGATTAGTTAATGCATTAATTAACTTAATATGAGAATTAATAGATTCATCTAAATTTGTTAAATCACATTTATTTTCTTCAATAATTTGAGAAAACATATATGGAACAATAGACGATAAATAATCTAATTCTCCCGAAATTACATCTTTATTTGGTAGAACAAAATTGCCATTCAATTCATCAATCTCCCATAACCCATCTCTTGTGATTATTTCAACTTTATGGAATATATTTACTCCCTTATCACACATCAAATGTAGATTTGAGCCATTGTCAAATGAGAAACTTAAATTCCCATATACCTCCTCGAATCCTTTCCTTTTACTTTCTACCCAATTTAGTAAATTTGATGCATCAAAATCTTTTATATATTCTTTAGTCCACCATGAAACTAAATCAATAAAATGTATAGCATTACAAGCCAATCCCCACTCTGAACCTCTTACATAAACATCTAATGAAGTGTAATTTTTTTCAGAAAAATTTTTTTTAATAATTTTATGAAAATCCATAAGCCTTCTAGGATGGTTAACCCAAACATTTTGATTATTTTTAAAAAATTGTTGCATTTTCAAAAGATCCTTTTCTGACTGAGCCAAAACCTTTTCTAGAATCCATGATTTTACTTTAAATTTATTTAAAATTTCTTCTATAATTTTCACCCTAGCAAGAGCAGTTGTAGCAATTATTGCTAAATCAAACTCTTCTTGAAAATCTGAAATATCATTAAAATATTTAATAGAAATCAAAGGATTTAAGGCGCATTTATTTAATAATATATTTGCATTTGAGATTGCTTCTTTAGACTTATCAACAACATAAATATCTATTCTTTTATTAATATTATTTATTCCCTGAAGATATCTAAAACCTATATTTCCGCATCCAATTAATAAGCATCTACAATATAAATCCATATTTAAATTTTATTTTCCATGATTTATTTTACATTAAAATATGGTGAGAATTAGAAATAAGAATTTAATTCAAGAAGAACTCTTATTAAATAAATTTTTATTAATAAAATCTTCACCAAAAAGTTCAAAAAATCTATTTATACTTTTTTGAAAAATTACATTTATGTAATTTTTACTTTGATAATTGGCTAAAATTTTATTCTTTGGACAAATTTGCGAAGTAATAATGGTAGCAGAAGGGTAACAAGCTAATAAATAATTAGGTTTAAGAATTAATTCAAATACCTCATAAGCAATTTGAGTTGAATAACTAGCTTTAATATAGTCTCCAACATAAGATATATCCTCATATATCTCTTTCAATTTTCCTACAAATTCACGAATAAATTCACTGTATTCAATGCTATTTTTACTTTGATTTATAGAATCAGTTGGATGAGGTAAAACAAAAAGGGAAAATGGTTTATCGAATTTTTTAACAAGATTTTTTATTTCTAATAAATTATATTCAATAAATTTTTCATAATATTCTTTTACCTCAAAATTAGTAAATTGAAATACCTCTATACTGATTGGAAGAACAAATAAAAGTATTTTGTCACTACCTATTCTAAAAAAAGAATTATTGGAAACTATATTATTTTTTATAAGTACATTATAAAAATGATTTCTTACTATATAGTTTAGTTCTATTAAATTTTTATTATTAGCTTGATTATAAAAATCATAATTTAAATTAATTGATAATTTCTTTCCAAGATTTCTTAATAATACTGATTGACCATTCTTAAAAAATTGAATATATGCAGTTACTTTTCTAAGATACTCTGAAACTTTATATTTCAAAGGTACCTTAGGACATACTTCTGCTAGATAATCTTCAATCCCATGTAATAATCTTATAGATTTTTTCCAAGGTGGGTAAATTTTTCTAAAATTAGATCCCGCTCTGAAAACTGGAATAGAATTTAAATATGGGTACTTAAAACTTTTATTATTTTTAAACCAAAAATTAGTTTTTCTTGAGTTTATTTTAATATCCTCTAGAAAACCTAAAAAAACTACGTTTGGAAGATCATCAATTATAACTTTTTTTAGATTTTTACCTTCTTTTGATTCATGGTATTCTCTAAGAACAATATATGCGTAATGTTTTTGATTACTATATTTATAAGAATAGGAAACTAGTTGAAAAAGTACAGTAGAAGAATCAACATACCATGTAGTAGGAAAATTCATTATGCAGATTTAGATAAACACAAAATCAAAAACTATGTTCAATTGTAATTGAACCATTTTTCTCAAGAGTTGAGAAACATATGAAACCACCATATTCACTAAACAAAGAGAAAAAACATAATTTTCCTTTTGAGATATTTTAGACATGATTTAATTTTGATTAATTTTGAAAAGCTTTAAAATAATATAATGTATTTAATAAGTATATCAATCTATAATTATATTTCTTCTGAAT
>CACAXN010000022.1 GCA_902536455.1 uncultured Prochlorococcus sp.
TAGCACTTACAAGGAGCAAATATAAACTTGTTATTTTTAATGATTTAGAAAATACAAATAATATTTTAAATAATGATTTACTTAATAATTTGGAAAATATCAATATTTATAAGTCTTCTTTGGAAGTCAGAATAGAAAAAGAGAAAATAAAAGATATTTTGACTAAGTTCCAAACCAACCGATTGAATAATAATCTTTGGAAAATCGATAACCTTAATAAAAAAATATCTAATAAATTTAATTCTGATCAATTTATTTCTTATTCAAGTTATTCTTCTTGGATTCGTAAAGATAAAAATATTGATGCAGTCATTAATCAATATAAGGATTATGAAGATAATATATCAATTATCAAAGAATCTAATATTAAGAAATCAAAGAATTATCCTAATTATTTTTCTTATCCAAATCCCTTAAGTGAATTTCCAAAAGGAACTATTGCTGGGACTTGTCTGCACAAAATAATAGAAAGATTTCAATTTAGAAACGATAATAATCAAGAATTAATTGATTTAATTATTGAGGAATTGAACTTTCATCAAATCGATTCTTCTTTGGCTTTTAAAGTAAAAGATGCGATTTTAAGAACTATAAATATATCTCTAGGAAGTGAATTACAAAATAAGAAACTAGTTGATATTCCGAATGAATACTTAATTAAGGAGCTTAAATATCATTTAACTCTATCTTATGAAGGTAGGAATATTAATTCTAATGATATATCAAAATGCTTTTTTCTAGATAAGGAATATGAATTTGGTGAAGAATATGCAAACAAAATAAATGATCTTCAGATTATGAATAAAGGCTTTCATTCAGGATGTATTGATTGTGTTTTCCCTGTAGGTAATAAATTAGAAGATAGTAAATGGTGGGTAATTGATTGGAAAAGTAATTTGATTTCTGGCAGTGATAATGGTGATTGTTTACCGATAAACTATAACTATGAAAATATGAGAAATGAAATGATTAAACATCATTATCCATTGCAATCTCATCTTTATTTATTAGCATTACATAGATTATTAAAGTGGCGACTTAATAATTATCAACCACAGAAGCATCTAGGAGGATATATTTATTTGTTTTTAAAAGGATTGCCAGATTTTGAATTATTTGAAAAATTTAAGTCGAAAGATATAACTCCAGGTATTTTTATTAGCAGAGCACCGTTAAAGCGAATTAATTATTTAGATAACCTTTTTTAGAATGACTAAAACTACTACTGATATTGAAAAGTTCCAATATGATCATATTTTTAATTTAATCTTAGGTATTTTCAAATTTAATGAAAAAAAATATGGAAATTTCGTAAAAGATGTAATAAAAATCTTACTAGAGTTTGAAAAAAATGGTGAAACTATTATTGATTTAGATAATAGTATAATAATCTTTAAATTATTAGAAGATGGCTGGCCCAATAAACATATAGATGTTCTAGATAATGTAGGTTTGATAGGTTCCCTTAATTCTCCATTCGTATTAGTTAATAGAAAATTATCCCTATCAAAATGGTCAAAAAAGATAGAAATAGTTATTAATTCATTTCTAAAAAAAATAGATACTGATAATTTAATGAACTCAATAATTTATAAACATGATAATAAAATTGATCAAATTAAAAATATACTTAAATATTCAAACTTAGTTTTCCTTCAAGGAGGGCCAGGTACGGGTAAAACCACTTTAATAATAAAGTTAATAATAGAGCTCCTTCGAATTGATAACTTTTTAAATATTGGTTTGTCTGCTCCAACAGGTAAAGCTACTTCTCGTCTAAAAGAAGCTCTTAATGATAAAAAAAATATTTCATTTAGCAAATTCCTAGACCAAATAGAATTTCAAACTTTACATAGATGGATTTTAAATTCTCAAAATAAATCTCTCAAGTTGAAATTTAAACTAAAAGAACTTGATATTTTCATAATTGATGAAATGTCAATGGTTAATATCGATTTGATTGAATCAGTTTTAAATTTGCTAGCAAAGGACTGTAAAATTATTTTTGTTGGAGATAAAAATCAGTTGTCTCCAGTAAATAACTGTTCTATTTGGAATTATTTGTTTGAATATTGTGATAATAATTTAATTAAATCTTGTGTAGTAAATTTAGAAAAAACTTATAGAAATATTGGAGACATAGCATTAATTAGTAGTTTAATATTTAATAATGATTTTTCGTTACTTAATCAAAAGATAAAAGAACTAGAAAAATATAATAATTCAAAAGAAATTAATATTTCAAAAAGTAGGGAAAAAGATATTCCAAAAGATCTATTTTTTTCGATTAAAAGTCATCTAAAACAGTTAAATCTTTCAACTTCAAATTTAAGTAAAAAAAAATATATATTTGATGTGGGTATTGATAATTTATTGCTTAATGAAAAAGATTTAGTAGACAAGATATTTATGGATTTACAAAGTCACTTGATTTTATGCGAAAAAAATTCCGGAATATGGAGTGTTGAATATTTGAATGAAATTATTATTGGTCAAAAAAAACCCTATGACCTTAAAACTCTTAATGAGGGCGTTCCGATCATGTGTACAAAAAATAATAATGAACTTGGATTGTCAAATGGGGATATTGGAGTAATCATAGGTTTAAAAAATAAAAGAAAATATCTTTTTAGAAAATTTAATGATAATAACGAAGAAATTGTTGCATTAATTGATCCATCTAATTTAGAAAATGTTGTGCCAGCAATAGCCATTACTATACATAAATCTCAAGGAAGTGAATCTGAAAAAGTAAGCATTTTGTGGTCCCAAAAGTATAAAATTAATCAATATGCTGAAAAAGAAAAAAAAGATAATGAACATATCTTTTGCAGAGATAATTTTGAAAGAAGGTTATTTTACACTGCTGTTACAAGAGCAAAAAAATTTCTAGATATATATTATTTAAATTAAATTTTATTTTTGAGAAATTAGTAAGATATTAACCCTAAGATGTTAGATTAATAATTCGGCTCTGTAAGGCTAGTCAACAATTTAAGTCAATTTAGATATTTGTTGAATGCCTAATCAGAAGATTATTAGGCATTTAAAATGGCTTTAAAAAAAGAAAGTAACTCACTTGGTAGTGAGCAGGAGAAATCTCAGACTGAAAATGATTCCCTGCTTGAGTTAAAGAACTTAGAGAATAAAAAAGAAATTGAATCTCAACCATTGGAAGTATCGAAAGAAAATGATAATGAGGACGGATTTCTCGATTTTGGGTTTAATCAATCGATCTTAAATTCGTTAAGAAATAAAGGATATAAGAATCCAACTCCCATCCAAAAAGCCGCAATTCCAGAACTAATGTTAGGTAGAGATTTACTAGGCCAAGCACAAACAGGAACAGGAAAGACTGCAGCTTTCGCATTACCATTAATAGAAAAACTTAAAGATAATAAAGAATTAAATGCCAAGGTTTTAGTTATGACTCCTACAAGAGAATTAGCAACTCAAGTGGCAGAATCTTTTAAAAGTTATAGTTCTGAATCTAGTAATTTTAAGACGGTTGCAATATATGGAGGTACCGACTATCGAAATCAAATTTCTGCATTAAAAAGAAAAATTGACGTAGTAGTTGGGACCCCAGGCCGAATAATGGATCATATAAGGCAGGGGACTTTTAAAATTAAAGATATAAATTGTCTTGTTTTAGATGAGGCAGATGAAATGTTAAATATGGGTTTTCTTGAAGATATTGAATGGATAATAGATCAACTTCCGGAAAATAAGCAGATGGTATTGTTTTCAGCAACAATGCCTAGTGAGATAAGAAACATAGCAAAAAAATATCTAAATGATCCTGCCGAAATATTAATCAAAAGTGTTAAAAAAGAAACTCAATTAATTTCGCAAAAATTTCTGTATGTACAAAGGCATCATAAGTTAGATGCTTTAAAACGAATATTAGAACTTAATAATGAGGGAGTGATTATTTTTGTGAGGACAAAACTACTTACTACTTCAATAGCTGAAGCTTTAGAGAATTCAGGTCATACTGTAGCAGTACTTAATGGAGACATTCCTCAAAATCAAAGAGAAAATACTGTAGATAGATTAAAAAAAGGATTTATTAATATCCTTGTTGCAACTGATGTGGCTGCTAGAGGATTAGATGTTGAGAGGATAAAACTTGTTGTTAATTACGATTTTCCTTTTGACAAGGAAACATATACTCATAGAATTGGAAGAACTGGAAGGGCAGGCAGATCAGGAGAAGCAATTTTATTTGTTAATCAAAGAGAAAAACATTTTCTAAGAAACTTAGAAAACTCAACAAGAACTAAGATTGAAGAAATTAATATACCAAGTAATAAAATAATAAATGAAAAAAGGATGGAGAAACTTATAGATAATGTTAATGAGAGTTCTTTAGCTAAAGATGAAAATGAAGAAAATAAAGCTTTGATTATTGATGTACTAGATAATTTAAAAGAAAAATACGCTATGGATAGCTCAAATATTGCAATGGCGGCGATTAATTTAGTAATAGGTAATAAATCATTTTTTGTTAATGAAGATGATTCTTGGATTCATAAACAAAATAATATTGATCGAAATAGATCAAATAGAAATATTAATAATCGTATGAGAAATTCAAATAGAAGAAATAATTATCAAAATGATTCTTTTGAAACCTACAAATTTAATTTTGGTAAATTTGATGGGGTTAGAGTTGCAAATATTATATCCTCAATTTGCAATTCAACTAATATAAATGGTAGATCCATAGGTAAGATACAGATTTTTAATGATTACAGTTTGGTAGATTTACCAAGAGATCTGCATAGAGAAACTAAAAATAAATTAAAAAAAATTAAAGTCAGAAACTAGGAATAGAGAATGAAAGCTAGCAAATATAAACTCTTTATTTTTGTGAATCTGATAATCCTATTCAACTTTTTTAATAGTTATTGTTTGGCTCAAACGAAACAAAATTCAATCATTAAATTATTTTGTCTTCAGAGTGTCAAAGATGAGATGATGAAAGCAGGAATGGTTTATAGTGATGAAATTGCGAATGAAACTTGTGATTGTTACTACGAAGAATTTACACAAACTGCAAGTCATCAAGATGCAATAACAAAATGCAAATTAGAAACTAAAGAAAATTTAAATCATAATACAAAAATTTAATTGTTATTTTATGAGGTCTAAGAACAACCAAAATCCAATAATTAGACTTTATTTAAATCTGATTGAAGAAAGAAGGTTACTATTTTTTGCTTTTCTTAGTTCCATAATTAATAAAATATTAGATTTAGCTCCCCCTGTAATAATTGGTCTCGCAGTTGATATCGTTGTGAAGGAACAGAATTCATGGATTGCTGGTTTTGGGATAAAAGAAGTTCCAGCACAATTGATTTTTCTTGCATTCGCTTCAGGAATAGTTTGGTCTGGTGAATCCTCCTTTGAATATTTATATTCGATTTTGTGGAGAAATTTGGCTCAGCTATCGCAACATAAATTAAGAATAAAAGCTTATGAGCATATCCAGGAATTAGATATGGATTTTTTTGAAAATGATAATACTGGAAGGCTATTATCTATTTTGAATGATGATATAAATCAACTCGAGAGATTTCTAGACCAAGGTGCTAATCAGATTATTCAGTTATTTATAACTGTCTTAATAATTGGGGGCACTATGATTTTTGTCGCTCCAAAAATTGCTTTATTTGCTTTCTTTCCTATTCCAATTATATTTTTAGGATCAATTAAATTTCAAAGGAAGCTTGCTCCAAAATATAGAGATGTTAGAAATAAAGCTGGACTGTTGGCATCAAGACTTAATAATAATTTAAGTGGAATTCTAACCATAAAAAGTTTTACTAAAGAAAAATGGGAACTTAATAGATTAAATAAAGAAAGTCTCGATTATCAAAGAAGTAATAAGGCTGCAATAAAATTATCTTCTGCTTTTATCCCTCTTATAAGATTTGCAATCTTATTCGCTTTTATAGCGATTCTATTAATTGGAGGTTTCCAAACTTGGAATAAGACACTTGATGTAGGAACTTATAGTTTTTTAGTGTTTATTACACAAAGACTATTATGGCCTTTAACTACTTTAGGGCATGTTTTAGATGATTTTCAGAGATCTATGGCTTCAATAGATAGAGTAATTGATCTCATAGATACGCCTATCAAAATAAAAGATGGACAAATAAAAATTGTACCTAATGATATCAAAGGAGAAATTATTTTTAATAATATAAATTTTAATTATCCTGGACGAGATTTAACTTTAAAAAACATAAATTTCAAAATTGAAAATAACTCAACATTAGGAATTGTTGGTTTAACAGGTTCTGGTAAAAGTACAATAATAAAATTACTACTAAGGATTTATGATAGTAATAATGGGTCAATAACCTTGGATGGCATTTCTATTAAAGAAATAAATTTGAGGGATTTAAGAAATTGTATTTCTTTAGTGAGTCAAGAAACTTATTTATTTCATGGCAGTGTGCAAGAAAATATTGCTTATGGCTCAATCAAACCAAGTCTTAAAGATATCATTAAAGCTTCAAAGATTGCTGAAGCTCATAAATTTATTGAACAATTACCAGATGGTTATAAAACTATAGTGGGGGAAAGGGGCCAAAGGCTATCCGGCGGCCAACGTCAAAGAATTGCCTTGGCGAGAGCTGTTTTAAAGGATGCACCAATATTAATATTAGATGAAGCTACAGCATCAGTTGATAATGAAACAGAGGCTTTAATTCAAAAATCATTATCTAAAATCACCAAAGAAAGAACAACTATAGTAATAGCTCATAGATTAAGCACTATAAAAAATGCGGATAATATTGTTGTTATTGATAAAGGAAAAATTGTTGAAAGCGGAAAACATGAAAGACTATTAGATCAGAACAAAATATATGCTGATTTATGGAATGTTCAAGTTGGAATCTAGTATAGAATTTCTAAACTAGATTAAAAAGTTAAATGATTCAATTACATTACTAAACATAACGTCAACTTTATTCCATCTCTCTTCATTTGTTCCCACAGCGAAAGTGTAAAGTGTTCCTCTATCAATTACGACAGTAGCTAATTCGTGTCTGGCCTGTTCATTTAAATTTAATTCATATTCTAAATCAAAGAAAATATGATTGGATGCCTCCCTCTTATTGGCATTTATAAGTTTTACCTCTCTACCTGAACCTTCGGGAGCAATGACTTTATCAATTAATGTTTGACCTACTTCACTTGGGCTTCCTAATTGCTCTAATTGAACTTCTTTATTTACATCAGAAATAACTAAACTTAAGGTCTCATTACTATTTATTAGATCATGGTAAATAATTTCAGGTCCTCCATCGACTTTTACTCTAGTCCATCCTGTTGGATAAAAAAAGGCATATCTTCCATCTGGACTTTGATAAGCTTCTAATCCTGCATTTAGTCCGCCACTACAAGCACTCAGTGTTAAACACAAAAAAATCAAAAATAAATATTTGAAAGGGTTAAATTTAATATTTTTCATTTTGTTTGAAATTACTAACTAAAAACATAATAAGACATTAAAAGCAAACAATTATGGCAATTCAGAATTTTGCGTCTAAATTATTCCTAGAAATAGTTTAATTTTGATTACTTATACCAAACCGCTTTCAAAATTAATTGGTCATTTTGAGAAATTCCCAGGGATTGGCCCAAGAACAGCGCAACGATTAGCCCTGTTTATTTTAAAACAACCTGAAAGTACAATAAGAGATTTTTCAAAGGCTCTGTTAGAAGCACATAGTAATGTTGGTCGTTGCAAACAATGTTTCAATTTGACTTCAGAAGATGAATGTGAAATTTGTAAAAATACTGAAAGGAATCAAAAACTAATCTGTGTAGTGGCAGAAACTAAAGATTTGCTTGCTTTGGAGCGCGCCAGAGAATTTAAAGGTGTTTACCACGTTATTGGTGGTTTAATATCCCCAATGGATTCTGTTGGCCCCGAACTTTTAGAAATAAGAAGCTTGGTAGAAAGAGTAAGCAAGTCTGAAATAGATGAGATCATATTGGCATTGACCCCCAGTGTTGAGGGAGATACAACAAGTCTTTATATTGGAAAATTGCTAGCCCCTTTTACTAAAGTTACTAGGATTGCATATGGCCTCCCAATGGGTAGTGAACTTGAATATGTGGATGAAGTTACACTTGCAAGGGCATTAGAAGGAAGAACAAAACTAAACTAGATAATGAGAAACAATAATCTAATCAAGAAAGAAAAAATCTTAAGACTTCCCTCTTGGATTAAATTTCCTATTAGTAAAGCTTCAGAATTCGAAAAAATACAAACACTCATCAAAAAATCAAATATTCATACTATTTGTGAAGAAGCAAAATGTCCAAATAGAGCAGAATGTTATGCCTCAGGAACAGCTACTTTCTTACTGGGTGGATCGATATGTACTCGTTCTTGTGCTTTTTGTCAGGTAAATAAAGGTAGACCTAGTTCTATTAATATTGATGAATGTACTCAAGTCGCTGAAGCAGTGAAAGTACTAAATTTGAAATATGTTGTTTTGACATCTGTAGCTAGAGACGATCTCCCTGATCATGGTGCAAATTTATTTATATCTACAATCGATGAGATTAGAAAAATTGATTCAACAATAAAAATAGAGGTTTTAACTCCTGATTTATGGGGTGGGGGCAAAAATTTTGATGAAACTAATAACCTTCAGACTGAGAGATTGAAGATGATTTTAGAAAAAGATCCAATATGCTTTAATCATAATCTTGAAACTGTTGAAAGACTGCAAAAAGAAGTTAGGAGAGGTGCAAATTATAAAAAATCCCTTACTTTACTAAAAAAGTCAAAAGATATTGCTCCTCATATTCAAACTAAATCAGGCATTATGTTAGGTCTTGGGGAAACATTGGATGAAATAAAAAATACAATTTATGATCTTAAAAAAATAGATTGTGATCAAATTACAATCGGCCAATATTTAAGGCCCTCATTCAATCATTTGGCAGTTAAGAAATATTGGGAACCTTCAGAGTTTGAATATTTATATTGCTTCTCTAAGGAATTAGGATTCAAGAAAGTATCTTCTGGCCCCTTAGTTAGAAGTAGTTATCATGCGGGTTAACTTTCTTTAATTAAAGAGAGTTTCTTCTCAAGTTTTTTCAATATGGAAATACATTCCCCGTTCATAAGGGTACCTGCACCTCCCCAGACCAATCGTAATAAAAGATCTACTGGGCTTGAACCAACTTCTTTAACGATTTTGAAGCCTATTAACTTAAAATATCTTACAAGTTTTTTACTATATCCTTCACTATCAAAAATAGCTAAAAGCCTTACTTTGTTGCTTGATTTTTTTTCAATTGCCCATGCCATAGTTGTTGCCCATATTAATTCCGAAACAAAAGCAGGAGCTTTACTAAGGATTCTTAATGTATCAAGCTGAATACCTTGTTTATTTAAATAAGTCCAACCTTTCATTTCGGCCCAAATCTTTATGATGTTATCTTTTTGTTCTGCTATAACGATTCTAAAGAAACATAATCCGAGAGTTTCTCTAACTTGAATTTTAATTAATAATCCAATGGTCCCTGCTATTTTTTCTAATTCTTCAACTTTCATGATTTTGAAAATCATTCATGATAGATTTTATGATTTTCCACTTTTAACCTGTCGATCTGTTTTTGTCTTTCTTCAAACCTTTTCCTATCATTAACACTAAATTGATCTATGCAGAAATGACATTGGATACCCTTTCTATATTCTTTTCTTTTTTGATCTTGAATTGAAACTGGCATTCCACATGCATGACAAATCGAATATGAGCCTTTTCCTAATTCATGATTTAAAGCAACTCTTTTATCAAAAACATAACATTCACCTTCAAATAAATTTTCTTCTTTTGGGATATCATCAAGGTATTGAAGGATGCCCCCTTCTAGGTGATAAATATTTTTATAACCTTTCTTTTTCAGCAAACTAGTAGCTTTTTCACATCTTATACCGCCAGTACAAAACATTGCTATATTTGTAGATTCTTTATTTTCTAAATAACTATCTAAATGATCATCTACCCACCTAGGGAATTCGCTAAAATTTCTTGTATTTGGGTTTATAGAATTCTGAAATGTTCCTATAGAAACCTCATAATTATTTCTAGTATCAACAACTATTGTATTTTTATTTTTAATTAACTTATTCCAATTAGCTGAGTCAATATATGTCCCATTGTCTTTTAAAGGGTTTATTTCAGGGACACCCATGGTTACAATCTCTTTCTTGATTTTTATTTTTAATTTTTTGAAGATTTTCTTTTTTGAAAAGTTTACTTTTATATTCAAATTTCTTGTATCTGTATACTCGTTTAGTAAATTGATAACAATATCAATAACATTTTTTTCAGCACAAATAGTTCCATTAATTCCCTCACTTGCAAAAATAAATAACCCTGAGAGATCGTTCTCATTTTCGATGTCTAACAATTTATTTTTAAGATCAAGTATTAAGTTTTCTTGAAATGGGAAGAAAGAATAAAGAGAAACTATTTTATATTTTTTGCCTTTCATAAAGAAGATAATGTTTTTTCACAAGTATCAAAATCATTATTAAACGATACTCCAACCTCTTTAAGAAGTTTTCTATCTGATTGAAAAGATGGATTTGAAGTTGTGAGTAACTCATCTCCATAAAAAATTGAATTTGCGCCGCATTGAAAACATAAAATTTGGGCTTCTTTTGAGAGCTTTTCGCGCCCTGCACTTAATCTTATTTTACTTTTTGGCATAAGAATCCTTGCAGTAGCAATCATCCTTATTATCTCAATAGAATCAATTTCTTTATTATTTTCTAAACCAGTACCCTCAATAGCTACTAATGAATTTATAGGAACACTTTCAGGATGCGGATCCATGTTTGAAAGGACTTCTAAAAGAGATGCCCTATCGCTATAAGTTTCTCCTAAACCTATTATTCCTCCACAACATACATTTATTCCTGCATTTCTAACTCTCTTGATAGTTTCTAATCTGTCTTCGTAAGTTCTAGTTGTAATAATATTTTTGTAATACTCTGGACTAGTATCAAGATTGTGATTATATGCTGTTAAACC
>CACAXN010000023.1 GCA_902536455.1 uncultured Prochlorococcus sp.
TCATCAACTTTTCCATTGGTAGTGAAAGCTGATGGTTTAGCTTCTGGTAAAGGTGTTTTTATTCCCGAGTCTAAAGATGAATGTTTTAGGGCAGCAGAATCAATCTTCAATGGGAAATTTGGCAACTCTGGAAACATAGTAGTTTTAGAGGAAAAAATTCAGGGTCCAGAAGTTTCAGTTTTTGCGATGTGTGATGGAAAGAGATACATATTACTGCCAACTGCACAAGATCATAAACGTCTCAATGAGGGAGATAAAGGTCCAAATACAGGCGGGATGGGGGCTTACTCTCCTGCTCCACTTTTAACAGAAGATTATCTTGATAGGATAATAAAAGAGATAATTGAACCGACAATAAATGCATTAGTAAAAAGAAATATTGATTATAAAGGCGTAATTTATTTTGGATTAATGATCACAAAATCTGGGCCTAAGGTTATAGAATACAACTGTAGATTCGGTGATCCAGAATGCCAAACGATTATGCCCTTAATGGATCAAAATTTTGTATTTCTTTTAGAAAAATGTTCAATGGGAAATTTAATTGGTAATGAAAAAATTAATACTTCTGATAAAGTTAGCGGATGTGTAATAGCTACCTCCAAAGGCTATCCTCATGGATATAAAACTGGTTTTCCAATCAAGTTAGGAAAGATAGACCAAAGTAGTTGCCAAATTTTCGACTCAGGGACTTCTCTAAGTCAAAATGGGAAGTTGTTAACTGATGGTGGAAGAGTCTTAAGTATTGTCTGTCAGGATAAAAATTTTGATATGGTTTTTGAAAAAGTATATAAAAATTTAAAAGAAATAAACTTTGATGGTATTTACTTTAGAAATGATATCGGGCATCAAGTGAGAAAAAAATTTTCTAAGGAGAATTAGAATTATGGAAGATACCAATAATCGAAAAATAAATGAATACAAAATCTCTGGTAATGAAGATTTAAGTAACCACTATTGGATTAATAGAATTGTTGCATGGTGGAGTGGCTTTAGTTTAAGAACAAAATTGTTAGCAATAGCTACTCTTGTAGTGAGCCTTTTAATGACAGGAATAACTTTTTTTGCTCTAAATAGTATTCAAAGAGATGCTGGGATGAACGATACTAGGTATGCTCGAGATCTTGGATTATTGTTATCTGGAAATGTCACTGAACTAGTCGCTAATAACCAAAAGAAAGAAATTTCAAATGTAGCTGAAAAGTTCTGGAGATCAAGTCGAAATCTACGTTACATATTTTTTACTGATGCTGAAGACATAGTTCAACTTGGAATACCTATTAGTGCAACTCCAACAAGTTCAGATAGTCAGTTCCAGCTCACAAGAAGATTAAAACTTCCTGCAGAATTAAAGAAAAGACCACAATTCCCTCTTGTCAGGCAGCATGTTACACCCCAAGGTCAGGTAACAGATGTGTTTGTCCCAATGCTATGGAAAGGGAAATACCTTGGCACATTAGCTTTAGGAGTTACACCTAATAAAAAAGCTCTGGCAAGTGCTGCGCTTACAAGAGAGGTAACAATAGCAGTATTTATTTCTATTTGGGTTTTGGTAATACTTGGCGCAGTATTCAATGCACTCACAATTACTAGACCTGTAAGGGAATTAGTAAGAGGTGTGAGAGAAATTTCAAAAGGAAACTTTAAATCCAGAATTTCCCTTCCTATGAAAGGAGATTTAGGAGAACTGTTAAATGGATTTAATCGGATGGCCACTCAATTAGAAAATTATGACGAGGCAAATATTGAAGAACTTAAAGCAGCTCAAATAAAACAGCAATCTCTTATTGCTACCATGGCTGATGGTGCCATACTATTAGATTCGGAAGGAAAGATTGTACTTACTAACCCAACAGCAAAAAGATTATTTCGTTGGGAAGGAAGATTCTTAGAAGGAAAATATTTTTTAAATGAGATCCCGGAAATCTTATCTAATGACTTACACACAAATATTGAATCCATTTTAAACAGAGAAAAAGAGAAAGATGATTTAAGGTTTAGTTTAGGGGAACCAGCTAGAACTTTAAGAATTGTCTTACAGTCAGTATTAGATACAAACAAAGTTGAATTAAAAGGCATTGCCGTCACTATTCAAGATCTGACAAGAGAGGTAGAACTAAATGCTGCACAAAACAGATTTATTAGCAATGTTTCGCATGAATTAAGAACACCTCTTTTTAATATTAAAAGTTACGTAGAGACCCTACACGATTTAAAAGATCAGCTCTCTAATGAAGAGCAACTTGAATTTCTTGGTATTGCAAATTCTGAAACTGATCGACTAACCAGACTTGTTAATGATGTATTGGATTTATCAAGATTGGAGTCAGGTAAAATAATTCAGCTAGAAGAGATGGACATAAAACCAGCGATAGAACAGACTCTTCGAAATTATAGGCTTAATGCTACAGAAAAAAATGTTTCATTAGCACATGATATAGAAGAAACTATCCCTTCTATTCTTGGAAATTTCGATTTACTTTTACAAGTTTTTGATAATTTGCTGGGTAATGGATTAAAATTCAGCCCAAAAAACAGCAACCTAATGATCAGAGCTTATACTTGGCCTGATTCCTGTCCAGCTTTACCTCCAAATAATAATGATGGGGCACCTCAATGCGAATTAGTTTCACCATTACCAAAAGTAAGAATTGAGATCGCTGATACAGGTTCAGGAATATCTCAAGCAGATCAGGAAAAGATATTTGACCGTTTTTATAGAGTTGAGAATGCAGTCCATACTGAACAAGGAACAGGCCTAGGTTTATCGATCGTGCGAGGGATAATTGAAAAGCATGGTGGAGAAATTCGTATGGCCAGCGAATTAGGAGTAGGAACAACCTTCTGGTTTGATTTAGCCTTAGCACAATCCGACAAAGATGAATTATTGACAAAAGCTATTAATAATAACGATGTTTTTTCAGGTTCCCAAGCGAGTAAAATTATCTAACATTAATCTAATTATTATCTAATCCTTTAAAAACATTTTGAACATTCTGATCCGGAACTACTCGGTGAGGAGCACCACTAAAAATTTGTTCAAAATTAGAAAAAGAATCTTTTATTTCTGGACCTTTATTTGTAATAATAAATTCTCTTATTCGTTTATCGTGCCATGATCCACGCATTTTAAAAACATTTAATGCTCTAGCCATCTCACCTTTTATTTCTACATATTGAAGCAAAAGTATTGTATCTGTAATTGTTGATATGTGAGAATCGGTTATTGAATGGCTTCCCATAAACTCTTCTGCAGTATTCGTAAAAAAGCCTGCTATCTCCTCTTGCTTAGTATATCCAGTAACTGCAATTACAAACTGTCTAAATGCATTCAAACTTACTCCTCTAGCTAATGCCGAGAGAGAATCAATTGCCATCCTTTTTGGCTTAAATTGATTAATTTGAGTTTTTATTATTTGCAAGTGATCTTCTAAACCAGTTGATTCAGGGTATGCGCAAATAATTTTTAATAACCCATCACTTTCCATTTTTTCAAAATCTATTCCCCAACTAGTTGCATTCCTAAGCAATTGAGCCCTAGATTCTTCATATGCAAAAAGTATTGCTCTCTCATTGTTGTTATAAGCATCTTCAACAAATTTTGATACTAGCATTGTCTTACCTGTACCAGTTGCTCCTGTTGCTAGGATGATGGAATCTTGAAAATATCCTCCACCACACATATCATCAAGATCTTTAACTCCGGAGCTAATCCTAATATTTGATGATCTCTGCGTTAATCTCATTGCTCCAAGTGCAAAAACACTGATGCCATCCATCCCCATAGTGAATGGATATTCGCCTTTCATATGCACAGTGCCTCTTAACTTCAAAACTTCTAGAGTTCTTCTTCTCTTCTCTGATTCAAGGACATTTCTTAATAAGACAACATTATCTGATACAAATTCTTCTACTCCATATCTTGCTATTGGTCCGTAGTCATCAACTCTTTCTGTAGTCATAACAGTTGTAACACCTATTTCCTTTAATCTTGCTATTAATCTAAAAATTTCTCTTCTAACAACATAAATAGCATCATACTGTTGAAAGACAGCAGTTATTGAATCTATAGCGACTCTTTTAGCTTTATATTTTCTAATTGCATAACTAATTCTCTCAATAAGACCTGATAAGTCAAAGTTTCCCGCAACATCCTGACCATCAGGGTCAGGAGAAGCATCCAATATAAAAAGTTTATTTTGGTCAATTAATTCTTGCAAATCCCAACCAAAACTTGCAGCATTTCGAATAATATCTAAAGGAGACTCCTCAAATGTGACAAAGATCCCAGGCTCATCAAAATTACAAATTCCATGGTGTAGATACTGAAGGGAAAAAACAGTTTTACCAGTACCTGATGTGCCACTGACAAGTGTGCTTCGGGATACAGGCAAACCACCTCTACAAACATCATCAAAACCTTCTATGCCAGTTGGTAATTTCTGGACTTGCATTTTATTTGATTTGCCAAATTTCTTATCTTTCATAATTTTGTACTAGAGAAACTTAAATAAAAATAAACATTAAGTTTATTTTTAATTATAAAAGTTTTCTATATATTATTTATCTCTACTATATTCAGTTTCGGTTAATTCATCAAAAAGCAGATCTAAACCTATTAAAACTCTCTCTCTATCTGAAAGATCACCAATTATTCTTCTTACTGGTGGAGGCAAAATTTTAGACAGGGTTGGAGTAGCCAATATCTTATCCTCCTCTGCAAGTTGTGGTTGCTTTAGTACATCAATAACCTTCAAGGCATATACTCCTTTGAATTCATTTTCTAAGATTTCTCTTAAGGTATTTAAAGCTCTCATTGAATTAGGAGTATTTCCAGCAACATAGAGTTTTAAAATATATGTTTTTCTTGCAGCCATTATTTGTGATTCTTGGATTGGATATGAAAGATTTAAAATAACCCTTGACTTATTACACTACAAAATAAGAAAATATACAAACTATTATGATTGCTTATTGGGTTTAATCAAATTAAAAATTTGAGCCTAATAGCGTCTTTAAGATATGACAAATTCTAAAAACCCCACAAACAATTCTAAAGTTAATGAATTGTACGCAATAGCAGAAACTTCAGGTCAACAATTCTGGTTCGAAGAAAACAAATACTACGATATTGACAGGTTAAACGCCAAAGAGAAAGATAAAATAACACTTGAAAATGTTTTACTCTTAAAGGATAAAAACACGATCACTATAGGTAAACCTTATGTTAAAGATGCAAAAATAGAATTAGAAGTTGTTTCTCACAGAAGAGATAAAAAAATTCTAGTTTACAAGATGCGTCCGAAAAAAAAGACTAGAAGAAAAATGGGTCACAGGCAAGAACTCACAAGAGTTATGGTAAAATCAATAACATTAGGTAAAAGTTCTCCTAAGTCATCTGCTAAAAAAGATACTGTTAAAAAGGAAACAAAGCCAAAATCTGAAAAATCCACAATCTAAACACTTAAATAATGGCACATAAAAAAGGAACAGGTTCGACTAGAAACGGAAGAGATTCTAATTCTAAAAGATTGGGTGTAAAAGCTTACGGAGGAGAAAAAGTAACCGCTGGATCAATTTTAATCCGTCAGAGAGGTACTTCCTTTTTGCCAGGAATCAATGTTGGGAAAGGTAAAGATGATACCCTTTTTGCACTTAAAGAAGGAACCGTAAGTTTCGAAAGTATTAAAAAAAATTTAAAAAATAGAAAAAGAGTTAATATAGTTATCTAATTTTCCTGTAAGCTCTTGTAGTTATAAGAATAGGATGAAAGACTTCTAAAAAATTTGATTGAAGAGTCTCAAAAAACTTTTCAACAACTTGACTATCATCGATATGAAAAGGATATTCATTTTTCTCTCCTTTGTAGAAATACCAATTGAATAGAGCAATAGAATTACTATCCATAATCTCACTGAATGCATTAATTTGAGAAGAAGGATCTGCAAGATGTTCCAATACATCAAGACAAATTATCGTATCAAATTTCAATATTTGTGTATCTTTAATTGTCTTACAAAAAGTAAGTTTTTTTTCGACTCCTAATTCCTTAGCTCTGAATTCAACAAAATTTCTATTTGTTTTATTAATATCTACAAAAAAAACATGTTCAACTTTTGAAGACATAGCGTTAGCTAAAGCATGGGTACCAATACCTCCTCCAAAATCTAAAACTAAATCTCTAGAAAATCTCTGCTGAAGTTTTAAAGTATCTCCGATATAGTCCTTGCTTGAGATATGCCAAGCAGCTAAATCAGCTACATGCCTATCTCCAACAAACTCAGTATAAAAATCTGAAACATCATTCAAAGCATCTCCGGGATGTGAATTTGCTAAATTCATCTTTGCATTTGCAAGGAATCCATCTAAATCACATTCTCTAATAGATAAGTATTCCATTAAATGTGATTTCAAATTAAAAGCATTGTCTAAAAACTCTTTTAAAATAAAATTATTATTTTTCAATTTCTTACCTTAAACTTCCGATACCAAAATCATAGAATGGTTATAAATCTTTCTCAAAGCATTCTTAATATTTAAAATGGAAACTAAAGATGGATTCTTAGTAATTAATAAAGATAAAGGATGTACCTCACATGATTGTGTTAAACAAATAAGGAGGTTACTAAATACAAAAAAAGTCGGACATACAGGAACTCTTGACCCAGAAGTTACGGGCACATTACCAATCGCGATAGGCAGTGCAACTAGATTTATTCAATATCTTCCTCAGGGTAAAACTTACATAGGACAAATTAAATTAGGAATAAGAACTAATACTGATGATATTCACGGAGAAATAATTAATCAAAAAAGTTGGCCTAAAATCAGTGATGAAAAATTAGATCAATACTTAAATACATTTAGAGGAATTATTAAACAAATTCCGCCAAAAGTATCTAGTGTACACGTCAATGGTGAGAGAGCTTATAAAAAATCTTTCAGGAATGAAAATTTTGAATTAGCACCAAGAGAAGTAAAAATAGACGAAGTTACTTTAATGAAATGGGACCAAAGAAACGGAATTATAGAAATAAAAATCAAATGTTCTGCTGGCACATATATAAGAGCAATTGCAAGAGATCTAGGAGAAATTCTTAATTCCGAAGGTTGCCTTCTGCAACTAAAAAGAATTTCAGCTTGTGGCTTTGATGAACAAAACTCGATAAAAATATCTGATATCGAAAAAGAAAAAGGAAAAGGAAAACAAAACTCAAAAAATTTTATTATTCCAACAATTGCTGCTCTTAATCACATCTCATCATTTGTCTTAAGTAATGAAGAACAAATCAATTTTTGGACAACTGGTAGAGCAATTAAAGTTGATATTAATTATTTCAAGGGTAATAAGTCTTTTGATTCTAAAAAACCCATAAAAGTAATAAATAAAAAGCAAAAACTACTCGGAATTGGCTTCTTAAATGAAGATCAATCTAATATAAATCCAAAATTAGTCCTTAATGCTAAATAACTTTTTATAGGTAATCTTTTCTAAAAGGTTTAATCTGCACTCCTCTATAAAAATACTTTAATATTCTTTCAGCTTTTTGGCCTCTTGACGCCAAATATTTAGCACCCCATTGACTCATTCCTACTCCATGTCCTGATCCCTGTCCAAAAACTATCAAACCTTTTTTTATAGGAAAATTGTTATTTAATTCTTCCTCAAAAAATTTAAATCTCACAAAATTACTCTTGAGTCCTAATCTTTTTCTTAAAACTACCCCAGACATTTGATCAGAACCATAATCCCCAATAAGTTTTATATTTTTTACCCTCCCTGTACTAGTAATATCGAGAATTTCTATATTTTTTATACCTCCAATCTTGGGAAATAAATCTGTTAATTCATCACTAGAAAATTTTTTTTGCCATCTAAATTTTGGATTATTTTTATCAAAATCTTTCACACTTGATAAATATGGATACTTATTCTTCCATACATCTTGACTATTTTCTGTCATTCCACCTGAGCTGCTGTGAAACAAAGCATTAATTAGTTTATTTTTATACGTCAAAACCAAAGATCTTGTACTTTTAACAGCTCTGATAGTTTTGTAAGTTCTTGACTCCAAGCCATTATAGACTTGATTTTTCTGGGTTGAATCTATATCAAATAAATTATTTCCCCTCTGCTTTAAAGCATAAGTTCTTGAGGCAATTGCTTGTGCTTTTAATGCCTCAATATGCCATTTTGTTGGCATCTCTGAGCCTACTACGCTACTTAGGTATTTTTCTATTCCTAATACATTCACTACCAATATTTCAGAATCAAGTATAAAGAGATTAAGCTTCCCAGAAAATCTCTTTTGACCTACCCAAATACCTCTTCCATCAGAAGATCTAACTTGAAAAAGTTGATTACTTTTTAGGTCATATTTTTTTTGTTTATTTTTATCAAAATATAAAATTTTTCTATTTTTCTCATTTTTCAAAGTTAGTCCTTTTATTTTTTTACCTGAAAAAAATTCACCTTCTATGGTTAAAGGTATAGATCTATCTGATCTAATCCTTAAATTATTATTTTTTGATATCAAAACTCTAATTATTGGCTCCCTAGATGCAAAAACACTTTCACTCTGAAAAACACAAATAAATAAAACACTAATCAGGCAATATTTACTATATTTATTTTTAAATTTAAGTATCACTTTGTTTAAAAAACAAATGCTTAATTTGCCTAAGTTTGACTAAAAGTCTAGATTTAATCCAGATATAAAAATAAAAATATCATAAATAAGTGAATATCACCTTCTTAGGAACAAGCTCAGGGGTCCCAACCTTAACAAGAAATGTTTCTTCACTAGCACTTAAATTATCACAGTCATCAGAAGTTTGGCTTTTTGATTGTGGAGAGGGAACGCAACATCAAATAATGAAAAGCAATATTAAATCTTCACAAATCAAGAAAATATTTATTACACATATGCATGGTGATCATATTTATGGTTTGCCTGGACTTTTGGCCACCTTAGGTTTATCAGGCAATAGTGAGGGTATTGAAATTTACGGTCCATCAGAGTTGAGAAGTTTTATAAATTCGGCACTTAAAAGTAGTTTTTGCAAATTGTCATTCCCATTGCATTTTGTGGAAGTTGAAAATTTTGCATCAAAAAATAAAATTTTATTTGAAAACAACAAAATAAAAGTAAATTGCGCCTGCCTTAAACATAAAATACCTGCTTATGGTTATAGGGTGAGTGAAAAAGATAAGCCAGGTATATTTGATATCAAAAAAGCAGAGTCTCTAAAAATAGCGCCTGGGCCAATTTATTCAGAATTGCAACAAGGTAAAAAAGTCGTATTAGCGGATGGAAGGTCATTTGATGGGAAAGAATTCTGCGGACCACCTAGAGAGGGAGAAAGTTTTGTTTATTGCACAGATACAGTCTTTAGCGAATCAGCTGTTTCACTATCGAAAAATGCCGATCTACTCGTACATGAATCAACATTTTCTCAGGAGGATGAAAGTATGGCCTATGAAAAATTACATTCCACAACAATCATGGCTGCCAAAACAGCATTGTTATCTAATACAAAAAAATTAATTATTACTCATTTAAGTCCAAGATACACTAATAAAAATTCAATCACACCAAGCGATTTGCTTAAAGAGGCACAAAAAGTTTTCCCAAATACTCACCTTGCCAAAGATTTTCTAACTGCAGAAATAAAATAAACTGCAACAGTTCGTTAGCAGGAGCGTTGTAAATGACCAACCCATGAAATAATAGTCTTAAGTTTTTCTATTTGATGTCGATCGAAATGGTCTCTATTTTTTCATCATTACATAAGTCTTGTAAAAGACTATTTATTTTTCTTCCATTAATTATTGGGTTACTTATTAATCCAATATCTGCAAATGCACTCTATCCTAGTGATCCTTCATCAGTTGACGTTCTAAAAGATGATCTTCACGGTGCCGACCTTCATAATACTGAATATGTTAAATATGATTTATCAAATCAAGATTTAGGAGAAGCTAATCTTCAAGGCGCATATATGAGTGTAACTACAGCAAAAAACTCTAGTTTTAAAGGAGCCAATATGACAGACCTCATTGCATATGCAACACGCTTTGATAATGCTGACTTTACTGATGCAAATCTTACCAATGGTGAGCTAATGAAAAGTGTTTTTGATGGAGCAATTATTGATGGGGCTGACTTTACTGATGCAAATCTTGATCTTTCTCAGAGAAAATCATTATGTGAAAGAGCTAGTGGAACTAACTCACAAACTGGAGTTAATACAATTGATAGTCTTGAATGCACAGGCTTAAAAGGTTACATGCCTCCAAAGCCAAAAGCATAATATTTAAAGCTAACCGATTTCAGAAGGGAAGATATTACCAGGCTCTTTTGAGCCTGGTTTTTTGCTATACCACCATTCTTGTATATCAGAAGAAAATTTCTTTGAAAAAAGAGTTATAACTGTCACAACAGGTTTAGATCCAGGCTCCAAAATCTGAACTGAGTAAGATGGGCATTTTCTTGAAGCCATATCAGCAACGAACCTAGACCCTATTCTTCTCCAACTAGGCTCCTTACTTCTCCAAGCAAGCCTTGAGCAGGGCCAAGGTAACTCTTCCCTGTCATAAAGTCTACAACATGGCCCAATCACCTTATAACTGTACTGACCTCCATAACTTGATTGAACACTGCCAGTCTTGAAAAATTCAAATTTATCCATTTACAAAAAAAAGCCACCTTCATAGAGGGTGGCAGAGAAATAATCAATAATCAACTTAGAAAAGTTAAATTTTTATAATTAGTACAATTCTTCCTCAGCATGAGTTGTAATTGTTACGTCAGATGTTGGATAAGCAACACAAGTAAGTACAAAACCAGCTTCTAGTTGGTCGTCATCCAAGAAGCTTTGATCTGATTGATCAACACTACCTGAAGTAACTTTTCCAGCACATGTTGAACATGCTCCAGCTCTACAGG
>CACAXN010000024.1 GCA_902536455.1 uncultured Prochlorococcus sp.
TAAAAGATTAGATATTATTGATGGTGCTGGTCATTGTCCTCATGATGAAGAACCTGAGAAAACAAATGATTTTATTTATAAATTTATTCAGGAAACAAAATAAGCTTCTACATTATCACTAAGTCTCCTCAAACCCCTTAATCCATCTCGTTCTAGGTTTCTTACACGATCCCTACTTATTCCTAAAACCCTTCCTATACCTGTAAGAGACATTGGCTCATCACCATCCATTCCATATCTCATTCTTAAAACTCTGCATTGTAGATCAGGTAATTGATGCAAAAGAGAGTGAAGATCTCCTCTCATACAATCCATTTCAATTTGTTCATCTGGCAAATCCTCACCACCTGCTAGTAAATCTAACAATACAGTGTCTTCACCATCACCAACTTTTGTTTCAAGACTCACTGGCTGGCCAGCTTTGCACATCAAATCTTTAACATCCTCTTCGGGAAGCTCTACGTATTTAGCAAGTTCACTTACCGTTGGAGTTCTAGACATTTCTTGACTCAACTCTCTTTGACCTTTTTTCAACTTATTCAACATCTCTGTAATATGAATTGGTAACCTTATTGCTCTACTTTTTTCAGCTATTGCCCTAGTTATACCTTGTCTAATCCACCAATATGCATATGTTGAAAATTTGTAACCTCTAGCCGGATCAAATTTTTCTACTCCTCTTACGAGACCTATTGTTCCTTCCTGAATTAAATCTAATAGTTCCATATTCCTTTTTGTATATTTTTTTGCAACGCTTACTACCAGTCTTAAATTAGCTGCAACCATTCGCTCTTTAGCCCTCTGTCCTGCTCTCAATCTCTTCTTGATTATGGAAGAAGGCAAATTTAGTTTATTGGATAATTCCTCAACACTTGGTTTATCTCCAGTTAATTCAATAATTTCCAATTGAGCTCTTTCAACTTGCATATATTCTTGAACCTGTCTACCAAGTGTAATTTCTTGCTCATGAGATAATAATGGAACTCTACCTATGTCTCTTAAATAAGATCTCACAAGGTCGACATCGTTACTAGCTTTTAAGCTTGATATTGTCGTCAATTTATTCTCAACTAACGTTTCAGAAGACATGAAAATTAAATGATGTTTTGTAAACAATACCATTAAGAAATGTAAAGTTAAACAAAAAAATCCACAAATTTAAAAAAATGAGAATAAATACCTAGTTAATTTAAACTAATTGAAAGCTTAACAGCCATTTTGCAGTGCTTAAATAAATGAATACACCTGCGATGTCGGTAACAGTTGTTATGAAAGGTGAAGACATTAGGGCTGGATCTAATTTCATTCTGTCAAACAACAAAGGGAGAATCGCACCTGTTGTAGCAGCTAAAGTCGTGATAGATATTAAACTTATTCCTACAGCAGAAGCTATTAAAGGACCTTCTCCTTGCCACCAAGCGAAAGGGAATACTACTAGCATCATCAAAACACCTAAAAGAGCACCTGTTATTGCTTCTTTAACGACTGCCTTAAATGCACCAAGTGACTTTAATTTTTGAGTACTTAAACCTCTAATGACGACAGTTGAACTTTGAGCGCCTACATTCCCCCCTGTTCCTATGAGCAACGGAATAAATGCAGCAAGCAAAACTATTTCTTTTAAGATTTGATCATTCATTGCTATAACTTTCGTCGTCAAACCATTTGCCAAAACCAAAATTAACAACCACAAAATTCTTCGTCGAGCAATTGTGAACAAACTACTTTGAAAATAGTCATCTTCATCTCCAGGCTGAACTGCTCCCGCTGCATAAATATCTCTCGTTGCTTCTTGCTCTATGACATCAATTAAATCGTCGACGGTTACAATTCCCACAAGTCTTTTTTCTTTATCAACAACAGGAAGCGCTAAAAAATCATATCTTTGTATTGCTCTTGCGACCTCCTCTTGATTCGTATTCGTCGAGATATTAACTACATCTTTTGTCATAACATCTCCAATCGGCTTAGATGGATCAGCGGTTACAAGGTCTCTCAAAGAAAGTATACCCGTTAAATGTCTCTCTTTGTCAGTCACATACAAACTATAAATTGTTTCTGTAAATGGAGCTCTCTTTCTGACTAAAGAAAGAGCCTCAGATGCTGTTTGCATCTCTTTGAGGTCTATGAATTCTGTTGTCATTAATCTGCCTGCCGTTTCAGGCTCATATCCAAGTAATTCAGCTGTTACTTTCCTTTCTCCAGGACTAAGAGCAGACAAAAATTTTCTTACAACTTTTGCAGGCAATTCGTCAAACAGTTGAACCCTGTCATCAGGAGACATTTTCTCAACGATTTCTAAAACTTCTCCTGAACGAAGTCTATCCAATAGGGTTTGCTGAACTGTTGGATCTAAATATTCATAAACCTCAATTGCCTCATTTTTCTTCAACAACCGAAATGCTAACGCCTGCAATATTAATGGCAAGCTTCCAATAGCATCAGCAATATCAACAGGTTGGGAAGGTTCTAATAGTAACTTTGCCTCATCATAATTTCCTGCGATGAGTAATTCTTCGAGTTGGATTGTAATTTTTTCTCTAGTAATTAAATCTGAAGATAAAGATGTAACAGTTTTAAGATTATTTTCATTCATAAATTATGACCCCTTATCAAAGTAACAACATCATTATAAGAAATCTAAGTCATTTTTCTACTTATCATAAACCCGAAATACATTGTAAATAGATTTAGGATGACAAGAAAATTAAACCAAAATATAAATTTTACAATATCTCCTTGATTATAAATTTTGTACAAAAAATATATAAAACCGCTATAAGATGTAAAGCATGAAAAAAACCCGCTAAAAATAATTTGTTTTTTTGAAAAACTTAATCCTTTTGCAATAAAAAAACCAAAAAACAAAGATCCAATTATTGAAACTATTAAATTATTATTGATCAAAACCCTTAAATACGTAGCTGCAAAACATGCTGCAAGAATATAAATGAAACTTTTTATCTTCATTTAGTAATATGGATTACAAAAAAACCAAAATAAAAGCAAAGACATGAAATTACTATTACTTCAATATAGTGAAATAATAAAAGCATAAATTTCCTCTTTTGAAATAAAACAAATAATTGATATATAAAAGAAGAAAATGTACTAAAACATCCTAAAAAACCGATATAAAATAAAAACAAAATCTGGTTATTAATAAAATTTAGTGCAACTAATAATCCCAAAAAAAATGATGATATAAAGTTAATTATTGAAGTATTTTGAATATTAAAACCAATATTAATTCTTAAATTTTTTTGTATAAACAACCTTAATATTAAGCCAAGAGCACTACTAACTAAAACAATACTTATTGATTTGATATCCAAAATTTACATTTTTATCCAGCCTTTTGTAATCTTATTTGGATCATCTAATAATTTATTAGAAGCTAATTCGACCCTAAACCAAATTTCACTTTCATCTTTTTTCCAGTTACGTAAAACTGACACAGTTGTTCCTATATCAAGAACTAATAGTTCTTTTGCATTAAGTTCAGGAAAAGAATAAAGAGAAGCATTTGAGGTCAAAATAATCTCTTTTGTATTTTTAGGAAAATTATTTTGGCTGAAACTTTTTTGAATTCCACCAGCAGGTAATGTTATTGGAGCAATTAATGCAAAAGAAATTAAACAAAAATTCTTAATAAGATTTTTAATCATATATCTAAAGTTGCCATATCTAAGTTACTACTATGAGTTTCAATAAACTCTCTTCTTGGTGCTACTTTGTCACCCATTAATATATTGAATATTCTGTCAGCTTCAAGTGCATCTTCAATTTCAACCCTCTTCATCATCCTAGTCTGAGGATTCATTGTCGTATCCCATAATTGTCTTGGCATCATCTCACCTAAACCTTTAAATCTTTGGATGTTATAATTAGCTTTTTCTCCGAAACCTGAAATAGTATCCTTTAGTTGATTCTCGTTATAACAATATTTGTGATTTTTACCTCTTTCTACTTTGTAGAGAGGAGGACAAGCTATGTAAATAAATCCTCTCTCAACAAGTTCTCTCTGATATCTATAAAAAAATGTCAATAATAGAGTTCTGATATGAGCCCCATCAACATCAGCATCAGTCATAATAACAACTCTATGATATCTCAAGGAACTTTCATCAAACTCTTCGCCTTTTATTCCTAATCCAAGAGCAGTTATTAATGACTGAATTTCTGTATTTTTATATATTTTAGTATCATCAGTTTTTTCAATATTAAGAATTTTACCTCTTAGAGGCAAAATCGCCTGAAAATTTCTATCTCTTCCTTGTTTTGCTGAACCTCCAGCAGAATCTCCCTCAACGATATAAATTTCTGATTCCGATGGATCTCTAGAACTACAGTCTGCTAGTTTACCTGGAAGGGTTGAACTTTCAAGAACACTTTTTCTTCTGACAAGTTCTCTAGCCCTTCTTGCAGCTTCAGCTGCATTGAATGATTGGATAGCCTTATCAAGAATCAATTCGAAAATTCCAGGATTGAATTCCATATATTTTGTAAGAGCCTCCCCAATAAGAGAATCAACAATTCCTCTAACTTCGGTATTCCCTAATTTTGTTTTTGTTTGTCCTTCAAATTCAGGTTCTGGAACTTTAACCGACAAGACAACCGTCAATCCCTCTCTTATATTTTCTCCAGCTAAATTTTTTTCAATATCTTTTCTTTTGCCTCTCTTTTTAGCAAGATTATTAAAAGTTCTTGTCAAAACAGTTTTTAATCCCTCAATATGAGTACCTCCATCAATAGTTCGAATATTATTTGCAAAACCCAAGATATTATCTGAATATACATCTGAACACCATTGCAAAGCTGCTTCTACATAAACGTTTTCTTTCTGTGAATCAACATAAATTATCTCAGAATGAATTGGCTCCTTTTCTGCATTCATGTATTGAACATATTCTTTGATGCCTCCCTGATATAAGTAAATTTCTTCTTTAAAAGAACCATCTGATAATTCATTTCTCTCATCTCGAAAAACAATTTTTACACCGCCGTTAAGATAAGCTAATTCTCTTAACCTAGATGAAAGAAGAGCATATTCAAATTCGATTCCTCCAGAAAAAATAGTTTTATCGGGTTTAAAGCAAATAGTGGTGCCTTTTTTAAAAGGTTTCGCAGACTGCTTTTTAACTTGCAATTCCCCTTTTGATACACCCTTTTCAAATCTTTGATTAAACTCACTGTTATCCCTAAAAACAGTTACATTAACCCATTCACTTAAAGCATTAACTACAGATATTCCTACTCCATGTAAGCCACCAGAAACCTTATAGCCTCCGCTTCCGAATTTGCCTCCCGCGTGGAGAACAGTCAAAACTGTTTCTAAAGCACTTTTCCCAGTCCTTGGGTGAATATCAGTTGGGATACCTCGTCCATTATCAGAAATTAAAGCTGATCCATCTGCTCTAAGTACTATTTCTATATGATCACAATGTCCTGCAAGTGCTTCATCAACCGAGTTATCAACGACCTCATATACTAGATGATGCAAACCTCTAGAACCTGTAGATCCTATGTACATCCCAGGACGTTTGCGAACGGGCTCTAAGCCTTCTAATACCTGAATCTGTTCTGCACCATATTCATTTGAGATTTTATTAGATCTTTTGTCCTCACTCATTTAATATAAAAAAAAATATTAAACTTTTAAAATGTTATTTTTAAAAGGTCTTTAATTAAATTTACCACTGCACTAAAAGAAAGGCTCGAGTTTTATGTAAAATTTAATCACTTTAATTATATTGCTGATAAATTTTTTTTCAGAAATTCATATGTCTTCTTATCCACCAAATGTAATAGTTTTAATTGGAGCTACAGCAAGTGGTAAAACAGAATTAGCTATTGAAATTGCAAAATATTTCAAAACTCGCATACATAATATTGATTCAAGACAAATTTATAAGTCTATGGATATTGGAACAGCTAAACCATCTAAAAATCAACAAAAACAAATAAAGCATTTTTTAATAGATATCGAAGAACCTATTAATCCCATTAATGTAAAACAATTTCAAGAAATTGCTCAAAAATCAATAAATAAAGAGATTAAACAAAACAATATGCCTTTTCTAGTTGGAGGAAGTGGGTTATATATGAACTCAATAATTAAAGGCTTTTTTGTGCCAGATGTTCCTCCACAAAGTAACTTGAGAGAGCAACTAGAAGAACTTGGCCAGAGAAAATGTTGGGAGCTTTTAAAAAATTGTGATCCAATAACAACCCAAAAAATTAATTTCGCTGATCATATTAGA
>CACAXN010000025.1 GCA_902536455.1 uncultured Prochlorococcus sp.
TTGGTCTAACAACATTTGACCAGTCAAGATTTTGATCCGGTGAGAAAACATTCGATATCCCTGGTTCTTGAAATTTAATAAATTCTTGAACCCATGGATGAGATGATGAAACATGGTTTAATACCAAATCAGCCATTAAATCATGATTTTTCGAAATACTTTTAAGATCATCCCAACTACCAAATTTTTCTTCCAGGGAATCATAACTTGATACTGCAAAACCTCCATCACTTGAAGATTTAAGAAAAGGCAGAATATGTACAACCTTAGAGAGGCTGCCAAAATAATTGCTTAATAAATCTCGAAGAGTAATTAATGTTGCCTCACCATTTTTAAAAATGCTATCTGCATAAGTTATCAAAACCGAATGAGATTGATTCCACCTTTCTTTATTACTTATTTCTTTATTACTTATTTCTTTATTACTTATTTCTTCATAAGCAGATTTCTCTGAGAAATCATCTAAAATCTGTAATAATTGATTTGAAATAAAATTAATTTCTTCTGTAGTATTATCTGAATAAATTGTTTCTAACAATTTATAAAGTTTTAATCTATTTAATTTTTTCTCTGAGTCAATTTGCTTCACTTTGAAAAAATCATTGAAGTATTAACACTATTCTGCACATCAATTAGAAAATGGACTTTCAACAAGGGTTAATCACAACAATACATGAATATGGAGTTACAAATAATTTACTTAAAGAATTAAACAAAAGCCTTAAAAAAAGAACAACAAGTATATTAATTCCTTGCTTATATGAAGAATTTGAACGCCCAGCATTAAAAGATATTAGAGAAGTTTTAAAAAACCTGGCAGGATTAAATGAATTAGTTATCGCTCTCTCTGCAAAAACTGCTGAGCAAGTAAAAGCGGCAAAATCATTTTTTAACTCAATGCCATTTCCAGTTCACGTGCAATGGACTAATTCTCCTTCGGTAATAGAACTGTTAAAAAACCAAGAAAAAAATGGGTTAGAACTTCTAGGAACTCCTGGTAAAGGATGGGCTGTTTGGCAAGGCATAGGAGTTGCAACCAGAAAATCAGATGTTGTAGCCCTTTTTGACGCTGACATAAGAACTTTTAGTCCTTTATATCCTTCAAGAATGATGCTTCCACTTTTAGATGAATCATATGGAATATCTTATGTAAAAGCTTTTTATAGCAGATTATCTTTAGAAACAAACCAATTACAAGGAAGAGCAACAAGATTATTTGTAGGTCCTTTATTGGCAAGTTTAGAGCAGTTAGTTGGAAAGGGACCTTTTTTACAATATCTCCAATCATTTAGATATCCATTAGCTGGTGAGTTTGCTTTTACAAAAGACCTCGCTATGAATTTAAGAATTCCTTGTGACTGGGGTTTAGAAATAGGTTTATTATCGGAAGTTTATAGGAATGTAAGAACCTCAAAAATTGCTCAAGTTGATCTAGGTTTGTTTGATCATAAACATAAAAATATTGGTGATTCTTCTAAAGAGGGATTACAAAAAATGTGTACTGAAATCCTATCAAGTGTTTTAAGAGGTCTTATGGAACATCAAGCAGAAACATTAACTAGCACACAATTAGCAACTTTAGAAGTTCTTTATAAAAGAGTTGGAGAAGATAGAGTAAAGCAGTTTGGTTTAGATTCAGCGGTTAATCAACTTCCATACGATAGGCACGAAGAAGAGCTATCAGTTCAAAAATTTGCGAAACTATTGAGACCTGCCACAGAAGATTACCTTGCTTACCCTACAACAAAACAGTTGCCAAGTTGGTCAAGAGTTCTCTCTTGTGAGAACAAACTCCAAGAGGATTTAGCTATTGCTGGTTCAAAAGACATAAAAACTAGTGAAAAAGAATTAATAAAAAACTTCTAAAGCAAAAAGTACCTCTGAGCCATCGGAATTTCTTCAAGTGGTTCACAAGTAAGAAGTTCCCCATCGGAAAAAACTTCGTAGGTTTGAGGATCAACAGAAATATTAGGCAGCTTATTATTAAGTTTCAGGTTTGATTTATTAATATTTCTAGTGTTTTCTACAGCGATGCAATTTTTTTGTAATCCTAATTTTTTTGGAATATCTTGATCAATTGAATTTTTACTTAAAAAAGTAAAAGAACTTTTAATAAGAGATTGGCCGAAATTTGCAAACATAGGTCTTCCATGAACAGGACCTGGAGTAGGAATTGAGGCATTTGCATCACCCATTTGGGACCAAACTATGGATCCTCCTTTAACAACCAGTTCAGGCTTTACTGCAAAAAAGGAAGGCTTCCACAATACTAAGTCTGCTATTTTTCCCTTTTCTATAGAACCAACATATTTATCAATACCATGGGCTATTGCTGGATTAATTGTAACTTTAGAAATATATCTCTTTACTCTGTAATTATCGTTCCTATCAGAATCTTGTGATAATGGTCCTCTTTGAACTTTCATTTTATGAGCAGTTTGAAAAGTTCTCGTTATCACTTCACCTACTCTTCCCATAGCCTGAGAGTCGCTTGCAATAATTGAGAAGGCGCCCATATCATGTAGGATATCTTCAGCCGCAATAGTCTCTCTTCTTATCCTTGATTCAGCGAATGCAATATCTTCTGGAATTTTAGAATCTAAATGATGACAAACCATCAGCATGTCAAGATGTTCCTCTAATGTGTTTCTGGTATATGGTCTTGTTGGGTTTGTACTGCTTGGTAGAACGTTTTTTTCACCGCAAATTTTAATAATATCTGGTGCATGGCCTCCACCTGCTCCTTCAGTATGAAAAGTATGAATTGTTCTTCCTGAAATAGCATTGATGGTATCTTCTACAAAGCCTGCCTCATTTAGAGTATCAGTGTGAATACAAACTTGCACATCAAACTTATCTGCAACATTAAGACAAGCATTTATGGTGGAAGGAGTAGTTCCCCAATCCTCGTGAAGTTTCAATCCACAAGCCCCAGCTTCAACTTGATCAATAAGATTTCTTTCGTTTGTTGAATTTCCTTTCCCAAAAAAACCTAAATTCATGGGGAATGCTTCTGAAGATTGAAGCATTCGAGAAATATGAAAAGAACCAGGTGTACAGGTTGTAGCATTTGTGCCGGTTGCAGGTCCAGTTCCACCCCCCAACATAGTTGTAATTCCTGAAGCTAGTGCTGTCTCAATTTGTTGAGGACAGATAAAGTGAATATGAGTATCTATTGATCCTGAAGTAAGGATATGACCTTCTCCAGCTATTACTTCTGTTGAGGCACCAATAACAATATTGACTTTATCCTGGATATCAGGATTACCAGCCTTACCGATTTCAAAAATCTTTCCATCTTTTATGCCAACATCAGCCTTAATTATTCCCCACCAATCTACAATCAAAGCATTTGTTATTACGGTATCCGCAGCCCCATCTTCTCTTGTTACTTGAGACTGTCCCATTCCATCTCGAATAACTTTACCACCTCCGAATTTAACTTCATCTCCGTAAGTAGTTAAATCCTTTTCTACTTCAATAAATAGTTCAGTATCAGCAAGTCTTACCCTATCTCCGGTTGTTGGGCCGTAAGTTTGAGCATAAGTATTTCTGTCAATTTTGTAGGACATAATTTTAAGTGTCTAAAGAACCGTTTACTAATGAATTAAAACCATATACAACTCTTAAACCTGTATATGGAACTAATTTGACAACTGTTGTATCTCCAGGTTCGAATCTAATTGCAGTACCTGCAGGAATATCAAGTCGCATACCAAGTGTCAATTCTCGATCAAAAATTAAAGCCTTATTAGCTTCAAAAAAATGATAATGGGATCCAACTTGCACGGGTCTATCTCCAGAATTTGAAACGGTAACTGTTTTAACTTTCTTACCAAGATTTAATTCAATTTCGCCTTTTTCAGGAATTATTTCGCCAGGAATTAAATTACTCATAACTAATTAATCGGATTGTGAATAGTAACTAATTTAGTCCCATCAGGAAAAACCGCTTCTATTTGAACTTCATCAACCATTTCAGGAATGCCATCCATAACTTGTGATTTTGAAAGCCAGGTAGTTCCCTCTGACATTAATTGACTTACACTTTTCCCATCTCTAGCTCCTTCAAGAACGTGAAAACTTAAAAAAGCAATCGTTTCAGGATAATTAAGCTTCAGACCACGATTAAGTCTTCTTTCAGCTAAGAGGGCAGCAGAAAAAATCAATAATTTATCCTTTTCTTGAGGTGAAAGATGCATAATAAAAAATTAATCTATAAATTCTTAAAAAAGGTTCTTTCTGAACATAATTAATAATTCATAGAATCTTGTAAAGGCCATACACCTTGATATTTTGGCTCACAAAATCCACAAGTAGACCTAATTTGTTTCCAAATACAAAAAAAACATTTCCTAGCGTCTTGAGAAGAACTCCCTAAGAATCTTACAGAGATTCCATTTTCAAGAATTCCAATAGATAAATTATTATCACTTTCATTAAAAATATTTTTTATGTTTCCCACTAAATTATTTATTCTTGATTTGGGAAAATCTTTTTCGCAAATCCATATTAAGGATCCAAAAACAGGCATGTAATCCATTCCTGACTTGGCCACATAACTTGCTTTAGATAATTCAACTTGATCAACATATTCCCAATCATCATATAAATCATTATTTCTCATAATTTCTAATTTGGACCTAAAAACTCCATTTTCAATAGACTCTCCTGAAGAAGATCTTCCAAGTCTTACTAAATCAGTAAATAAGAAACTTGATGTTTCTGAAATAGATACTTTAAGCTTTTGATCATATAGACCATTTGCAAAGATAATTGTTTCTTGGGGGAGATATTCCAAATGAGAATTTTCAAGAATATTTATGAGATTCTTTTGCTTAGAAAAACTTCCTTCTGGATTGATTTTAGATCTTCCAACTGATCCATATACTTTATGGGCTGAAGAAGTTGTCAACAAAACCTTAGAGTTTTTTTCAAGTTTTACTTCAATTCCAAGTAAATCTCCTCCTACCATTCCCCCTGCAGTATGTAAAACAGGCAAAATGCATCTGCCTTCTTGATCATGAGTAGACTTTAATAACTTATAAGGAGAAGTTGATTTAGATTTAAAGATCGTTTTATCAACATCTCTTAAACTTGTTTTATTATTGAAAAAATTTAAGAAACAATTCCCTTCCCATGAAGTT
>CACAXN010000026.1 GCA_902536455.1 uncultured Prochlorococcus sp.
CTTCAACTTGAAATTGTGGATGACTTTTGATTTCGCTGGCACTATAAATTGATTGGCTACAATATGAACAATTTTCCTCACATCCACCAGTTTTTACGCTGAATAATGATGCTAATTGAATATCGTATTTGTTGAATTCCCTATGAACGATCTGTGATTCCCACATTAAATCAATCAGAGGCATATTAAGTATTTCAAATATCTCTTCCTTATTCCAATCGAACCTAATTTCTCTTAATAAATGATTATTCGAATTAGCCATTTTTTCTTAGGAAGAATATTGAGAATCTTCAAAAGATTCATTTGGTAATGATTCTATACCGCCGAAACGTCTATTCCTTGATTGGTAATCAATTATTGCTTTTAGAAATTCAAACTCATTGAAGTCTGGCCACATTACGTCAGAGATATAAATCTCTGAATAAGCTAATTGCCATAAAAGAAAATTACTGATCCTTTTTTCTCCACTAGTTCTTATTAGTAATTCTGGATCTTTAATTCCTCGAGTTAATAGCTCTGAATTAAATAATTCTTCATCAACTTCACTTGGGTTTATTTCTCCAGAAGAAGATTTTAATGCTAGTTCTTTTGCAACTTTAACTATTTCTTGCCTCCCTCCGTAATTGACGCAAATATTCAATAAAAATTTATTGTTTTTTTTAGTTAGAGATTCTGAACTAGATATTATTTTTTTTAAAGTTTCTGGGAAAGGAGATAAATCCCCAATAAATTTTATTTTTGTTGATTCTTCATGTATCTCATCAATTTCGTTTCTCAAAACTTCGCTAAAAAGATTTATAAGAAAATCAACCTCTTTTGTTGGTCTTGTCCAATTCTCAGTTGAAAAAGCATAAACAGTAAGTACTTTGCAACCTAATTTTTTTGATGCTTTAAGTATATTTTTTAAAACATTAACTCCTCTTTTATGGCCATATGTACGTGGCAAACCTTTTTTTGTAGCCCATCTCCCATTCCCATCCATAATTATTGCAACATGTTCAGGAACTTTTTGCTTATCTATCCTCTTGGATAAGTCATTATTTTTCTTGTCAATTATTTTTCCTAAACTCATTAGTTATTCCCTTATGTTAGAAAGATTTTCTGATTCATTGAAATCTTTTTCTTTAACATCCTTGGTAATATTATCACTTGGGTTTGTATTTTGGGACAAATTATTTTTGCCTATAGATGATTTGCTTGTTCCCATAGAGTTTTGATTCCCAATCAATTTTGCAAGAAGTTCTTGTAATCTGCTGCTGGTTATTGGCCTTTCTAATTTGCCTTGGTTTGCTAATGATAACGTACCTGTTTCTTCAGAAACAACAATACAAATACATCTGTCAAATCTTTCTGTAATGCCTAATGCTGCTAAATGTCTTGTGCCATATCTACTTATTCCTTGTCTTGAGAGAGGAAGAATTACTCCAGCAGAAATTATTTTATTACCTTTCACAAGAACAGCTCCATCATGTAATGGTGTATCTGTTGCAAAGAGATTTATTAAAAGGTCAGTTGATAATTGAGCCTCTATATTTGTACCTGAATATAAAAAATCTTCAGGTCTTAGATCACTCCCTAAATCAACGACGATTAAAGCACCTCTCCGATTCTGAGAGAGTTTGCCTGCGGTATCAACTAATTGAGTAATAGTTGTTGATGTTGCTCTAAACTCCTTTGGCGGATTTCCTAGTAATACAGCTAGCCGCCCAGTCCCTAATAATTCCATTAATCTTCTAAGCTCTCCTTGCCAAAGAATTGCTAAAGAGAGAGAGCAGGCTAATACTACTGCATCAATAAGCTTTGATGTTAATGGTAGGTAAGCATATCTTTGAATGAACCATGAGGTTGAAACTAAAAATAAATATCCCCTTAAAAGCCATAATGTTCTCTGTTCTTTGACTCTAGAAAATAATAAAAGTCCAAACCCAACAGCAAATAAGACATCTAATAAAAGTTTTAAATTTATAAACCCCCAGAAATTCACATTAAATAAAAAATTAATCTAAATGTACCTAATTTTGTTTAATAAAGCGATCAGGTAATACATCATATTTCAAAAGATCAGAAGGACTCTCTCTCTTTTGAATAATCTCTGCTTCTCCATCACAAACTAAAAGAGCAGCCGGCCTTGGGATTCTGTTGTAGTTAGAACTCATTGAATTATTGTACGCACCAGTACCAAAAACACATATTAGATCTCCTGTATTGCAATCTGCTAGTTCTATTTCCTTGAATAATACATCTCCTGATTCACAGTGTTTGCCAGCAATAGTGTATTTACTTTTCGAATTATTATTTAAGGGGTTACTTACCAAACATGCAGAATAATTTGATTGATATGTTATTGGTCTAGGATTATCACTCATTCCGCCATCAACAGACAAATATGTTCTGATACCAGGAATTTTTTTAAATGCCCCAATTTTGTAGATTGTAATTCCTGCTGTAGATACAATAGATCTTCCTGGCTCACACATTAATGTAGGCAAGTCTAAATTATTTTTTTCACAAGCTTTAACAACAGATGTGGAAATTGTTTTTACCCATTCATCAATCGAAGGGGGATCGTCATTTTCCGTATATTTAATGCCTAAACCTCCTCCAACATTTAGTTCTTGGATATCATGGCCAAATTTTTTGGCATCTAAAATAACATTTACCATTATTTCTCCTAGATCATTATGTGGTTCTAGTTCAAAAATCTGGGAACCAATATGAGCATGTAATCCTTTTAATTTTAAGCGTTCTGTATTGCTGATTCTGTCGAATAAGTTATTTAAATATTCAATCCCGAATCCAAATTTGCTGTCAAATGATCCTGTTCTTATATATTCGTGTGTATGGCATTCTATTCCAGGAGTAAAGCGAATCATTATTTCTAAGTCATGATTAAATGAAGTTGAGATTTCCTCTAATCTTTCTAAGTCATAGTCATTATCTACAATAACTTTGACATTATTTCTAACTGCGAACTCTATTTCTTTGTCTGATTTATTGTTGCCATGAAATACGATTTTTTCATTTGGGACCCCACCTTTAAGAGCAGTTAATAATTCTCCTTCTGAAACTGCATCAAGTCCTAAACCTTCTGAGGAAATAAGGTTACTCATAAAAATAGAACTATTTGCCTTGGAGGCATATATTGGAAGAGATTTTCCTGGGTAATATTTTTCTAGTGCTTTTTTGTATGCTCTACAAGAGTTTCTTAGTGTGATTTCATCTAAAATATAAAGAGGAGAATTATATTTTTCAACTAATTCTTCGATAGAGCATCCACCAATCCATAACTTTCCATCACTTCCAATGGATGTAGTAATAGGTACGATATTTTTATTAGGACTTTCCCAGTCAATCTTTTGTTTTAAAAAGGATTTTTTTTCTTGCATAAGAGTTTTTTACTAGTTTTATTCTAAAATTGTCATATCTTTATAATGACTTTAATTTTATATTTAGTATTTATTATAAAATGATATCCATTAAACAATTAAATGAGAAAGATATTGATTTATGTTATGAATTAGATTCAAATTCAATTTCTTTGTGGAATAAAGAACAATGGACTAACGAATTAAAGAAGGAAGATGTAAAAATATTTGGTTTATTACTTTCAAACATAATAATTGGGATATGCGTATTTCATGTGATTCTTGATGAAGCTCAAATAAATTTTTTTGTAATCAATCAAAAACATAGAAAAAAAGGTTTTGGGACTTACCTTATGAAATATTTAATAAAAGAATGTGAAAAGTTAAATTTAAAAAATTTATTTTTAGAAGTATCTCATACTAATTTCACAGCTGAGAAATTCTATAGTTATTTCGATTTTTCTACTGTTGGAATAAGAAGAAATTATTATAAAGACGGTTCAGATGCTTTGTTAAAAGAAAAAAAATTAATAACTAAATAATTTAAAAAATTAATTGTTCGGATAACCAGAATGCTTGAAATTACTGTAATTTATTGCTATATCACTAAAAAAGATAAATTTAATCCAATAAAATATATTATTGGGTATTCACAAAAGCTCATTCTGAACACAAAACTGACATATTACTGGTAGGTTATTAATAGGATTTAATCTTCTAATGTTTGAAAGATTTACAGAAAAAGCCATAAAAGTCATCATGCTTGCCCAAGAGGAAGCTAGAAGACTTGGTCATAATTTCGTTGGAACAGAACAAATTTTATTAGGTTTAATTGGAGAGGGTACAGGTGTTGCGGCAAAGGTTCTTAAATCACTTGGAGTTAATTTAAAAGACTCAAGAATAGAGGTAGAAAAGATAATTGGTAGAGGTTCAGGTTTTGTAGCTGTAGAAATACCTTTTACACCTCGTGCTAAAAGAGTTTTAGAACTATCACTCGAAGAAGCACGTCAATTGGGTCACAATTACATAGGCACTGAACATCTATTACTTGGTTTAATAAGAGAAGGTGAGGGTGTAGCCGCAAGAGTTCTAGAAAATCTTAGTATTGATCTTACTAAAGTAAGAACTCAGGTTATAAGGATGTTAGGCGAAACAGCTGAGGTTGGCAGTGGAGCTAATCCTAGTAAGGGTAATTTAAAAACTGCTACTCTTGATGAATTTGGAACAAATTTAACGAAGTTAGCTAGTGAATCAAAACTTGACCCTGTTGTTGGTCGTTATGAAGAGATAGATCGCGTAGTTCAAATACTTGGTAGAAGAACTAAAAATAACCCTGTTCTTATTGGAGAACCAGGCGTAGGTAAAACGGCTATTGCGGAAGGTTTAGCTCAAAGAATTCAGCTAGGGAATATTCCTGATATTCTTGAAGATAAAAGAGT
>CACAXN010000027.1 GCA_902536455.1 uncultured Prochlorococcus sp.
GCCGGTGGTACCGTCTTTACTCCTAGTCAGTCTTATTTCAGGCACTACTGGTTCATCTGTCCCCTCATAAAATTGTATTTTTGAAATTTTATCTGCTGTCATAATAATTGGTTAATAATTTTTTATCTTAGGAAATATTTTTCACATTTGTTTATAATTATTTTATAAAGCATTATTTATTAACTCTAAGATCCTTTCATCATATTTTTTGTCGGTTAAATCTAATAACTTTATATTTGTTTTGCCAACCTTTTCAAATTCATAACACTTATCGTAATAATCTAGAACTGCTCTGCAAACTAAGTGCCATTCCTCATTATTAATTGATTCAAGAGCTATTTTTGTTCTTTGCGGTCCTAATCTTTTTTTTATCCTTAATACAGATTCTTGTAGTTCCTCTTTCTTGAAAACACTATAGGTATCTATCAACTCATCTAACCTGTTAGATTCACTCCTTAAAATTTCAATTCTCCTTGATTTTTTCATCTGATTGAAGAATTCATGAGGAATTTTGCATTTACCAATATTTGCACTTTCAGCTTCTACAAAAATATTATTAGAACATTTAAAAGAATTTAATTTTTCTGCAATTATATTTTCAAATTGTTCATTTGTAGGTTGTTCTTTCATTCCTAAACCTCCAAATGTACTTCCTCTATGACAAGCAATTCCTTCAAGATCAATAGTTTGATATTTATATTTCTCTAGTAATGATAATAATCTTGTCTTTCCTGTTCCTGTTTTTCCACCAATAACAACTATATTCAACTTTTTTGAGAAACTATCTAATACCCATCTTCTATATATTTTGTATCCTCCATCGAGTGTAACAGGATTTAATTTAAATTTATCTAATAACCATGCAATACTTTGTGAACGCATTCCTCCTCTAGAACAATATAGTCTGATAATAAATTTATTATTTTCATCAGGAGTTGTTTTATAAGACTCAATACTCATGAATAAATTATCAAGAAGTAATTCCAATTTTTTATCAAAAAATTTTAATCCCTCTATAACTGCTTTTTTTCTTCCTTCTTTTTTATAAATTGTGCCGATTATAGATCTTTCATCATTATCAAATAGTGGAATGTTAATAGAATTAGGCAGGTGTCCTTTATAATATTCACTCGGGCTCCTAACATCTATAAGCGGTCCTTTAAAACTTCTAAATTTCTCTAGTTCTTTTCTTTTGAAATACATGGATAGTTTTTATTTTTTTAGATTGATTTTTTAAAATGAATAACAAAGAACACGATAACTATAGTAATGCTACATTAGATCTTATAAAAAAATTTGTAGATTCCAATCAAAGAAAAAGAATAAAATCACTAACTCAAATAGAATCTGAAGTCGAAAATATTTTTAATCTTGGGCCTTCATTGTTTGATATCTTTGATAGTGATGGAGATGACTGGGCTGCTGGTTGGATATTACAAGTTTTAAGAAAATTTAAGCCTGAATTCTTTGAAAACTCTAAATTCAATAATTGGTTTAATACATATTCAGATATTGATATTAATTATGAAGATTTGCAATTGATGTTGGTTGAGCAAAAATTTGAGGACGCAGATAGATTAACAAGTTCTTACTTACGAAAATTAGCTGGAAAATTAGCTGAAAAACGTGGATATGTTTTTTATAGTGAAGTTAAGAATATGTCAGGTAAAGATCTAGAAACAATAGATAGATTATGGAATATTTATTCTACTGGTAGATTTGGATTTTCTATTCAAGCAAAGATATTAAAATCAGTAGGGGAAAAATATGAATTAATGTGGCCGAAAATAGGCTGGAAAAAAGAGGGCTTATGGACTAGATATCCTGGGTCTTTTCGCTGGTCATTGGATGCTCCTGATGGTCATATGCCTTTAATAAATCAACTAAGAGGAGTAAGACTTATGGACTCCATCCTACGGCATCCTGCTATTGCAAAGAGACATAATAATATTCTTTAAATTGAGGTATTTAATAAGTTAAAATTAAGACAGTATCAAAATATTATTATGTCCTTATTTCGGGGCAAAAATATTTTTAAAAAATTTTTTAAAAGACCAAAGATTAACTGGTCAAACTACGAATTCGAATCATCATTACAGTTAAATGAATTTGTCGATCAATTATTAGAACCTATTAAAAATTCTCCATCAAGCTATCTTATCAAACTTGGTTTACATGAAGCTCTAGTAAATGCAGTAAAACATGGAAATAAATTAGATCCCAAAAAAAATATTAGAGTTAGGAGAATAATTACTCCTCATTGGTGTGTTTGGCAAATTCAAGATCAAGGTAATGGTTTAGAAATAAAAAAAAGAGACTACAAATTACCAAAAAAAATAAGTAGTGTAAATGGTCGTGGCCTTTATATTATAAATGAATGTTTTGATGACATCAGATGGAGTAGCAAAGGTAATAGGCTTCAGTTGGCTTTAAAAAGGCGATTTTTACTAGGACAAGGTTGATCTACGTTAATTTCTTTTAACCATTTAATACTTTCTTCTATATAGTCAATAGTTTCCTTCTCATTACAAGAAATAATTAAATGGCATAATCCTGCCGAAATTAGTTCTGCAGATCGTTTATATTTATTTCCTTTATCTTTATGCCATTTAGCATTATCAATTTTTAATTTGTCATTAAGACTTTGAACAAGTTGAATAGTATCTTGATCCCAATAGGTCATAGAAGTTTTTATTTACTTTACAGCAGACCATACTTTGGTCATAAAAAAGGAATTAGATTTTACATCTTTAAAACCTATTTCCTCTATTTTAGAATCTATATCCTCTTTTATGTAATCACAATAAAAAGGCTCATGAAAAGATTTATAGAAGTTTTCCATTATGGATGTAAAGTCAGGAGAATCACTTATTTGAATTGAATCAGCTAAAACTAATATTCCCCCAGGTTCAAGAACTCTAAAAAATTCAGTTAATACTTTAGATCTAATTGTTCTAGGTAATTCATGAAATAAGTAAACACAAGAAATACTTTGAAAACTATCATTTTCAAAAGGTAATTCCTCAGCATTACCTTTTATTAACTGAATTAAATCTCCATCTAAGTCTGAAATATATCTACTTGCCTCTTTTAAGTATGAATCAGATAAATCAATTCCTGTGATTTTTTCTTTAGGAAATGCTGCTCTTAATTGTTTTAATGTTCTTCCTGAACCTGTAGCCACATCAAGTATCTTAATAGAACTTTTTTCTCTATCGCTAAAAATTTCAAGTCCTTCTTTTATCGGCTTAATTATTCTTCTTCTCATTGAGTCAGCACTTCCATTGAAAAGTATCTCAACTTGTAAATCATAAATGCTAGCTGAAAAATCTGATAAGTAACCATCTGTTTGATGATGAAAATTTCTCAAGTAATATTGAGGATAATTATCTTTATTAATTGATTTTGGAAGATCATCAAAGTTTTGTTTTCTACGTCTATCCCATGTAATAGGCATATCAAGCCAAATTTTAGGATATTGAGTTAGATATGTAAGCCATGGTTCGTCGAATAATAATTTTTTTGGATATATATTTTTTTCTGCATCATTCCAATCTTCTTCTCTTAAGTTATCCATTGAATCTTGAATTTGCATTAGAAGATCCTTATCTATATCAAAATTTTCAAGCTTCGAATCGGGAAGAATGAAATTCATTAATCTTGAACTGATCTGCTTGTGAGCGAAACCTGCAATGCTTTTACTTTGTTGTAGCGTTTTATATGCAATTTTTGAAATAGATTCCCTAGCCATTTTTCTATATGTATATATATATTCCAACAAAAAAAAAATCAATTTGAGAATATTTTGTGATATTTCTCAAATTGATTAATTTAAACTAATGTATTCTTTTGATTATGCATCGTAATACATGAAGAATTCATGTGGATGAGGCCTTTGTCTTAGTTGTTGTACCTCTTCGTATTTTATATCGATAAAGTTATCAATAAAATCTTCAGTAAATACTCCACCAGCTAATAGATAATCCTTATCTGCTTTTAGCGCATTAAGTGAGTCATTTAGAGATGAAGGTACTGTATCAATTTTTGCAAGTTCATCAGCTGGAAGTTCAAATAAATCTACATCTACTCCATCACCAGGATCAATTTGATTTTTAATTCCATCAATACCCGCAAGCATCATTACAGAGAATGCTAAATAAGGATTTGCAAGTGCGTCACCTGATCTAAATTCTAATCTTTTAGCTTTAGGGCTTGGACCTGTCAACGGTATTCTTACTGCAGCTGATCTATTACCCTCAGAATAAACTAAATTTACGGGCGCTTCGAATCCAGGTACTAGTCGTTTATAACTATTTGTAGTTGGGTTAGTAAATGCTAGGAATGATGGTGCATGTTTGAGAATGCCTCCTATATACCATCTTGCTGTTTGAGATAAATTTGCATATGCTCCCTCACCAAAAAATAGTGGCTGTCCACTCTTCCATAAACTTTGGTGAACATGCATTCCGGTTCCGTTATCGTTAAAAACAGGCTTGGGCATAAATGTTGCAGTTTTTCCATATTTTTTTGCAACATTTCTTACAACGTATTTATAAGTCATAACGTTATCAGCAGCATTTATTAACGAATCAAATTTCATTCCAAGTTCGTGTTGGCCGGCACCAGCAACTTCATGGTGATGTTTTTCAGTGGGGATACCTAATTCGCCCATAAGAAGAAGCATCTCAGATCTGATATCTTGCGCAGTATCATTTGGCGCTACAGGAAAATATCCTTCTTTATATTGAATTTTG
>CACAXN010000028.1 GCA_902536455.1 uncultured Prochlorococcus sp.
TGGAACCTTTTGGTAATTTATCTAAACCACTCCATTTAACAAGCTCATGTACAAATTTAACTTTAGCCTTTCTAAAATCAATTTTTTTATTTTCTGAAGAATAAAAACCCAAGTGTATATGCTCTCCCCACAATCTCTCAAGTAATTTATCTTGAGTCCATGAATCATAAGCTGATGCTACTGTACCAGAAGAAATATATTTTCTAGCATTAACTCTCCAAATACTAAATAAAACTAAAAGGGTTAAAACAAGCAGAGAAAGAGGCAATAATGATTCAAACATTTAATTTTCTTGTATATCAGGAAAACTTTCTTTTAGAGCTGTTCTCGCTGCAAGTTGTTTTCTAGTATGATCAAGCATTTCATATTCTCTTTGCAATCTAGTATAAGTATTTCTTTCCTCTAAAAGTCTCTGCTGTTCCTCTGCAACAGGTCCACCCAAATGAGACCCTATCCAAAAAGATAAGTCCATGGCATTATTGGGTAATTTATCAGGTAAATTTTTCTTGGTGTTTGTCAATTTACTTGTCAGGTTGATAACATCGCTTAGTGCTTCTTTTACTGAATCTTTTAGAAAATCTAATTTTTCAAGGTTATCAGTACTATCATCACTAATCCAACTTACCATCGCTGAACAAAAAGGCGCGGATCGAACGATTTCTAATACTTGAAATCTTTGCTGGCCGAGAGTGATAATATTACTTCTCCCATCCTCTGCAGTTTGGTGTTTAATTATTTGGGCACAGCATCCGACTTTTGCCATACTTTTAGTAGCTGGATCCCATTTTATTACTCCAAACATAGAATCTGATTCGAGAACAGACTGTAGCATAATTCTGTATCTTGACTCGAAAATATGTAAAGGCAATACCTCTTGAGGAAAAAGGACTACTTCTGGCAAAGGAAATAAAGGTAATTCCCTTACTGAAAGCTCTCCCATCTAAACCTCATTTATATCTGTTTATAGTAATCAATTTATGTCGTTTTCGGGAATTCTTACAGTTTAACTTCTATGTCTACTCCACTAGGAAGATCCAATTTCATTAGAGCATCAATAGTTTTTGCAGAAGGGCTATATATGTCAATTATTCTTCGATGGGTTCTAGTTTCAAAATGCTCTCTAGAATCTTTATCAACATGTGGTGACCTTAGCACGCAATAAATTTTTCTTTTGGTAGGCAAAGGGATAGGACCTATGGCTGAAGCGGCGGTAGTGTCAGCAGTTTGGATTATTTTATCGCAAGATAAATCAAGCATTCTTCTGTCAAATGCTTTTAACCTTATTCTTATTTTTTGTTGTGCAATTGATGCAGTCATAATTTTAAATTAACTTATAATGAAGGGTCATTGATAAACAATGACCATACTCCATTAATCTATATTAGGTGATTGAGGTTGAATTCTTAAAATTCAAATAAATTATTTGAGAATTTTAGAAACTACTCCAGCACCTATAGTTCGGCCACCTTCGCGGATAGCAAATCGCATACCTTGTTCGATAGCTACTGGACAAATTAACTCACCAGTCATCTTGATTCTGTCTCCTGGCATAACCATTTCAACATTAGAACCATCATCAGATGTAAATGCTGTTATTTGACCTGTTACGTCAGTTGTTCTTATGTAGAACTGAGGTCTATATCCTGCAAAGAAAGGAGTATGTCTTCCGCCCTCTTCTTTTTTGAGAACATATACTTCACCTTCAAACTGAGTGTGAGGGGTAATAGATCCTTTCTTAACAAGTACCATTCCTCTTTCAATATCTTCTTTCTGGACACCACGTAGAAGTAAACCAACGTTATCACCAGCCATACCTTCATCAAGAAGTTTTCGGAACATTTCAACTCCAGTAACAGTTGTTACTCTTGTGTCTCTTATTCCAACTATCTCGACTTCTTCTCCAACCTTAACTTTACCTCTCTCAATTCTTCCAGTAGCAACAGTTCCTCTACCAGTAATTGAGAAAACGTCTTCAACAGCCATTAGGAATGGTTTATCAACTTCTCTTTCTGGTTCAGGAATGCTAGCATCGACTGCTTTCATTAATTCTTCAATCTTAGATTCCCAAGTAGAATCACCTTCGAGAGCTTTTAAACCTGAAACTTGTACTATAGGAATGTCATCTCCAGGGAAATCATAACTATCTAACAGTTCTCTAATTTCCATTTCGACAAGTTCAATAATTTCTTCATCATCAACCATATCGCACTTGTTAAGAGCTACCACAAGAGCTGGTACTCCAACTTGTTTGGCTAGAAGGATATGTTCTTTAGTTTGTGCCATAGGACCATCTGTTGCTGCACACACTAAGATAGCTCCGTCCATTTGGGCAGCCCCTGTAATCATGTTTTTTACATAATCAGCATGTCCAGGGCAATCGACATGTGCATAATGTCTGCCTTCAGTTTCATATTCGACATGAGCTGTATTAATAGTAATGCCACGCTCTCTTTCTTCAGGAGCACCATCAATGTCTCCGTAGTCTTGAGCTTGAGCTTGACCTTTTTTTGCTAATACGTTTGTAATAGCAGCAGTAAGTGTTGTTTTTCCATGGTCAACATGGCCGATAGTACCTATGTTGACATGTGGTTTGTTCCTTTCGAACTTCTCGCGAGCCATTTTGAATTAAAGAATCGAGGGTTTAATTGTGTTTTAGTTTAGAGATCAGGAGTTGCCCTGATTCTTGGAAATGATAGCTTCAGCAACATTACGAGGAACTTCCTCATAATTTGCGAACTCCATTGAAAATATACCCCGACCTTGAGTCATTGATCGGAGTTGAGTGGCATAACCGAACATTTCGGCTAGGGGCACTTTGGCCTGTACCTTAGACAATCCATCATCAACAGATTGTCCTTCTACTTGACCTCTTCTAGAAGAGAGATCACCAATTACAGATCCAAGAAAGTCGTCAGGACTTTCGACCTCCACTTTCATCATAGGCTCTAGAAGTACAGGGTTGCATTTTTTAACCCCATCTTTAAAAGCCATGGAACCTGCAATTTTGAAGGCCATTTCAGATGAGTCTACATCGTGGAATGAACCATCGACTAGTGTTACTTTTACATCAATGAGTGGATAACCTGCAAGAACACCAGATTCACATGTTTCTTTCATACCATTAGATGCAGGACCAATGTACTCTTTCGGTACAGCTCCACCAACAATTTTGTTGACGAATTCAAAACCTTTACCAACTTCAGCAGGTTCCATTTCAATTATTACATGACCGTATTGACCTTTTCCTCCAGTTTGTCTTGCATATTTACCTTCTCCTTTAGAACTAGACCTAATGGTCTCTCTGTATGAGACCTGAGGAGCTCCAATATTAGCTTCAACTTTAAATTCCCTTAACATTCTGTCAACAAGGATTTCTAGGTGTAACTCGCCCATTCCAGCAATTACAGTTTGATTTGTCTCAGGATCTGTACTTACCCTAAAGGTTGGATCTTCTTCAGATAAAGCAGTCAAAGCTTTGGATAATTTCTCCATATCTCCTTTTGTTTTTGGCTCAACTGCGACTGAGATAACTGGTTCAGGAATAAACAATGTTTCCAAGACTATAGGGTCATCTGTATTACATAACGTGTCACCAGTTGTTGTATTCTTGAGACCTAGTACAGCGCCTAAATCTCCTGCCCTCAATTCATCAACTTCCTCTCTTTCGTCAGCTTTTAAAATTACTAATCTAGAGATTCTCTCTTTAGCATCTTTAGTAGAATTCATTACATAACTCCCCTTTGAAAGTACACCTGAATACATCCTTACAAAAGTTAATTTCCCATAAGGATCTGACATAACCTTAAATGCTAATGCACTGAAAGGAGCATTATCATCTGAAGGTCTTACATCTTCCTTACCACTTGGTAAAACTCCTTGTATTGGTTTTACATCAACTGGCGCTGGTAAGTAATCAACAACAGCATCTAAAACAAGTTGGACGCCTTTGTTCTTAAAAGCTGAACCACATAATACTGGAACCAATCCATGTTTTAAAACACCTTCCCTAATGCCTTTTTTAAGTTGTTCTTCAGATAGTTCTCCTGTTTCAAGGAATATTTCTATTAACTCTTCATCATTTTCTGCGACACTTTCCATCAACTTATTTCTCCACTCAGCAGCTTCCTCCTCCATTTCAGACGGAATTGATGCTTCTTCTATATCAGTACCTAAGTCATTTTTGTAAAGATATGCTTTGTTAGCTACTAAATCAATAATTCCTGTGAGATCACCTTCAGCTCCAATAGGTAGCTGAATTGGGAGTGCGTTTGCCTTTAGTCGATCTTTAATTTGCTGATTAACCTTTAAAAAATCTGCACCAGTTCTATCCATTTTATTAACAAAAACCATTCTTGGTACAGAGTATCTATCTGCTTGACGCCAAACTGTTTCTGATTGAGGCTGCACTCCACCTACTGCACAAAATACAGCTATAACTCCATCTAAGACGCGCATTGATCTTTCCACCTCAATAGTAAAATCAACGTGTCCAGGGGTATCAATAATATTAATTCTGTGATCTTGCCAACTAGTAGATATTGCAGCCGCAGTAATAGTTATTCCTCTTTCTCTTTCTTGAGCCATCCAGTCTGTTACGGCAGCACCATCATGAACCTCTCCTATTTTGTGAACTACGCCTGAATAAAACAAAATTCTTTCAGTTGTTGTTGTCTTCCCTGCATCAATATGAGCGGCTATACCTATGTTCCTTACTCGTTCTAGGGGAAAGTCGCGTGCCAATTTTAAAGCT
>CACAXN010000029.1 GCA_902536455.1 uncultured Prochlorococcus sp.
AAAATAGGCAATATTATAAATAAAGAAGAATTTTTCTCTATCTGGGTTTTGAAAAAATCTAACAATGCAGTTGAAACAAAAAACCTCTCTATTAGCTGGGGGGAAGTTAATGTACTTAAACAAATTAATTTTAAACTTAATAATGGAGAGAAATTAGCGATTGTTGGTCCCTCAGGTTCTGGTAAATCAACTATATTAAAAATATTAGCAGGACTAATTTTACCTACCAAAGGAGAATTAAGAATATTTGGCGAGAAACAAACATATTTGAGAATAGATCAAGATAATCCTCCTGATGTAAGATTAGTTTTTCAGAATCCAGCTTTATTAGGATCTTTAACTGTTGAAGAAAATGTAGGTTTTCTCCTCAAGAGAAATAGAAACCTATCGAAAAAGTCGATTCATGAAATCGTTTGTGAATGTTTAGCTGAGGTAGGATTATTTAATGTTGAGAATAAACTTCCAAATGAATTAAGTGGAGGCATGCAAAAAAGAGTGAGTTTTGCTAGAGCTTTAATTACTGATCAAACTCTTAATGCGAAAACTAAACCTCTATTACTTTTTGATGAACCAACTGCAGGCCTAGATCCAATTGCTTCATCAAGAATTGAAGATTTAATTAATAAAACAAATGATAAAGCTAGCGGATCATCTATTGTGGTTAGCCATGTTCTTAGTACTATAGAAAGGACTTCAGATAAAGTTTTAATGCTTTATGGGGGTAAATTTAGATGGGAAGGTTCAATTGATGAATTTAAAGAGAGTAATGATCCCTATGTATTTCAATTTAGGCATGGAAAACTCGATGGTCCAATGCAACCCAAAGACATTTAGATATTATGCGTAGAAGCTTACGAGATTCAATAGTTGGGTTTTCCTTATTAGGGGGAATTTTAATATTCACATTTTTTTCTTTTTGGCTTAAAGGAGTAAGAATATCTTCAAAAAATTGGTACCTTTTTGCAGAATTCAATAACGCAAGCGGTTTATCAAAAAAATCTCCAGTTACTTACAGAGGAATTTTAGTAGGATCGATAGAAGATATCTTGTTTACGAATGAATCAATTAAGGCAAAAATAGTTTTAAATAATCCTGAAATTATTCTTCCAAGGCCAGCATTTGCAAGGGTAGTTACAAATTCTTTCCTTGGAGGAGATGTTCAAGTCGCTCTAGAAACTAGTGATAAGACAATTCCCAAAAACATTGCAAAACCTATATCCGAAAAATGCGATGCCAAGTTAATTATTTGTCAGGGAGATACTATCACAGGCAAACAACTATCAAGTCTCTCAAATATAACCAATAGAATTAGCCAACTTCTAAAAGAAACAAATCAAGAAAACTTAATTGAGAACGTCGTCAACTCAATTGACCAATTTGACAGAACACAAGAAAATCTTGATGAATTAATTTTTTTATCAAAACAAGAACTACAAAGAGTTAAACCTCTAATAAAAGAAATGACAATTGCTGCTAATCATTTGAATAACATTTTGTCTACACTCGATGACAAAGAAACCCTTAATGACATTAAGTTGACAATTAATGCTGCTAGATCTATCTCAACCAAAATAGATGATATGAGTGATGATTTTGAAAAAATAACACAAGATAAAGAATTAACTAAATCTATAAGAGATTTAACGATTGGACTTTCAAAATTCCTTAACGAAATTTATCCCTGAGAAATATTTAGAATTCATTTATAGCATTTAAAGCCATAGCTGCGATTGCTTTATCTGTTGCTTTGGGCAGTTGAACATATTTCCCTTGAGCTGCCTCTGCTAATTCTTTACCAAATCCGCTTGCTATAAATTTTCTCTCAGTATCAATTACTAAGAGTTTTATCCCAAGCATGGGATATTTTGCAGCGATATCTAGAACCTCCTGTTTTAAATTGACATTTTCATTTTCATTATCTTTTCCCTCAACGTTATTTTGTCCTAGAGATAATCCTAATGGAACATTTCCTCTACCATCGGTAATCCCAACAACAATCACTTGACCTATATCTCCAGTAGAAAGAGCATTTTTTGCTACTTTGGCTGATTGTGTTAGTCCATGTGCCAAAGGGGATCCACCACCACAAGGCATTGTTTCCAATCTTCTTTTTGCAGCAGTTATTGATCTCGTTGGAGGTAAAAGCACTTCGGCCTGATTACCTCTAAAAGGGATAAGAGCTACTTCATCTCTATTCTCATATGCCTCTGTCAAAAGTCTTATCACTGCGCCTTTAGCACTTTGCATCCTATTTAAAGCCATAGAGCCACTAGCATCAACAAGAAAAATAACTAAAGCACCCGCCTTTTTTTGAAGAAGCTTTGCCCTAAAATCACTTTCTTCTATAACTATGGATTTATTAGGATTCCTTAATCTTCTCGATTTTTGATAAGGGGCGGCAGCTCGAAGAGTAGCATCTACAGCAATTCTTTTCACTTTGCCTCTTGGAATTATAGGTTTCACATATCTTCCTCTACTATCACTAAATATCACTGATCTACTTCCACTATTTCCGGCTTTTGCTTTAGCTGATGAAAAAAGTAATAAATCAGGATCGACCATACATGCCTCAGGATCTAGTATAAATTCTTCAGGTATTTCAGGAGTAGATTCTTCTTCTCCATCAGAATTATCTTCTTCTTGTTCTTGGTCCTGCTCATCATTTTCATTAGTATCAGGTTCAGACTCTTCATTATTTGATTGAGGTGGAGGTGGAGGACTCTGATCCTCTGGAGGGGGTGGTTGAATATCATCATCTTCTGGCGGTATTTGCATTGCTCGTGGAAGAATAACTAACCTTACTGCGACTTTTAGGTCTTCAGAATTTACATTTTCATCTCCTCGAAGAGCTGCATTAGCCTTTGCTACTTTTACTGCAAATAATTCTGACCTATGCCCTTCTACTCCACCTCTAAGAGCTTCATTGACTAAATAAGTTATTTGATCTTTTGTTATCTTGACATCCTTTAACCATTGCCTTGCCAAAATTAATTGAGTAGATAGGTTATCAGATTCTTCCGACCATTTTTCTGAAAATTCAATATTATTTTCTGCGTGTAATAAAACAGATTTTGTAATCTCAACTCTTTGAGCATTATCAATAGATTGATCTGCGGAAAGCACAATAGCAAAACGATCTAAAACATGATCTCTTAAAGCACCTTCTTCAGGATTATAAGTAGCTATTAAAAGTGACTTACAAGGATGAGAAAGGCTTAAACCATCTCTTTCAATATTATTTTTCTCTCTTCCTGTAGCTTCAAGGATTAAATTTACAATACCATCATCCAATAAATTTATATCATCTACATAAAGAACACCTCTATGAGCCTCTGCCAAAATTCCAGGCTGAAAAACTTGTTCTCCCGTACTTAATGAGGCAGCAACATCAATTGATCCGACTAGCCTGTCCTCAGTTATGCCAATGGGAACTTGAATAAATGGTGCCTCTTTTACTTTTTTTGGAATTTCTTCAATTTGATTCAAATAATCTCTTCCAATTGCCTCCTCTAACAATTTATTAGTACTAATATCCCATTCCGCTGGTTTATCTGGATCTAGGTTCCTACCAATAGGTCTTAATGAGGTATTACTATTTCTCTTAGTTATCTTTTCCAGTATTGATTCATTATCTAATATCTCTATAGGAGGAAGTAAAGTATGCAACCCCCTCGCTAAAACTGACTTACCAGTACCTCTTCCTCCAGCGATAATCACTCCTCCTAAACTAGGGTCAACTGCTGCCAAAAGCAAAGATAATTTCAATAAACTATGACCTGTAATTGCCGCCAAAGGGAAAGCTCTAAAAGAATCCTTCGACTTCATTAGATCTTTTTTTTCTCCTTTTTCTTTCGTCTCGGGGTTCAAAATCACTTTAAAAATGCCTGATATAGAATTTATCCAATAACTTTATTTTTTGTAGTGGAATTATCAAATCTTAATATCAAAAATGGACTATGTATATCCCTCGGAGCAAATATTGATAGTAAATTCGGAAGCCCTCTTGAGTCACTATTAATTTGCAAACCAAAAATAGAAAAAATTATAAATGAATGGGGAAATCATTCCAACAAAAAAAAAGAAGAGGAAAGAAAATTTCATGCAACTTTTGTTTGGTCTTCAATTTATGAGACATTACCTCATGGAGTTGAAAATGAGCAGCCAAATTATTTAAATACT
>CACAXN010000030.1 GCA_902536455.1 uncultured Prochlorococcus sp.
AGGTATTAAAGTACTAGCTGGAGAAGATGATACAAAATCTCCGACTTTGATATCAGCATCTTTTGAATAAAGTATTAAGCTAGGAAAATTGTCTCCTAAACCAACCAGTAAACCATTAAGTTGGATCCTATCTAACCATACTCCTACCTTACTTTCGGGTGAGGTTAATAAAGTAACAGTTGAAGTAAATAAAGAAGTACTAGTTACTCTTCCCAATAATCCACCCGGACCAATAACAGTACTACCAACTTCCACACCATCTTTTGAACCTTTATTTAATATTATTTGTCTCCACCAACTACCTGTTTTTCTCGAAATTACTGCAGCTGAAATATTATTATTTGCTGACTCTTGAAGAGATAAAATTTGTCTTAATCTTTCATTATCCTTTTTTAGGAGATTCAAGTTTATTAAAAACTCTTGCTCTATACTCTTAAGAATAATTTCTTTTTGAAATGGACCAGGCCAAAAAGGCCTTGAAATAAAATAATAGAAATCCTTATAAATAGATCCTTTTGATACCCTTACAAAAACTAAACATAAAAAAATACTAAAAATTATCCAATTTTTCTTTTTATGCCACCAACGACTAGTAGAAGTTAGTCGGAGATCTAACATACTATTAATCTCTTATCGCGTTTCTTATAAAGTCTGGTGTATCAACAACTCTTTTAAGTTTTTTAAAGTCATCCAAAACCTCTCCGCAACCATTAACTACGCATAGTAATGGATTTTCTGCTATGTGAGTAAATATTCCAGTTTCATCACTTAATAAATCATTAATACCTCTTACTAATGCACCACCTCCTGCAAGCATAATACCCCTATCAACAATATCTGCAGCAAGTTCAGGGGGGGTTCGCTCTAATGTTCTTTTTACGGCTTCAACAATTTTAGTAAGTGTATCAGCCATAGCCTCTCTAATTTCTCCTGATGTCAAAGTTACTGACCTAGGCAGACCAGATAAAAGATGTAAACCTCTCACTTCTAAAGTAGTTTTATCAAAGTCATCATCTGGAAATGCGGATCCTATTTTGATCTTAATATCTTCAGCAGTTCTCTCTCCGACAACTAAATTGTGAACTTTTTTAAGATACAGGGCAATTGATTCATTTATTTCATCTCCAGCTATTCGAACAGATTCGCTTAACACAGTTCCTCCCAAACTTAATACTGCAACCTCAGTAGTGCCTCCCCCAATATCAACAATCATTGTTCCAATTGGCTCAGTTACTGGTAATGATGCTCCTATTGCTGCGGCAACAGGTTCATCAATTAAGTGGACTTCTCTAGCTCCTGCTAATCCAGCTTCTCTTACTGCTCTTCTTTCAACACTTGTCACTCCACTTGGAATACCAATAACTATTCTTGGAGCTACAATACCCTTTCCTTCATTACATTTTTGAATAAATGTTTTTATCATTTGCTCTGCTGCATCAAAATCTGCGATAACCCCATCTCTTAGCGGTCTTACTGCTCTTATGTTGCCAGGTGTTCTTCCAAGCATTAACTTTGCTTCTTTACCAACAGCTAATGGAATACCTTCCTCTAAATCCATAGCTACCACTGAAGGCTCTTGTAAAACGACTCCCTTCCCTGATACATGTATAAGAGTATTGGCTGTTCCCAAATCAATACCAATATCCCTAGAAAGTTTAAATCTGTTAAAAATCACAATAAAAATTCTTTTTTTATAAATAATATATCTATTTTTGATTAAGCTCTCACAATTCTCTCGTTTAGTTACGAATAGCACGCAAAACTTTGAGCAAAATTTGAAAAAATGAGTATTATGAAAAAAAAAATTTATGGAAATTAACACTGTCAATTTGGTTGGTAGAGCTGGTAGAGAACCAGATGTCAGATATTTTGAATCTGGAAGTGCAGTAGCGAATTTTACTCTTGCAGTTAATAGAAGAAGTAGAGATGAAGAGCCAGACTGGTTTAATTTAGAAATATGGGGCAAGCAAGCACAAATAGCAGCAGATTACGTTAAAAAAGGATCTTTAATTGGAATTACAGGAAGCTTTAAAATTGATAGTTGGAAAGATAAAAATACCGGAGAAGATAGATACAAACCAGTTGTAAGGGTAGATAGATTAAACTTACTAAGTTCCAGAAAAGATTCAGATAATAACCAATATTCTAATAGTAGTAACTCTAGTGAAATCCCTTTTTAAGCTCTATTTTTTTTTAAAAATCTAATTAGTATTTTTATAAAAAAGTATAAGAAAATTAAAATTAAAATTGGCTTTACAATATATTTTATTTGATCTAGGTAAAATTCAATGATTGGATAATTTTCACCAAATAAATAACCTGCATAAGTGAGAAGTACTACCCATATCAAGCTCCCCAATGTAGTCCAAATCAAAAATTTCCTTAATGGCATAAGTTCTATGCCAGCAGGTACTGAAATTAAAGTTCTTATACCTGGTACTAATCGGCCCCAAAAAACTAAAGAAATCCCGTATTTATCAAACCACCTTTTACTTTTACTTAAATCATCAGAAGAAATACCCAGATATTTTCCTTTCTTATCTAGAAAATTTGAAAGTCTTTTTTGATTTACTAATCTGCCTAAATAATACCAAGGCAATGATCCTAGAATAGTTCCAAATAAACCCCAAAAAACTAAAATATAAAAATTTAATTTTTGTTGATAAACAAAAAAACCTCCCAATGGCATTATTATTTCTGAAGGAATTGGAGGTACTATATTTTCTAAAAACATAGCCAAACAAATAGTGAGGTATGCAATTGTTGAGTTCTTTTCAACAGCCAAACTAATATAGTCAGGGATTGAAGTAAGAAAATTTATAAAAATTAAACTCAAACTTAGTATCTATAAAGCTCGGGTTTATAAGGTCCTTCAACAGAGACATTGATATAATCCGCTTGTTCCTTAGTTAATTTTGTTAATTTTGCACCAATTTTATCAAGATGTAATCTAGCTACCATTTCATCTAAATGTTTTGGTAAAACATAAACCTCTTTAGCATATTTTTCTGACTTATTGAAAAGTTCAATTTGAGCTAGTACTTGATTAGTAAAGGAATTACTCATAACAAAACTTGGATGTCCAGTGGCACAACCTAAGTTAACTAGTCTACCTTCGGCTAAAAGGATTATTTTATTGCCACTAGGTAAAGTTATGTGATCTACCTGCGGCTTAATATTTTCCCATGGATAATCTTTCAATGAAGCAACATCAATTTCATTATCGAAATGGCCGATATTACAAACTATGGCTTCATCTTTCATCTTGACAAGATTTTCGTTTGTAATTACCTGATAGTTCCCAGTAGCTGTGACAAATATATCTATATCTTCCACAACGTCGTCTAACGTAACAACGCTAAAACCTTCCATTGCTGCTTGAAGAGCACAAATTGGATCAACTTCAGCAACTTTTACAATTGCACCAAGTCCTCTTAGAGACTGGGCTGAACCTTTACCTACATCTCCAAAACCCATTACCAAAGCAACCTTCCCTGCAATCATTACATCAGTTGCTCGCTTAATACTATCAACAAGAGATTCACGGCAACCATATAAATTATCAAATTTGCTCTTAGTTACTGAATCATTAACGTTGATAGCAGGGAAAGGTAAAGCGTTTTGCTTTTGCAGTTGATAAAGTCTTGCAACTCCCGTTGTAGTTTCCTCAGTTACACCAATGATATTACTCTTAATTCTAGAATAGAAGTCACTATCATTTTCCAACTTAGACTTAATAGAATTGAATAAGGCAATTTCTTCTTCATTACCCGGATTATCTAAAACAGATAAATCTTTTTCTGCTTTACTACCGAGTATCAATAAACCAGTTGCATCTCCCCCATCATCAAGAATCATATTTGGAGAGTCCGAACCCCAATCAAGAATATGGTGGGTATATTGCCAATATTCATCAAGGGTCTCACCTTTTTTTGCATATACAGAAATTCCTTGATCTGCAATAGCTGCAGCCGCATGATCTTGAGTTGAAAAAATATTGCAAGAAGCCCATTTCACTTTTGCACCAAGATCAACAAGAGTTTCTATTAGGACTGCCGTCTGAATAGTCATATGAAGACTTCCAGCTATTTTTGCACCCTTAAGTGGCTTTTCAGATTGATATTTATCTCTAAGTGCCATTAATCCA
>CACAXN010000031.1 GCA_902536455.1 uncultured Prochlorococcus sp.
ACCGATAATGTCCAAAGATCCTGGAAGAATTTTGATCTTTGATACAACTCTTCGAGATGGAGAGCAATCTCCTGGTGCCAGTTTAAATCTTGAAGAGAAACTTGCTATCGCGCATCAATTAGCAAGATTAGGAGTGGATGTTATTGAGGCTGGATTCCCTTTTGCAAGTCCAGGAGATTTTAAAGCTGTTAATAAAATTGCCAATGCTGTAGGAAAAGAAAATGGTCCAATAATATGCGGTTTAGCGAGAGCCTCTAAAGGCGATATAAAAGCATGTTATGAAGCCGTATGTCCTGCTCCTAAGAAAAGAATACATACTTTTATTGCTACAAGTGATATTCACCTTAAACACAAACTTAAAAAATCCAGAAAAGATGTTCTTCAAATAGTGCCAGAAATGGTTAATTATGCAAAATCATTGGTAGATGATATTGAGTTTTCTTGTGAAGATGCCTCAAGAAGTGATCCTGACTTTTTGTACGAAGTAATTCAACTAGCGATTTCCGCAGGTGCAACAACAATAAATATACCTGACACTGTTGGATTTACAACTCCTAGTGAATTTGGCAAATTAATCGCAGATATAAATAAAAACGTTCCAAATGTAGATGAGGCAGTAATCTCGGTTCATGGTCATAATGATTTAGGTTTGGCAGTTGCCAATTTTTTAGAGGCTGTAAAAAATGGAGCAAGACAACTGGAATGCACGATTAATGGAATTGGTGAAAGAGCTGGGAATGCCTCTCTAGAAGAATTAGTAATGGCATTGCATGTTAGGAAAAGCTTTTTTAATAGTTTTTTCAAAAGAAGTCAAGATTCACCAACCCCTCTTACAGCTATAAGAACAGAAGAAATAACAAAAACCTCTAGGCTTGTTTCTAATCTAACTGGAATGACTGTTCAACCCAATAAAGCAATTGTAGGAGCTAACGCTTTTGCACATGAATCAGGCATTCATCAGGATGGGGTTTTAAAAAATAGACTTACTTATGAAATTATCGATGCAAAAACTGTTGGGTTAAGTGAAAATAAAATATCTTTGGGAAAACTCAGTGGAAGAAGTGCAGTAAGAGCACGATTAGAAGAGATGGGATATGACCTGAGCAGGGAAGACCTTAATGATGCTTTTGCTCGTTTTAAAGACTTAGCTGACAGGAAAAGAGAAATTACTGATAGAGACTTAGAAGCAATTGTTAGTGAACAAGTACAGCTTCCAGATGCTAAATTTCAATTAAGTCTTGTACAAGTAAGCTGCGGCAACGCATCTAAACCTACTGCTACAATTACTCTTCTAAACACTGAAGATAATACTGAGGATACTGCTGTATCAATAGGGACTGGACCTGTTGATGCTGTATGCGAGGCCTTAAATAAATTAGCTAAAGTTCCTAATGAATTAATTGAATTTTCTGTAAAGTCGGTAACAGAAGGTATTGATGCTTTGGGCGAAGTAACCATAAGGATAAGAAGGGATAACAAGATATATTCTGGACATTCTGCTGATACTGATGTTGTGGTTGCCGCTGCGAATGCTTACGTTAATGCCTTAAACAGGCTTGTATTTTCTGAGAAAAAAAATTCAATTCATCCGCAATTTGATAATTTAGAAAATCCTGAGAAAACATTTCTATCTAATCCTGTAAATTAAATTATTTCTTGGGATTATTAAGTAGCATTAAAAATAGTCTCTTAATACTGTAAATTAAATTAGTAGTTAAAGCAGTAAATAATGAGAGAAAGGTTACTAGGATATTGGGCACTTTCTTGGGTTGGGTTAATCAGCAATATAATCGCCCTACCAATAATTGCATTAATAATAAGTTACGGGCCTCCACTAAAAGTTGCAAATATAACTCTTGCCATTAGTCTAGGATGGCCTGCTGCGATCGTTGGAATAGTTTCTTCGGCGGCTCTTTTAGCAGAGAAGAAATGGGGGGTAACTTTAACTCTAGTGTCTCTATCAATGGTTATTTCTGGTATGGGTCCTTATTCAGTGGTAAGGCTAATAACTCTTCAAGATATTTTTGGAATAGGTGGGTTTACTCTCTTAACAACATTATTAAGTACTTTAGCTCTTCTGTATTGGTGTAATCCAAAACATCGAAGAGGTATTAGGTTATAAATTTGAAAATTAAGAAAAAGTATTATTCTTGCTAGTTGGATATTGAATTCTTCTATGTCTAATTCTTTTCCACACATTCAAGAATGCCCTTTTTATTAGAAAAATTTCTCCTTTCGATAAATTACTATCATCTAATTGACCATCTTTAATACGCGAGTAGATAATATTAGAAATTGTATTCAAAGCTTCTTTATCAGATGCATTAATATTCATAGCTCTTAGTGCTGCTTCACATCCATCGGCAAGCATTAAAATAGCTGTTTCTTTGGACTGAGGAATAGGGCCTTTGTATCTAAAATAATATTCATTAATGTCGAGATTTTTTTCTTTAGCTTTTTGAAAAAAATATCCCATTTTAAGGGTACCTTGATGTTCAGGAATAAAATTAGCTATCAATTTAGGAAGTCTATTTTTTCTCGCAAATTTCAATCCTTCATCAACATGAGCCTGTAATACTTCTGCACTTCTAATCGGATCATCTAATTCGTCATGCGGATTTTTTGAACCATCCTGATTTTCAATAAACCAATTAGGTGCATGTAATTTACCAACATCATGATATAAAGCTCCAGTTTTAATAAGATCAATATCACCACCAATCATTCTTGTTGCTTCCTCTGCTAAACCACATATAAGTAAGGTATGTTCAAAAGTACCAGGAGCTTCTAAAGACAATCTTCTAATTAGAGGTTTCTCCTTATCAGCCAATTCGAGCAATCTTGCTTTAGTTAATAATCCGAATATCGATTCAAAAATAGGAATAAATAAAATTGTAAAAAGCATAGCTATTGCCAATAGCAAGGAATCAGAAAATATATCCCCATTAGCAAAAACAAAATCTTGCTTATTAATATTAAAAAGAGACATTTTATCTTTACCTATCAATATCCATTGACTCAAGAACGATCCTATTGGAACAAAAATTGATAGTTGAAGTAACTGAGCTCTGCTTCTTATTCTTCCACCAAGAAGAGATACTATTGAAGCACAAACTAATAAAATAAAAAATAGATTGTTATTGATAATAATATCTGGGTCAGGCCAAAAAAGACTTGCTATTGATACCCAAGCTAAAGCTGTTATGCTTCCCATTCCTTGAGATATTATCAATGCCGGTGGAATTATCATTGATAATGGACTTATGGTTGAAGCTAAGGCTAATTTCGTAACTTGTAATACTAAAAGAAGAGTAATGATCAAGAAGATCTGTCTTGAGGAAATTGTAGGATTCTCTTTTTTTGAAACTAATATCAAAACTCCAGTACTAATAAGTATTTCAGTAAAGGTCAAAAACCAAGAAAAAATATCTGCGATATTTAAAGGCGAGATAAGAAGTAGTTTATAAGAAGAAATTATTGAAATTAAAATGCATACTAAAAAAATTATGAGATTATCAATTCTTGAAATTTTGATTGGTTGTTTTACTGGAACTTGACTTCGCCTCCACAGATAAAACAATTTATTTAAGGTAGTTATGATGTTTTGCACAGAATATAGATAAATCTATTTGAATAATTTAAGATTATAGGCATGCTAGGTGTAAAAAGGAGATGTTTTTCTAAATGTCATTAAAATTAGACGGTAAAAAATTATCTCTTGAAATTGAAGAAAGATTAACTGACTATATCTCTAGTAATAAAAAAATTGCAAAAAGAGCTCCCGGTTTAGCTGTAATAAGAATAGGTGAAGACCCCGCGAGTGGTGTTTACGTTAAGAACAAGGAAAAAGCATGTTCAAGGATTGGAATAAAGAGCTTTATCTTTCATCTAAAAGATAGTGTAGAGCAAAAAGAAGTCGAACAATTAATAATCAAACTTAATTCTGATAAAGATATTGATGGGATGTTACTACAACTTCCCATTCCAAAGAAGTTTAACGAGCAAAAACTTATCAGCCATATCAGTCCAAGTAAAGATGTAGATGGACTAAATGAGATAAACATCGGCAAACTAGTAAAAAATGAGCCTGCGATGAGATCATGCACACCAGCAGGAATTATTAATTTATTA
>CACAXN010000032.1 GCA_902536455.1 uncultured Prochlorococcus sp.
AGAATTGGTATCCATTAGGAATTCTTTTCTTCATAGCTCCTCTAGGAATAGCATCATATTATTCAGTGATAATGGGATGGACTGCAGATACCTTGTTCCATTCTTTATTTTTTGGATTACCAAAGAATTTAACTGAAGCAGAAACCTTCTTTGGCTCAATTAGTAGTGGCAGCAGTGTTTTATTGGGCCATCTATTAAGTCTTGTACTTACAGCAATAATAGTTTCATCAGGTATAAAAAAAGGTATAGAAAAGGTTACAAGATATTTCATGCCAATCCTTTTCATAATTATTGTGATTCTTGCTATTTGGGCTACTTCACTTTCAGGTGCATGGGAAGGATATAAAACATTTCTACTTAAGTTTGACTTTAATGAATTGAGAAATCCTCAAACAATAAGAAACGCTTTTACACAAGCATTCTTTTCATTAAGCTTAGGAATTGGAATTATGGTTACCTACGCATCCTATTTAAATAAAAAAAGTAATCTTCCAAAACTAAGTGTTGGAGTTGCATCATTAGATACTTTGGTTGGACTAATGGCTGGATTTATAACTTTCCCAATAGTTTTAACATTCGGTTTAAGTGACGCTATTTCTGAATCCACTGTTGGTGCTTTATTTATCTCAATTCCAACAGGTCTAGGTTCATATGGTGCGGCAGGTAGAATTGTAGCTGTTGCATTTTTTGCATTAGCTTATATCGCAGCCATAACTTCATCTGTTTCATTATTAGAGGTTCCAGTTTCCTCTTTAATGGACAAATTCGGCTTTAAAAGAGAAAAATCAGTTTGGTTGATAACGCTTTTCCTATTCTTAGCAGGCATCCCTTCTGCATTAAATTTAAATATTCTTGGAACAGTTGATTCGATTTTTGGTGGCGTATTACTCATCTTTGGTGGATTCTTGGTTACTTTCTTTATGGGATGGGTGGTCCCTGGAAAATTTAATGAAGAACTTAGTGATTCAAAAGTTGGAATCAAAACGACACGTTATTTGAAATTCATGACAAGATGGGTTGCCCCTCCAATTATTGGTTTTGGACTATTTATTAGTGTGTTTGATTTACTGAAAGGCTGGGTAAGTTAGAAAATTTTTACAAGAAATAAAGTGCGGAAATAAGGGGGGTGGTATAAGTCGATCAACAAATTAAATTTTGAAACTTTTATCAAATTATTTTAAAGCAATCTAAGAAAAATCATCAATGTATAAGTATTTGCTGTGGTTCTTGTTTAAAATTAATATATTGGAGAAGTTTTTTTTTATTTTTTAAAAGCCCAAAAATTTTTTACAAAAAAATGTCTTACCGTGGATCCTTTTTTTAATTAAGTATTAACTTTTAACTTATATTTAATCTCTAACGTATCGCCAAAAACCATCCTTAATAGAATCTATATAAGATACATTTAGGTGTTTAATTTGAAGAGAAATTAAAGCGCCTCAAAGAATAGATAACAAATTTGATGTCAACCAAATCTGATTCATTAAAAGTAAAGCTTACAGAAAATTTTTCTGAATTTTCTCAACTATCTGACTATTCTTTTATGAATTCTCTTAAAGCAGATCCTCAATCAACAAAAGATGGAAATGATCATAAGCCGCGTTCAGTATATTCAGGTCATTATGTACCAGTTGTTCCAACTGCTATTCCAGAACCAGAATATATTTCCCATAGCAAGAAACTTTTTAAAGAACTAATGCTAAGCTCAGACCTTACTAAGGACGAGAATTTTTGTCGTTTTTTCTCAGGTGATATTTCTGTTGCAAATTATCCAATGAGTCCTGTTGGTTGGGCTACAGGTTATGCATTATCAATTTACGGAACTGAATATACCCAACAATGTCCCTTTGGCACTGGCAATGGTTATGGTGATGGCAGAGCAATTTCTGTTTTTGAAGGTTTATTCAATGGGAAAAGAATGGAAATGCAACTGAAAGGAGGAGGTCCAACTCCCTACTGTCGTGGAGCAGATGGCAGAGCTGTCTTAAGGTCTAGCGTACGAGAATTTCTCGCACAGGAATTAATGGATTCATTGGGAATCCCTACCTCAAGATCTTTAACACTTTATGTCTCACGTTCAGAAATAGTAAGAAGACCTTGGTATTCCAAAGGGTCCAGATATTTTGAACCTGATATCATGATTGATAATCAAGCGGCAATTACTACGAGAGTCGCTCCATCTTTTTTACGTGTAGGCCAGATTGAACTTTTTGCAAGACGAGTTCGTAATAATGCGCATGGAGAGGCCCTCAATGAACTAAAGATGATAGTTCAACATCTAATTGATAGAAATTATAAAGATGAAATTGAAAATGAGATTTCAATTGAAAGTAAAGTAATAAAACTGGCTTCTTTATACAGATCAAGACTTATATCACTTATAGCCAACTGGATGAGAGTTGGTTATTGCCAGGGTAATTTCAATAGTGATAATTGTGCTGCTGGAGGTTATACCTTGGATTATGGACCCTTTGGATTCTGTGAATTATTTGATCCAAGATTTCAACCATGGACAGGTGGAGGTGAACATTTCTCTTTTTTTAACCAGCCTTCTGCAGCGGCAATCAACTTTAAAACATTCTGTTCCTCTCTTAGTCCTTTACTTTCACAAAGCAAACAAGATCAAGAAAAGTTAGATCAAATCGAAAAAGACTTTTCTGAATTAATGAATAAGGAATTGATGAAAATGTGGGCAAACAAGCTTGGTTTAGAACATTACAACGAAACTCTAATAAATGAATTTTTTAATCTCATGGTCATTTCAAAAGCAGACTATACAATTTTGTTCCGTAAACTCTCTGAAATCCCTGACAACTTAGATTCTTTAAAAAACTGTTTTTATTTACCAATTAATGACGAGCTCAATAATAGGTGGGAAGTATGGCTTGAAAACTGGCAATCAGTCTTGAAGAAAGAGGGAAATATTAAAGCAAAATCGGCATCAATGAAATCCCTTAATCCAGTCTATACTTGGCGCGAATGGATGGTCGTTACCGCATATGAAGAAGCTGAAAAGGGAAATTACAAAAAAATAAAAGAGTTACAGGATGTCTTTAGCAATCCATATGTAGAACAACCCCCAGAAATAGATCAAAAATATAATCGACTAAAACCAAGCAAGTATTTTAACTATGGAGGAGTATCTCATTACAGTTGTTCTTCGTAAAAGGTGAATCCTAAAAATGCAGATTGAATAACTTAGAGAAAATTTTATTCATTTATGGCCGTAGGCATTCCAACTACTGATACAACTCCCACATGAAGTATGGCCGGTTTCTTCCCAACATTTTTCACATAGTGGCCCCCCCCATTATTACTCTCTATAAATGCATCACCCGCTTTAAAGAAATTAATTTCTTCACCCCTCACATGTTTTAATCTTCCTCTTGTGACATGAATCAACATTGGGGAAGGATGAGTATGAATTGGAGTTTTCAAGCCAACTGGAATCTTTACTTTTAAGAGTCTTAATTCAGGCTTACCCTCGAGATAATTAAAATTTTT
>CACAXN010000033.1 GCA_902536455.1 uncultured Prochlorococcus sp.
TTAGCTACCTTATATATTAAAAATGAAAAACCTGATGTAGCTGTCCCCTTACTTATTGAAAACATAAGAATAATGTCTCCCAATAGTCCAGAAGGCAGAGAAGCTTATGAAAGTTTAATCCAACTAGGATTTGTTGAAACAAAATACAAAGGTTAGTTGAAATAAATTATGATTACGAAAACGGAAGTTATTGATTTAATAACTAAAAAATTGCCAAGTGCCCAAGTATTTGTTGAAAACATTAAGGGAAATGATCATTTGCAAGTAACTGTAATTGCATCTGAATTTAATGGATTATCATTAGTAAAACAACACCAGTTAGTCTATTCTGCGCTAAAGGAAGAATTAGCATCAGAGGCTATTCATGCACTGGCATTAAAAACAGAAACACCCAATTGAATTATGGACAACTTAACAAAAGATAAGATACAAAAATTGATTGACTCTAATCCTTTGATGGTATTTATGAAAGGGACAAAATTAATGCCTCAATGCGGGTTTTCAAACAATGTAGTGCAAATACTGAATTCTCTAGGCATAGAATTTTGTACTTTTGATGTTTTAAGCGATTTCGAAGTTAGGGAAGGTATTAAAGAATATTCAGACTGGCCTACAATTCCTCAAGTTTATCTAAAAGGAGAATTTCTTGGTGGATCAGACATTCTTATAGAGATGTACAATTCAGGATCCTTAAAAGAAAAAATAGAAATTGCATTAGCGTCTTAAAACAATTGATAAGTATAAATACTGATTTAGTTAATAAAAATTAATATTCTAAATTATTTTTTTATCAAAAAAACCTTTATTTCCCTCCCCATTTGGATCAATAAAACTTGAAGGATCTAAGATCCATCTTTCTATCAATCTCTCTAATTTTTCATGATCTCTTTGCTCTAAACTATTGCAATTCCTTAAGGCTTGAAGATAACCATCGCTATATAGTTTAAGATCTGCTGGTGTATGAAACCGCGTAACTAAGTCTTGGCAACTATCGCAAATTGATTGGAAATGACGAATTGCTTTTGGATTTTCAAATGATGTCATAATTTGATAGATTCTGATTTTTATTGAGCATTTGTTATACCTTATTAATGACGATTATAAATTGCCTGGCGCAACAGTAATTTAAGAATGCAATCAACTGAGCAAATCTTAGCTTCAACTCCTGGCAGTTCACAATTGCCTACGAGCTCCCAAACTCCCTCAAGAGTTCTTGTTGTTGAACCCCACCCCACACTTAGAACTGTTCTTGTACAAAGACTTCGTCAAGATGGACACCTTGCAGCAGCAGTTGGATCTGCTTCTGAAGCAGTTGACTTATGCAGAGAGCAGTCCCCTGATCTATTAGTAAGTGCTGAAATCCTCGAGCAAAATACTGCAATGAGACTTGCTCAACAATTGGGATGTTCAGTAATTGTTCTAACGGCAAGATCAGGTGTTGAGGCACTAGTTAGCCTTTTGGACGAAGGTGCTGATGATGTTCTTAGGAAACCATTTGGTCTTGAAGAATTAGCCGCAAGATGTAGAACACTTTTGAAGAGAGGGAGAATAGGTCTTCAAGAAAAAGTTGAAGTTGGACCATTAGAAGTTCATCTCCTTCTCAGACAAGTAACCCTAAGTGAGAAACCTGTGGAATTAAGCCCTAGAGAGTTTGCATTGCTTTGTGCCTTACTGATGCCTCCAGGGATGGTTAGAAGCAGACAGGAGCTCTTGAGGATGGCCTGGCCACCGTTTAGCGGAGGTCCAAGGTCAGTAGATACTCAAGTATTAACTCTACGAAGAAAATTAGAACAGGCTGGACTAGGAGAAGGTGGAGGTATTACAACAGTTAGGCAACAAGGTTATAGATTTAGTGTTGATAATATCTAAATAATAATAAAATAACTTCTCCCAAAATCATTAAAACTGATATTAATGTAAGTAATTTATAAGTCCAAAGTGGAGAGATATAATTAATATCAACTGCATCAAAATCAAGATTTGTTTTTTTTGAAATTAAAGTTCTTAGTTTTTCTAAATTTTCTATTCTTTGAGGAACTAAATAATTCTCTTCGTTATTTAACGTAAAATAGAAAACTCTACTTCCTTGGCTTGTTGGAAGGGATTTTATTAACTTGATATCTTTCCAAAAGATTTCCCAATTTCTCTTACCAAATATATTAGAAAGAAAACTTGTTTTATAGTAGATTTTATTTTCGGTAGTTTCAACATAATCACTAGTTAAACTATTTATAAAATATAACCCCAGCAGCAAGAAAACTATCGATACTATTTTTAATTTATCGCTGGATATGTATGGGATAGGAAATGTAAGAGCTAAGTATAAAGAAATCAGAGAGCTTTTTACAACAAAAAGAGTTTTAAACTTTTCAATCATTAGTCAAACATTTAATCTGGCAATTTAAAACTATTTATATTTAATTTTGCTCCTATTTTATGCGCACATGCATATCCACTAAAGGCTACTGCATTAAGTCCTTGTCCAGGGAAACATGAATCCCCAACACAGTATAAATTTTGAATTTTAGTAGTATTAAATGGCATAGGAAGAAGACCAAGCAACTTTTTCGTTGGAATCGGGCCATAACTTCCTTCATACCTTCCGAGAAATTTCCTATGAGTCTTGGGAGTTCCAATCTCTTTATGATCGATATTTTTATCTATGTTGGGGATAATTTTAGAAATTTTTTCCACTAAAAATGAAAAATATTTTTCTTTTTTATTTAAGTATTCTTTCTTTGAGAGATTTTCCCATTCGTTTATCGAAGAGGGAGTGAATGCATGAATAATATGTTTGCCTTCTGGAGCTAAAGATGAATCCAATAACGTGGGAATAGAAACAAAAATTACACCCTTTTCATTTTCTAATTCTTCCCAATTATCAACAATAATATGATGACAATTAAAGTCATTGCTTAATAAACTTTTTTCTACTCCAAGATGAATCGAGACGAAAGATGGTGAGGGTTTATAAGTTTTTGACCATTTATATTCACTTTTGGGGATATTACTCAAATTGATTAATCCTTTTTTTTGCTTATCCAGTCCAAAAGTGTCCCATCTTGTTGAATTGGAAACCACAATATCTGAGTAGATTTCTTCACCGCTTGATAGTTTTACACCTATTGCCTTTTGACCTTTTAAAAGTACCTCAGTTACATTAGCTTTATAACGAACTTTACTTCCTAATCTTTCGATACCATATACCAATTTTTCGGCAATTTTTCCTACACCCCCCTTTGGGTAATTTATACCTCCAACATGACGATCCGTAAAAACCATCCCCGCATTGATCATAGGGGTTTTTTATAGCTGGCATTACAGACCAACAGAAACATTCAATGTCAATAAATTTTAAAAGTTCGGGATCTTTTATAAACTTGCGTGCAACATCTCCAGCATTT
>CACAXN010000034.1 GCA_902536455.1 uncultured Prochlorococcus sp.
CGCTAGAAAATTACAACAGAAATATCCAAATTTAGTTGTTTATATTCCCTCGTGCAGGAAAGTTTTTGATGAAAGATTCAAAAAGGCCTTTAGAAAATATCAAGTTAAAGGTAAAGTGATTTCTCAAAAAGATAACTTAAGATTAAGGCCTTATATTTATTCGCTTACAAAAATTGCTCTTTGCAAATCTGGGACAGTTAACATGGAATTAGCCTTATATGGAATACCGCAGATTGTTGGTTATAGAGTAAGTAGGATAACTGCTTTTATTGCTAAAAAAATTCTTAATTTCAAAGTAAGATTTATTTCTCCTGTGAATTTGTTAGTCAATAGGTATGTCATCCCTGAATTTGTACAGAGAGATTTTGATGAAAAGAAAATCTTCTATAAATCTTGTAAAATTCTTGAAGAAAATTCGGAAAAAATAAAAATTAAAAAAGGTTATGCTTTTTTAAAAAAAGAGTTAGGCGAAGAGGGTGTAGTTAAAAGAGCTGCTAAAGAGATTATTAATTCTATTCTTTGAACTTTATAATAAAAAAATGAAGTATTTTTTCCCTCTAATAATTGCTTTTTCGATATTAATTAACCCTTTGAACACTTTTGCAGAGGAATTGATTCTCGCAGGTGGTTGTTTTTGGTGTCTAGAACATGATTTGGAGTCATTAAAGGGGGTAGATCTTGTACAAAGTGGTTATTCAGGAGGTGATTCACAAAATCCTACCTATGAAAATCATGAAGGGCATCAGGAGGTGGTTTTGGTTGACTATGATCCCCAACTGGTAAGTTTACCCGAGATACTTAGGCTCTATTTCAGAAATATCGATCCTCTTGATGGTAAAGGACAATTTTGTGATCGTGGAGATTCTTATAAGCCAGTGATCTTTTTCAAAGATGAAACTGAGGAAAGTGATGCAAAAAATGCAATTGTTTCGTCGTCTAGTGAGTTGCGAGTGCCGTTAGAAAAAATATCTGTAGAACTAAAATCGAAAGGTCAATTTTGGTTGGCTGAAGAATATCATCAGGATTTTGCTGAGAAAAATGAATTAAAATATAAGTTCTATAGATTCTCATGCGGGAGAGATCAGAGGTTGGAAAAATTATGGGGGGAGAATGCTAGATCAACAAATCCTTGGACTGAATGATATTAAGTATAGTTATTTATTTTTAATCCATTGAACAAGAGTTTTAACTCCAAAACCGGTTGCGCCTGATGGATAAATCCCCTTATTCTTATCAGTCCAACAAGTCCCAGCAATATCAATATGAGCCCATTTAATCTCTTTATCAAAGAATTCCTCTAAAAACAAAGCAGCAGTTATTGATCCACCTGCTCTAGGCCCTGTATTTTTCATATCAGCTATATGAGACTTTAACCCTTCTTTATATGATTTTTGTAAGGGCATTTGCCATAATTCTTCTCCAGCCTGAGCTGATGAAGCTTTGAGTTCATTTGCTAGGTCATCATTATTGCTCCAAAATCCAGCTACATCATTCCCTAATGCAACAACAATAGCTCCTGTTAAGGTGGCGAGATCTATTATTGAATCTGGTTTTAAATTTGATGCGTAAGTTAAAGCATCAGCTAATGTCAGTCTACCCTCTGCATCAGTGTTATTTATTTCAATTGTCTTACCATTAGATGCCTTAACTACATCTCCAGGATGAACTGCAGATCCATTTATCATGTTTTCGCAAGCTGCCACAATAAAATGTATTTCTAATCCCTTTGGTTTTATTGCCCCAAGTGCTTTTGCTGCTCCTAAAACTGCAGCGCTTCCTCCCATATCATATTTCATCATTTCAATCTGAGAAGCGCCTACCTTAAGGTTGTATCCTCCCGAGTCAAAGGTTAAGCCCTTCCCAACAAGCGCAATCTTTTCTTTTATAGGACCCTCTGACTTTAAAGTAAGATGTATAAATTTAGGATCTAGATCAGAACCTTTTGCTACAGCTAAATATGCACCCATTCTTAAATCCTCACATTCTTTTGCCTCTAAAATTTTTACTTCCAAACCGTGATCTTTAGCTATTTGAGAAGCTTGCATAGACATTTCCTGAGGCGTGAGACTATTTGGCGGGGCGGCTACAAGTCTTCTGGCTAGTTCTACACCTTCACATATTTTTTCTGTCTCTTCAAAACTAATATTCTCAAATTTTTTTAAATTCACAAATTCTATTTCTTTAAGAACTTTCTCTTCATCTTTTTTCTTGTTAAATCTATTGTCTTTATAAGCAGACAATCTGGCTGACTCTGCAATTTGATTAATTTCTAGTTGCGAATTTATTAATTCCCAAGGTAGCAAGATGCTGATTTTTTCATTTTTATCAACAGTTTTCCTAATTAAATTTCCTATGGAGTTTTCTATATCACTTTTATTTAGGTCTTTCGATTTGCCAAGACCAACTATGATTAAAGTCTCTAATTTTTGATCTAAAAATTCAAAGCTTAGAGTTTTTCCTTTTTCTCCTTTGAATTTTTTTTGAGTAACTTTTTTTAGTAATAATTTTGGGTCAACAACAAATTTTATGTTTTCAAGTTGGCTTGCAATTTCTTCCTCTAAAACTCCAAAAATTAATGAAGCACCTTGCCAGTTATCTAGATTTTTTTGGAATGTGGAAAATTGCATTTGTAAAATGGATTGGATTAACTTTTAGTTGTTTGTGAAAGTAGTTACCCACCTATCTCGGGTTTCTTTATTAAAAGGTGGTAACCATAAATATATCAGTTGCTGTTCTAATTTACGTCTTAATTTTACTTCTTTAGGTACATCTAAGAAGAAACGAATATCTTGGTGACTTGATATATTGTTATGGGCTAGGGCTTCTTTATAGTTCATGAGGTAATTTTTGCAGTCATGTTCTCCCTTCCATCTTTTATTTGCCACGTTTGTTTCCCCTATATAAAGGATTATTTTAGAACTCTCCATCGAGTCAATTACAAAATACATTGCTGGACCATTATGTATATATTGATTAGTTCTCCAAAAGTTCAATGATAATGGCTGCAGGGAAAACGGATCAATTTTTCTTTCATTCGAAATTGAATTTATAGATAGACTTGTTTGGTGCAAAGTTTTATTGTGACCATCCTTTGAAATTTTAAATTGGTGATTATGGATCCTATTTCTCCATTCAGTTAGAAGTTTGCCTTTGATTTTTAGATTATTTGAGTTTTGAAAATTAATTGATGTATTTACATTTGATCCAAATAATTCAAATTGTCTATTTTGATTTGAAATATTATTTGCGTTGAATTTTTCCAATATTTATAAAACATGTTTACTAAATTTAATTCTGAAAAAATATAAATCAAAGAATTATTTATAAACTAAAATTTATTAATGTTCTAATCAATTTAAAAGATTCTTGTTATCTTGTAGTTGAGCCTTAC
>CACAXN010000035.1 GCA_902536455.1 uncultured Prochlorococcus sp.
ATAGTAAATGATTGGGATGATTCATTATTACTTTGTGAGCATTTGAATCAGAATAGTCAATTAGAATTCATAAGAAATAAAATTATAGAAATAATAAATTCTTGCGACGATATTAAATATAGTGATATTGCTATTTTATCTCCAAAAACTAATCAAATTAAACCTTATTTAAGGTATATCTTTAATAATGAATTAATTAATGGTGAGAAGATACCTTATTTTTTTATTGATGATGATAATTATGATTCTCCAGACATTTATAAATTTTTAATTGATATCACTGAAATAGCTAATGAGAAAATTACACTTGAAAAAATAGATTATATTCTTTCAAAAAAAGTAACTCAGAACATTTTTGATTTTGATATTACTGAGAAGGATGAAATTATTTTTTTACTTACCCAAGTTGGTTTTCATTGGGGATTAGATGCTGATGAAAGATTAGGTGAAGAAAAAAATTCTCTAGAGTGGTGTATAAATAGAATAACTTTAGGCTTAATTTATGAAAAAGAAGTCAATTTGAGTACTTTTAATTTAAAACCATTTAGCTTAAAAAATATAAGTTTGGATTTGAATAAATGGGTTAAATTATTATTTGATTTTAAAAAATACATTAATTTGCTAAGGGGATCTTATTCTTACTCAATTTGGCTTGAAAAGATAAAGTTTATATTAAAAGGTATTTCTGATACTAATGCAAATTTTAATTTAGAAATAAGTGAAATAAATAGAATTCTCGATAATCACTCAATACCTTTAATACCTGATGATCTTATTTTGTTAAATATTTTTAGGGAAATATTAATTTCTTGCATAAATAAAGCTAAATATCAAAGCAAATCACGTATTAACAAGATCCTTGTAAGTGATATTGAGAATGCAAGGCATATTCCACATAAGGTTATCTTCTTAATAGATATGAATAGCGTTTATTATCCAAAATTATCAAAGAATGAAAATATTAATTTATTAAATAATAAATATCACCTGGGCGATCCATCAGTCTTTGAAAGAGATAAATATTCATTTCTTGAGTTATTAATTGCCTGTAGAGATAAATTTATAGTTACTTGGGTGAAGAATGACAAAAACAATAAAAAATTAGATGTTTCTTTTCCTATTAAAGAGTTAATTTATTTTTTTGATAGATTTTTAAAACAAGGGCAAAGAGAACTAATAATTAAAGATTTTGATTTAAATAAAAAATCAATAATTGATCTTGATAGTTCTAAGATAATTAAAAGTAATTATTCTTTAGTAGAAGAAATAGATTGGAACGAAAAAAAATTTGATATTAAAAATTACAAATTATCAGAACTGATTTATTGGTTCAAGACTCCACAAAAATATTGGCTAAATAAAAAAAATATTTCTCCCAAGGAAATATTTATTCATCATCCAGATGAAGAGTATGTAAGTAATCTGCAGAAGTCGCGACTAATTACAAAAATAATCCAAGAATTAGAGATTGATAACCATAATGTTATTGATGATTTAAAAAATTTGAATATCAATGCTCAATTGGTTGAAAATGGTATTATCATGCCCAAAAATAGTATTTTCGTAAAAGAAAAAGAAATCAAAGATTTATTAGAAAGTCTATCTATAAGTTTAAGTCAACATAGTCAGATTAATAGGATTTATGTTAAATCAAATGCTAATAAAGAAGAATATTTCATTGCTGATGACACCGTAATTGAATTAATTCATTCGAAACTAAATTTAAGTCGTTTGACAGAGGCCTGGATAAAATCACTCTTCATTTCTTCTTTAAAAAAGAATATAAAAAAGACTAAAGTAATTTATAGAACGGAAAATTATTATAAATCGCAAATTATTCAATCCCCTGGAGCAATTGCATCAAATTTAATTTTGGAGGAATACATAAATATTTTTAAAAATTATTCTGAAAAATGTTTTCCTCTCCCTCCAGAAAGTGCTTATAAATACGTAGAAGCAAAAATAAAATCAAAAAATGAAAAAAAAGCTTTTACGGATAGATGGATTGGTAATAAATCTTTTTCTAAAGGAGAAAGAGATAATCTCGAAATGAAATTATGTTTTGGGAATGAAAAAGAACCAGATTTCTTTTTGAAAAATAATAATTTTGATAAATTATCATTGAGATTATATGGTCCTCTTATTAATGCATTAAAGAAATAAATAATGACTAGATTTCAGTTAAAAAATTTTATAAAGGCTGCTTATGAAATTATTCTTGTTTTTTTACAGTTCTTTATTATTAGTCTCCATTTCTTTCAATGGGAATTTATTCCACAAAAACAAATAATTCAAGTTAGTACTTTATCTTATTTAGTGGGGTTTTTAATTATCATAATCGCTTTCATAATATTGTTAGTTGCAATTAAAGATTTAGGTAGAAATTTATCCCCTTTCCCAAGACCTATAAATAATAGCAATCTTGTAACAAATGGTATTTATCGATTTACGCGTCATCCAATGTACTATTCTTTAATATTTATTTCCTTTGGTGTTTTTATAATCAAGCTATCTATTTATTATTTATTTTTATCAATAAGTCTGGTTTTAATAATTAAATTAAAGATTGCTTTAGAAGAGCGATATTTAAATAATAAATTTAAGAATTACTTAATTTATAAAAATGAGGTCAAATATTAATTCTATAAAGATATGGATATTAATAAAATTAATTTAGATAAAAAATTTAAATTAGTAGAAGCAAGTGCAGGTACTGGCAAAAGTTTTACTTTAGC
>CACAXN010000036.1 GCA_902536455.1 uncultured Prochlorococcus sp.
ATAAATATAAATTTACTTTTGTAGATTTTGAAAGTTCTGAATAAAAGTTAATATGTAGTTTAGATAAGTTATTATCTGAAATAATATAAATTTGATTTGGTACTTTAATTTGAAATTTTTTAACTTTTCTTAAATTCTTTATTAATTCAATCAAATATAAACATGAAGGCTTTTCAGATATCTTTTTCTCTAGTAATTTATATAAAATAGGTTGCCAAAATTGATCAGAATTTAAATTCTTAAATAGATTAACTGAATTAATTTCATATCTATTCCATTCAGCAATCATTTCAGGTCTAAAAATTAAATAATCAATAAAATTATTCGCGATCTTTTTTGTCAGATTATATATGTCTCCATCAATTATTTTTCCATTATCCAAATATTTATCAATCCAATTTCTAAGCGGAAATGATTCTTTAAAGCTATTTAATTCTTCTAGTGAATCAATAATGCCCCATTTAATTGACTCAAAATTCCATAAACCCATATCAATTCCTGGAAAAAAATTAGTCAATAATGATTCGGTATAACTTGATATTGTCTTAAATTCACAAAGAGCACTTATTTTGTTTTTTATAGTTATTTGTTCATTTAACCACTTCCCCAAAAAATAATTAGGAACCGCTATTTCTAAATTATCAGTTACCAGAGGAGGACATATTTTTAATTCTTCTGCCAACAACTCACTAATCACTTCAATTTTGTTTGACTTATATAGATTGAGCAATTTACTGGTTGGTTATATTACTCAACTTTAAATGGATCAGTAATTTCTGCATTAGGACATTCGAATTCCCCCACAGCAACAAACTCTAAACGAAGCTTTAAAAAAGTTATAAATTTTTTATCAGTCGATAAAACAGCTGCTGGAGGGGACGGAATCTTTGCTTTCAGATCATCAAATTGAGTAGTTTGCAAAAAAGATGGATTTTTTAAGAGCCAAAAATCTACTTCTTTATTGTTTTCTTTATAGTTTCTCTCCCTCTCTTTCAATATCTCTTCAAGTGGTTCTTCAACTGTTAAAAACTTTTCACTTGCCGCGACGAAAAAATATGTTGTCATTAGAAATTTAATTTGATGTAATAAGTGACTTCATTTCACGAACAGACTTTTCTAATCCTACCGCTAAAGCCCTTGCAACAATACTATGACCTATATTTAGCTCGTTCATATTGTTAATTGATGCAATTTTTTTAACATTATTATAATTAAGTCCATGACCAGCATTAACAATTAATCCAAGGTCATTCGCTACATGCGTAGACTCTATAATCCTTTGGAGCTCTTTATACTGTTCGGATCCAGATAGCCCAGCATATTTTCCAGTATGCAATTCTATAAAATCAAACCCTATTTCTTTGGAATAATTTATCTGTTCACCAATAGGATCAATAAATGCACTTACTTCTATATTTGATCCCTTTAAATTTCCAACAAAATTCTTGAGGTATTGCATATTACTTTTTAAATCCAACCCGCCTTCAGTAGTAACTTCCTCTCTTTTCTCGGGTACAAGAGTAACATAATCGGGAAGAGTTTTTTTTGCAATTTCTAACATTTCTTCTGTAGCAGCCATCTCTAAATTGAGTTTTGTTTTTATAGTCTCTTTCAGAAGGAATAAGTCTCTATCTTGTATATGTCTTCTATCTTCTCTTAGATGAACTGTTATGGAATCTGCGCCTCCTAATTCAGCTAAAAAAGCAAATTGCACAGGGTCAGGCTCTACAGTTTTCCTTGCTTGCCTTACATTTGCAATATGATCAATGTTTACTCCTAAAGTAGCCATAATTTTTAAAAACTTAGTTTCTAGACAATCTAGTAACCGCCCAATAATAGCTAATAAAAAAAGTCAAACACTTAAATTATTAATATATAATAAGTAAAACTTGAAGAAGGATTCATTAGATATTTGGCATAAAATTAATCCTGTATTGGGATTTATTGCAATGTTCGTTACACAGGACGTTGTTTTAAGGTTCTTTTTTAAAAAAAAGAAAATACTAAAAAATGGTTTTTCGATTCCCATAAATTCCTCTATCATTTTGGCTCCAACCCACAGATCAAGATGGGACGGGTTAATACTTACCATGGCAATGGGTAGAAGAGTAACTAAAAAGGATTGTAGATTTATGGTTACTAAATCCGAAATGAAAGGTATACAAGGTTGGTTATTAAAAAGACTTGGATGTTTTTCGATAAATCAATTATCACCATCTCTCTCAGCATTAAGATATGCGATTGACCTTATAGAAAAAGGGGAACAACTAGTTGTTTTCCCCGAAGGAAAAATTAATAAATATGGAAAAAAATTAGTACTTAAAGAAGGACTTTACCGATTGGCGCGATTAGCAACAAAGAAAACAGAATCAATCATTATAGTTCCTATAGGAATTGCATATAGTAGAGTTTCTCCAGAATTTAGGAGTGAATTTTGTTTATCCTTCGGAAAACCAATAGCCATGAAAGATTGTTTAAACATTAACATTAAGGAATTTAATAAATTACTTAATGAAAAAATGATTAAAGAGGAAGAAATAGCGTTAAAAAATGTCGGTAGATCAATCCTCAATAAGTTAGTATAA
>CACAXN010000037.1 GCA_902536455.1 uncultured Prochlorococcus sp.
GCAAGTTAAAAATAATCAAATAGTTCAAGCTGGAGATGTAATAGCTACAACTCAGATTCTTTGTAAGGAAAAAGGATTGGTGCAATTGCCAAATGTTACTGATGATGAGCCTATAAGAAGATTAATTGTTGAAAGAAAAGAAGATAAAATAAAAATTAAGATTAGTGATAAAGCTGTTGTTAAAGTAGGTGATCGTGTCGTTGATGGTGATCCTATCAGTGAATCTGAAAAATCAAGTTCTTGTGGGGAAATCGAAGAAGTTTCTAGTAATTCAGTAACATTAAGACTTGGCAGACCCTATATGGTTTCTCCTGATTCGGTTTTACATGTTAAAGACAGAGATTTAGTTCTTAGAGGAGATGGTCTAGCATTACTTGTTTTTGAGAGGCAAAAGACTGGAGATATCGTTCAAGGATTGCCTAGAATTGAAGAGTTGTTAGAGGCTAGGAGACCAAGAGATGCTGCAATTTTGTGTAAAAAATCTGGAATTGTTCAGATTAAAAAAGGTAATGACGAAGATTCAGTTTCTTTATCTGTCATTGAAAAAGATGATTTAGTGAACGAATATCAACTATTAATTGGGAAAAACATCATGGTTAGTGATGGACAACAAGTTGCAGGTGGAGAAATTTTAACTGATGGTCCAATTAATCCACATGAATTACTAGATTGTTACTTCAGCGATTTAAAAGATCAAAAGCCCCTACTAGAGGCAGCTCGAGAATCTATATCCAAACTACAAAGAAGTATGGTAAATGAAGTTCAAAATGTATATAAGTCTCAAGGTGTTGCGATTGATGATAAGCATATTGAAGTCATTGTTAGACAAATGACAAGCAAAGTCCGTATAGAAGATGCTGGTGATACTACTCTGTTACCTGGCGAACTTATAGAATTGAGGCAAGTTGAAGATACAAATCAAGCCATGGCAATTACAGGTGGAGCTCCAGCAGAGTTTACACCGGTTTTATTGGGTATAACTAAAGCCTCTCTTAATACAGATAGCTTTATATCAGCAGCTTCATTCCAAGAGACTACAAGGGTTCTTACGGAAGCGGCAATTGAGGGCAAATCTGATTGGTTAAGAGGTTTAAAAGAAAATGTTATTATTGGTAGATTAATCCCTGCAGGTACTGGTTTCAGCGGATTCGTTGAGGAACTATCCTCAGAGGCTGGCCCCCATCCTGATATTCTTGCGGAAGAATCTGGTGGATATAGAAGAGCACAGAATTTAAGGCCAGACTATACAGTTGATATGCCACAATCACCTGCAGTAAGCTCTACTGCAATACTCGATGATCCTAGTGATGAAGATTTGGAGACTACGCGGAACCGACACGGAATCGATCCTTCTTCCAGTAATTTTGCTGCCTTTGCAAGACCTAGTGCTGAAAATCAATTTTCTGAAGATCAATTACCTGATCCTGCTGCATTAGAGGGATTACAAGAGGAGGGACTTCTTTCTGATGAATAAATATTATCTATTATCTGTTTCATTGATTAGAATATATCCTATTATTTTGTAACTGATGATTAAGCCTGAGATTGTTCCCAAAAGAAAATTACCCCGTTATGGATTCCATAATTACAATGAAAGACTTAATGGAAGAATGGCCATGATTGGATTTATTGCACTCATTCTTACAGAATTCTTTTTAAAACATGGTTTGCTGTTATGGTGAAAATAGTTTTGAACTAAAGACTACTAAATTTGAAAAATCTTCTTGGTAGTAGTGTTAAAGATTTAGAAAATGTGGCTTTGAATTATGGCCAGGCTGCTTTTAGGGGTCGCCAAATTTACAATTGGATTTATAACTATAGAAATAAAAAGAAAAATATTGATCAAATAGAAGTTTTACCTTTAGATTTTAGGAAAAAGTTAAAGGATGATGGTTTCCAAGTAAGTGAGCTAAGTATTCAAGAAAGAAATTTAGCTAACGATGGCACTCTAAAGTTGTTACTGAATACAAACGATAATGAAAATATTGAGTGCGTTGGTATACCAACTGAAAAAAGACTAACCGCTTGTCTCTCTAGTCAGGTTGGTTGCCCAATGGACTGCAAATTTTGCGCAACTGGTAAGGAAGGTTTGAAGAGATCTTTAAAAGCAAGTGAAATTTTAGATCAAATTTTATATATCGAAAATGAAATGAATAGAAAAGTTACCAATATTGTTTTCATGGGTATGGGTGAGCCCTTATTGAATATTGATGACTTGCTCGTGTCAATTAGATCCATAAATGAGGATTTTCAAATTAGCCAGAGAAAGATAACTGTAAGCACTGTCGCTATTCCAAAAATGATAAATAAATTATCAGAAAAGTCTTTCCAAATTTTAGGTAATTGCCAATTTACATTAGCAATAAGCTTACATGCTTCAAACCAAAAAATAAGAGAAATGATAATACCAAGTGCAAAAAACTACAAGATTGAAAATATAATTGAAGACTGTAAGCAGTACG
>CACAXN010000038.1 GCA_902536455.1 uncultured Prochlorococcus sp.
AGATTGAGGGAGCAAAGGATTGTGCTATTGAATTTAGATCTTTTTCAAAGAATGCAGGATTCACAGGAGTCAGGTGTGCTTATACAGTAATACCTAAAAATCTTTTAGGTTTCAGCTCAACAAATGAAGAAATACACTTATGGCCTCTTTGGAATAGGCGACAATCTACAAAATTCAACGGAGTAAGTTATATCGTTCAAAAGGGTGCAGAGGCTGTTTATTCTCTTGAAGGAAAGAAAGAGGTCAGAGGGTTAATTGATTTTTATATGGAAAATGCAAAAATTATGAAAAATAAACTTCAGATCGCAGGATATAAAGTTTTCGGTGGGGATAATGCTCCTTACATTTGGATCAAAGTTCCGGATCAAATGACATCATGGGATTTTTTTGATTTTCTCCTTCAATCAGTTAGTGTAGTTGGTACACCTGGTAGCGGATTTGGATTATCTGGAGAGGGTTATTTTCGTTTGTCAGCATTTAACTCACGATCAAACGTCCTTGATGCAATGGAAAGAATAATTAAGATATAATAATAAATATTAACTAGATTATGCAAATTTAATGTTGTTCATGAAGTCGGAACAAAATTTACCTAATAATTCAGCAGTGATCGAAAAGAAACCTGTTGAATTAAAAAATAAATCTCCCAAATACAAAGTTTTACTTCATAATGATCCAGTTAATTCTATGGAGTATGTCACTGTTTCACTAAGAGAGGTTGTCCCGCAATTAAGTGAGCAAGATGCTATTTCTATAATGCTAGAGGCTCATAATACTGGTATAGGTTTGGTCATTGTTTGTGACTTAGAGCCAGCAGAATTTTATTCAGAATCATTAAAATCAAAAGGAATTTCTAGTTCAATTGAGAAAGAGGATTAAGGAGACATTAATTTACTTTGAGTGGACTAATTTCCTTTCAGATAATGGACGAACTTTTAATGATTCTTTCAAAGAGGATTTGCCATACTCTCTTTCAAGGATGTCGATAACTTTTTTACCAAATTCATCTTCTTTATTATCAAAAGCTTCTAAGCAAACTTGACCGAGCTTCTTACCTAGAGATCCTGGATTCCATAAAAGTTTTCTGGCTGTCCAAGGCATCATACTCATTGGATTATAGTTTGGCTTCAAAATTTTTTGATCTAAAGCATACTTTTCAAGAAGAGTATGAGGTTGTAATCCTATAAAGAATATAGCTGGGTCAACTAAACCTTTCCCAAAAATATTTTCTAGTTCTCGATGATAAGCAATAGTTTGTCTTATGGTGTTTGGCGTTTCATCAAAAACGTTAAATGAATAATTGACGGAAACATGATTTTTAAAACCTGATTTAACAAGCATTCTGCAATTATTTAGTACCGTTTCAAGGTTATAAGCTAGCATCATTTTTCTAACTAGTTCTTGAGATCCTGAAGTGATACCTATTTCAAAATAGCTCATACCTGTATCCACCATAAGCTGAGCAAGATCAGCATCAATATTATCTGCTCTTATGTATGCAGCCCAATTAATGTCGTTCCAGCCTTGATCTTTAATAGCTTGCAAAAGTGTTTTTGCATCTTCAATGTGTTTTTTAGAGGGGATAAACTGCGCATCTGTGAACCAAAATCCCCTTACTCCAAGATCATATAATTGCTTCATTTCTTTTATAACTTCGTTCACTGGGTTTACACGAACTTTTTTGCCCTCCACAACTGTGTAAACGCAGAAACAACAATTATGAGGACAACCTCTTTTTGTTTGCACTCCTACATAGTAATCTCCACCTTCTATGTACCAGTTGAAGTCTGGCCATATAGATTGGATATATTTATAATTGCAGGCTGTTTTAACAGTACCTAAAGGTTGTTCATGTATTAATTTGTTCCTAGGTTTCTGCCCAGCAAGGTAACACCTCTCATCCTCTATCGAATCACCCCTAATAATTTTCTCTATAAGATTTTCTCCCTCTCCAACAGAAATTACAGTTCCTTTAGGCAGTAGATTTCCTAGTTGTTCATAGAAAACACTAACAGCACCACCTCCTAAGATTACTTTTACATTTTTATTGTACTTTTGTGCTCTTTTAAGTCCAATCTTGACTAAGGAAGTATTTCTATAGATTTCTCCATAGTGTGATGCAATTAATTTTAATCCTCCCCATGAACCTCTTATCTTTTTTAATATGTTATTCGAATAGAAAACCTCAAATGAATTTTGTAAGGGGTTTCCACTTCTGCCATCTACAGGCGCGTAAATTTGTATGTCCCTCCATGAAAAAATGATTAGGTGAGGTCTAAATTGATCAATTTTTCTAATTAAGTATTTAGAAACTTTATTAGTTGGGATTATTGCTAGATCGATAAATTGCTGTTCAATGGTTGGGAAACATTTATGAATATGGTCTGCCAGATAGATAGGTCCTACAGGAAATATCGGATTACATGGAAGTCTTACTGTAAGAAT
>CACAXN010000039.1 GCA_902536455.1 uncultured Prochlorococcus sp.
TTACTTTTTCGGAAGCCTTATGCAAAGCTTGAATAGCAAGAGACTTAAAATCTGAAATTTTTAAAGAATCTCCAGGTTTTAAATATTCAAGAATTACTGTAGAGGGCGAATATAGATATTTTTTTTTACCATCTGGTAAATTTAATTGAAAATTAATTTCAGGCATTTTTTTAGTATCTTTTTTATGTAAAAATTTTAATTGATTGGAGCATTATTGATTTAATTTATATGAGTAAATCCAGTGAGAGGAGTATCCTCTTCCCAAAGTAATTCTGCTCCATTTGAATTTTTGATATAAACACTGCTATTACCATTTTCAAAGTTGCCGACATGACAGCAAATAAGTTCATCATATGGTCTTAAAGCATCCTTTAAGAAATAAGCTTTGTCCGGCTTGATAGCACAAAGAAAACCATAACTTGGGAAACATGTAAGCCAGTCAAATTCTGGTACTCCTTTAGGGCGTTCAATTTTCTCAATATCAATCACAATTTTTTTTCCAGCAGATTCAGCAAACATAACGGCAGTGCCTGTGATACCTCCCATACTAATGTCTTTGGCTGCGTGAATAATATTTTTTTTTGCAAGAAAGGGTATCAATGAAAAATGTTTTTTAAGTAAAGTTGCCGAGGCTTTCGTAGCCGCATCCCAGAACGGATAATCTTTAAAAAAATATCCATCTTTATTCGCTATTATCCATAATTCATCTCCAGAATCTGCGAACCTTGAAGAAAGAGTAGGACCTTCTATAACTCCAAGAATTGATACGGATAAAGCAAAATATGGACTTTTTTGATTTGAGTGACCACCTACCATTGGGACATTAAATTTTTCACAGGCAAAACTCATACCAGAAAGAATTTTATTGTGTTTTTCTAAATCATTTTCACTCCAAATACTATTTACTAATGCTATGGGCTTCCCACCCATTGCAGTGATGTCACTGATATTAACTAATACGCTGCTCCAACCTGCGAACCACGGTTCTCTTTCTACTAAGCTTGGACTAATTCCTTCACTCGCCATTAATAACAAGCCTGATTGTTGTGGAATTACTGCTGCATCATCTCCAAGCATTGCAGATTTACCAAGTTCGCTGAACGGGTTATGTGAGAAAGTTTTTGCAGCACTTTGAATATCTTTTTTAGATTCAATACCACTGTGTGTTTGCAATTTTTTGATAAGTTTATCTAACATTTTATGTGGTCACTTTTTCACTTAAATACCAGCCTGGCCTGCTTAATTTTGAAGGCTTGTAATAATTTAAGTCAGCTTCCATTAGGTGATGTTTTATTCCCTTGATTTCTATTTGTTTAATTGATTTCCATTTGAGGCGTCTAAAAAAACTCACATTTTGGATCTGAACAGTTGCTAAAAATTGATCGCAACCCCATCCATTTGCTGTAGTTACTGCTTTCCAGATCAATCCTTTTCCTATTTGGTTGAATTTACGGAAAACAGAATCTACACCTAGTCTCCCCCCATACCATTGTCTTTTTTCTGTTTCGTAAATTCTCACTACGCCAACGACTCTCTCTTTAGTGCTATATCCAGAATTCAATGAAACTATTGGGTATGCATTTTGATCAATTTCATCAATGTCAGATTCAGCAAAAATATTCTGTTCTTCGCAAAATATTCTCTTTCGTAATTCCCAGTAATCTTTGATAAGGGGAGAATCATCTTCAAGCAAATGAAACGAAAAGTTTTCTGAATTTGAACTTGGAGATATCATAAAATCTTCTTCTTCAATTCCAATACCTGATCTTACGGAGGGTGTGAAATAGTAAGGCGCAGAGCTAAAGCTTCTGCCGATATCCTCACTTGAGGGGTCAATAAAAAACATAATATTTAATTCTCAAATAGTGATAAAGCTGAGCAGGCACCGCATTTGGCACAACCAGCGGACATTTCATCAGATTTTATGTTGCCTTCATTTAGTAATTGCGAGACTGATTGATAAATATCAATCATGAAATCAGTGCTTGGGGAGGGGTGATGTTCCAGAGGCGTTCCTGCTATTGGCACAAATGGAACTATGAAAGGATAAACTCCTATAGATATCAATTTTTTACTGCAATTTATAAGGGATTCTTTGCTATCCCCTAGTCCAGCTAATAAATATGTAGAAACTTCTCCTCTGCCGAACACTGAGACACTTTCTTCGAAAGCTTTATAGTATCTTTCAAGAGAAATTTCAGACTTGCCGGGAAGAATTTTTTTTCTTATCTTCTCCTCCACAACCTCTAAATGCATACCTAAACTATCAATGCCTGAGTCTTTCATTTTTCTAAACCAAATTGGATTATCAGGCGGTTCGCATTGACCTTGGATTGGAATATCAACTTTAGCCTTAACAGCCTTTGCTGCTTCTGCCATTATTCTTGCTCCCCTATCACTACTGTTTGGGGTCCCTGTTGTCATTACTAA
>CACAXN010000040.1 GCA_902536455.1 uncultured Prochlorococcus sp.
TCACCTACTGGCGGTGGAACATGTCTGATAATAGCTTCAAAGAGAGGCATCATATTATCACTATTTGATTCCATCTCATCCTTTGCGAATCCAGATAGGCCGCTTCCAAAAAGATAAGGGAAATCACATTGATCATCATCAGCGCCTAATTCCAAAAACAAATCAAGTACCTTATCAATTGCTATTTCTGGTACTACTCTTGGTCTATCAATTTTATTTACAAAGACTATAGGCCTAAGTCCTTTCTCTAATGCTTTTTTTAAAACAAATCTTGTTTGAGGCATCGGCCCTTCATTTGCATCAACAATAAGCAAACAACCATCAACCATTCCCAAAACCCTCTCGACTTCTCCTCCAAAATCTGCATGACCAGGTGTATCTATAATATTAATTCTGGTGTCTTTATAATTAACTGCAGTGTTTTTTGAGAGTATTGTTATACCTCTTTCTCTTTCGAGATCATTTGAATCCATTACACAGGTAGGAATAACTTCATTGTCTCTAAATATTCCTGATTGAGATAGCAATGCATCCACGAGAGTCGTCTTCCCATGATCTACGTGGGCAATAATTGCGACATTCCTAATTTCTTTTATCGAAGATGACATTTATAAAATTTTTTATTAATAGTGGATTGACTTAATTAAGGCTAACTCAAAGAATGCTTATTATGAGAATTTTCTCTCCAAGACTTTGAAAAACATAATCATATTGAATAATTTAATTAATCAGTTAGATCTGCATTTTCCTATTTGAACTTTCAAAAATTTTTAAAGCTTCTATTGATCCCTCATATCTCCAATGCCAAGGTTCGTAATCTATGTATTTATTATCCTTTTTAAAGGATAACTTAAAGTGAAACTTTGCAGCATTCTTTATTAACCATCTAAAGGCTTTAGTATTTTCAAATTCGGTTTCAAAGTCTGTTTCTCTCTGGGTAGCATCACCAATATCAATTGCGAAACCAGTACTATGTTCCGAATATCCTGGAGGTGCTGAAACTCTAGCTCTTTCAGCAGCTTCTTGGTTTCTAATTGATTTTAAAGAATAAAAGATATCTTTTTGCAAATTTATTGATCTATAACCACTCAAAAAAACCAAATATATTCCATCCTTTTTCGCTTCTTCTCTCATCTTTAATAAGGAATCACGCATATCAATATGAACTTCAATATTTGGCTCAATTAAAACTAGTTTCTCCCTAGGAATTTCGTTATAGGGTAGATGTCCCAAAACTCTATAGTCATGATTTCTTTCAACTTGAAAAATGAAGTTAGTTAGAGGTCCTGCATCAAAATTTCTTATCAATCGCAATGTAACATTAGAAAAAATGAGTAGAAGAAATGGAGATGATACTAATAATCTTTTTAATAATATTGAATTAGATGTTTTTAAGTATGTTCTTTTGGCAAGCGGTATATCAAATTGATTGATATCTTTGTTTTGATCCAATATTTAAAGATGAATTCGAAAAAGATATTTCGATATTAACCATTATTTTAAGAAATGCACTTTTATAAGCAAAAAAGATGTAGCTTTTATATACAGTATTATTTTTTTTTCATATGTTGAGGGTAGCTGTAATTGGAGGAGGTCCAAGTGGTTCATGTGCGGCAGAAATTCTTGCTAAAGCTGGAATAGAAACTTGGCTCTTCGAGAGAAAATTAGATAATGCAAAACCATGTGGAGGAGCAATTCCACTTTGCATGGTCGAAGAATTTGATTTACCTGAGTCAATTATTGATAGAAAAGTAAGGCATATGAGAATGATATCTCCATCAAATAGAGAGGTAGATATAAGTTTAGATAGAGTTTATGGGAAAAGTGATAATGAGTTTATTGGGATGTGTAGAAGAGAAGTTATGGACGCTTTTATGCGCAACAGAGCTTCAGATCTTGGTGCTACATTAATAAATGGATTAGTTACTTCTATTGATACTGGCGAAAATAATCAGGGACCATACAAACTCTTATATTCAGATTTTACTAATGGAGATAAAAAAGGTGAGCTCAAAGAGCTTACTGTTGACCTTTTAATCGGAGCTGATGGAGCCAATAGCAGAGTTGCAAAAGCAATGGATGCAGGAGATTACAAAGTTGCCATAGCATTTCAGGAGAGAATTAAATTACCTAAAGAAGAAATGAGTTACTACGAAGATCTTGCTGAAATGTATGTCGGGACTGATGTTTCTCCTGATTTTTATGGATGGGTATTTCCTAAATATGATCATGTTGCTGTGGGCACTGGAACCATGCAAAAGAATCAGTCATTAATTAAAGGACTTCAAGAAGGTGTAAGAAATAGGGCAAAGAAAAGACTTGTTAATGGTGAGGTAATAAAGGTAGAAGCTCACCCTATTCCAGAACATCCAAGGCCAAGAAGAGTAGTTGGGAGAATGGCATTGGTTGGTGA
>CACAXN010000041.1 GCA_902536455.1 uncultured Prochlorococcus sp.
TGGTAGTGATATAAGTTGTAATTTATTTTCAAGAGAGTTATATAAACCTTACCAATACCATTTAATAGACAACAGCAGTGAAATTGTTGCAGAAATCTCGGATTATGTATCCAAAGTTGTTGGAGCTACTAGACAACTTTTACAACTTTATACTTCAGTATTCTTAACAATTGGAATTTTATTCGGACTTTTTGCAATAGAAACTAGTATAGCTATTTCCGCAATATTAGTTTTTTGTTCAACATACATTTTAATAGCTTTTTTTTCAAGAAATAAATTGTCAAGTAACAGTGAAATTATTACTAAAAGTATAAGTTTACAAATAAAGCAAATTCAAGAAAATCTAAACTCAATAAAGGAAATCATAATTTCTAATTCTCAAAATATACATATTAAAAATTTTGCAAAATTAGATATTAAAATGAGACGTCTAAGTGTTGATAATAGTTTTATACAAATCTTTCCCAAGTATGCAATAGAGGCTCTTGGCTTTATCTTCATAAGTTTTATTGCAATAATTTTTATTTCCAATGATTCGCCTAAAGTTAATGATTTATTACCTCTCTTAGGTACATTTGGTTTGGCATCGCAAAGGTTATTACCTTCCCTTCAGCAAATATTTAGTGCTTGGGCATCAATCAAATCTTATAAGTCTGAAATTTCTAAAATTCGCGTAAATCTAAAAGTTAAGGAAAAAATAGAATTAATCCCACAAAATGTTAAAGCCTTAAATTTCAAAAGTTGGATACAATTCAAAAATATTTCTTTTAAATATATTGATCAAAATAGATATATTCTTAAGGATATAAACCTTAGATTAAATAAAGGAGAATTTATAGCCATATTCGGTAAAACTGGTTCTGGCAAAACCACATTTATTAATATTTTAGCTGGTTTACTAATACCCACAAATGGCGACTTAAAAATAGACAATATTAATCTTTATGCAAAAAACAATCCAAATCATATTTATGGATGGAGAAAGAATTTATCATATGTACCTCAAAATATCTATTTAAATGATGATTCTTTTGCAAATAATATTGCATTTTCATGCAAATATTTTGATATTGAGAGGATTAAAATGGTTGCAAAAATTGCTAAGATTTATGATTTTATAATGCAAACTGAAAAAGAATTTGATACTTTTGTTGGAGAAGGAGGTTCTCGATTAAGTGGAGGGCAAAGACAAAGAATTGGAATAGCAAGAGCTCTTTATAAGAATTCAGATATATTGATTTTAGATGAGGCAACAAGTGCTTTAGATACTGAAACTGAAAACGAAGTTATGAATTCTATCAAGAGGTATTATAAGGACAAAACAGTAATTCTTATATCTCATAAAATTTCAACAAAAAAATACTGCGATAAAATATTAAAAGTTGAAAATAATTCAATAATTAGTCTTTAATTAATTTGAAATATTACAATGCCACAAACCTTTAAGGCGGATTTTCATCATATATATTTTAAGGATTTGATTTTAATCTTTTCAATAATAGGTCATATATAAAAGGATTTACTTAAGGAAGGTGTCATAATATTTATGAATTATCCTAAAGTAAATTGGAACAAATAATCTTAGTTTTTTAAAAATTATTATAAGTTGTTTTTGGATCAAGATAACTTGCTATCCAATTATTTTCAGCTTCTTCAAGCACTTCATAAATCCTGATAAAAAAATTAGTTTTTAATAGAACTCAATCATTATTTTTATTTAAAAATACTACCTCTTTAAAAAAATAAAAGAGGGTTAATTAGATATAAAAATTTTTTTGATTATTAAATACACCTCAATATACATTTATTAAAAGTGATTTTTTAATTCGGGAATTGCAGTTATTAATTTCTTATTTGGTAATTGTTTTTTGATTTCATTAATTAAATTCCATGGCAAGACTAAAATATAATCTGGATTAAGTGTTTCTATTTTACTAGGTTCAAGTATAGGTATATGACTGCCAGGAAGAAATTTACCTTGTTTACTTTTAGCCTTATCGATTACAGCAGGAAGTAAATCTTTTGTAATACCTAAATAGTTCAATAAAGTATTCCCTTTTGCGGCGGCACCATATCCTATTATTGTCTTATCTTTTCTTTTTAAATCAATTAAAAATTCTAAAAGATTTAATTTTATAAGATTACAATTATGGCGGAAATGATCAAATGTTTCTGTAGATAAAATTCTGGAATCATTCTCTTTTTTTAAAATGAATCCAACAGATGATGACTCTTTTATGGGATTATCTTTGTGAGTAAACCAAACCCTTAAACTCCCTCCATGAGTTGATAATTCTTCAACCTCAATTATCTTTAAATCTGCTTTTTCTATTATATTTTGGAGAGTAAATAGAC